>NZ_CP032695.1:323115-646231 GCF_003627755.1 Rhizobium jaguaris | reverse complement strand
CAGTGCGCAACGGAATCTCACCCGTGATGAAACTCGCTCGGCCGGCTGTGCAACTCGCCTCAGCATAATAGTCGGTGAACATCATGCCCTGAGACGCCAGCTTGTCGAGGTTTGGCGTCTTGCCTGACATCATGCCCCGGTGGTAGGCGCCGATGTTGAACCAGCCGACGTCATCACCCATGATGACGACAATGTTGGGCTTCCTCTGCGTCTCCTGAGCTTGGAGGGGAGACACTGTACACCAAAGAGCGGCCGATGCGGCCAACGCCCCGATGCCAAAGATCATCTTGCGGTCCATCTTAACTTCCTCCCGTTGCGATTTCCGGCCGGACGATTCATCGTGGCGCACTACGACAAAATGCGTCGAGCGCCGCCGGTCGCGTGTTCAATCTGAATCCAATCGAAACTTCTGAAGCGATTTCAAATTCCGAACGCCTTCGCTGAGAACGACGTTCAACCGCGAGCAGCCGTTGCTCATTGCAAGGGCGCTCGTCGCCTAGAACTTACCGAAGGGCGGCATGGAGCGATATTGTACCTTCGGGCAACTGTGATCGTTGCCGATTTTCTCAGTTATATTTCGAAGGTTGCAAGGATGACGAGGCTTCGCGCAGGTGGTATTGTTGTGCAGCTTTTCGTGGGGGAAGGGCTATGGGCTTTCAGAGCGGGAAAGTTCTATCGCGCGGGGTCCGTTGGTGCGCGGCCATCTGTTGCTTCCTTATCGCGATATTCGGCACCGCAGCTTCTTCGTCTATGGAGATTGCCCGCCGTGTTCCACGCATCCTCATCCTCTACCCATACGATGAACGGATAGTCGCGACGACCGAGGCGGGAGAAGCGGTGAGGACGCGCCTGCTCGAAGTGACCAACGCGAAGATCGAGCTCTTCTCTGAGTTTCTCGATCTCTCGAGATTTCCGGAGCGCGAGCACCTTGAACGCATGGCTCGATATCTTTCGGCGAAATATGCCGATCGCCAGCCGGATGTGGTGATCGCGCTCGGTGAGGAATCGGCAAGATTTATCGTTCAAAACCGCAACGGCCTTGCGGACCATGCGAAGATCATCTTCGGCGGCTTCAGCCGTGCGACCGCCAACAACCTGAAACTGCCGGACGACATGATCGGCGCGCTCAGCGAATTCGACATTCTCAAGACGGCGGAGATGGCTCGCCGGCTGCAGCCACAGGCACACCACCTCTACATCATCGGAGGTTCGGCGGACTTCGACCGCGCCTGGCTTGCGACCGCCCGAACCGATCTTGCAAACTTCTCGAAAGATTACGAAACCACCTATCTGGAAAACCTGACGATCGAAGAGTTCACCAGGCGGGTCGCCGAGCTGCCCCGAGACAGCATCATTCTTGCCCTCACCATTTTCAAGGACAGCTCAGGCAGCAATTTCATTCCGCGCGAAGCAATCAGACAGATCGCCCAGACTGCCAGCGCACCGATCTATGGTCCCTACCCCACATATATCGACTACGGCGCTGTCGGCGGCAATTTCGTCACCTTCAACTCGCTCGGAACGACCATGGCCGATCTTGCCCTCGGCGCGATCGCCGGCAAGGGGGGGTCCAGCGTCGATGCTCCCCCGACATATGTTGTAGACGCAAGACAACTGCGGCACTGGGGCCTGTCCGCGGCAAATCTGCCGCCGGGCGCCATCCAGATGTTCAAGGAAAAGACGTTCTGGGAGCAGTACCACTATGTGATCATCGCAACGCTTGCCGTCATAACGGCGCAAGGCGTTGTCATCACCGGGCTGCTTATTGAGCGCCGCCGCCGCCGCAAGGCACAGAGCGAATCGCACCGTCGTCTGCTCGAAGTGGTGCATCTCAACCAGTCCGCGACTGCGGGCGCCTTATCGGCGTCGATCGCACATGAGCTCAACCAACCCCTCGGCGCCATCCGCAGCAATGCCGAGGCAGCGGCAGTCATCCTTCGGTCGGAGACGCCCGATCTGAAGCTGATCGAGCAAATCCTCGTAGACATCCGGGACGACGATCAGCGCGCCCATGAAGTCATATCGCAAGTGAGGAACCTGCTGAAAAAGCGGGGCGACATCGATTGTCAGACATTCGACCTCAACGATGTTGCCGCCAGCGCGATCAAGATACTTCACGGCGAGGCGCTGCGGAGGGGCGTCGCGGTTCACACTTACCCTCTGCCGCGGAAGCTGCCGATCCGGGCCGACAAAGTGCACGTCCAGCAGGTTATTCTCAACCTGGCGACGAATGCCATGGACGCGATGCTGGACGTAGCCGCTTGCGACCGACGCCTCATCATCGAGACCGCCCTGGCACGCGGATCGAAGGTCGAACTGTCGGTTTCCGACACGGGCCGAGGAATTCCAGACGGCCAACTTGCAAGCGTCTTCGAGCCATTCTTTACGACGAAGCCGACCGGAACCGGTCTCGGACTTTCCATCGCACGCGCGATTGTCGAGACCTATGGCGGCAAGATTTCGGCCGGCAATCGCCCGCAAGGTGGCGCCATCTTTCGAATTGTGCTTCCCCTTGCCCAAAGTGGATGAGTCAAATGGAACCCACCGTTCACATCGTCGATGACGATCAGTCCGTCCGCACCGCAGTCGGACGTTTGCTGTCGGTATCCGGCTACCAGGTCGCCCTCTATGAATCAGGCGACCAATTTCTACACCAACTGCCTGGCGGGGGAGCCGGCTGCGTTCTCCTCGATCTGGATCTGCCTGGCTTAAGCGGGCTCGAACTGCAGAATCGACTTCTGGAGAAAGCGCCCCTGCTGCCGATCGTGTACCTTTCCGGCCGTGGCGATATCAGGGCCTCCGTGCGGGCCATCAAGGCGGGCGCGGAGGACTTTCTGGAGAAGCCGGCTCCCGCTTCCGTCGTCGTGGAGGCGATCGACCGTGCCTTGGCGCAGTACGAGAAACGACGGCTGGAACACGAACGCATCGACACCCTTCGCGCCCTGGTGGCCGCCCTGACGCCGCGCGAAGCCGAGGTATTTGCTCTCATCGTACGAGGCTATCTCAACAAGCAAATTGCCTATTCCCTCGGGACGTCGGAGAGAACGGTGAAGGCCCACCGGCATCGTGTAATGGAAAAGCTGGGCGTAAGATCTCTGGCGGAGGTTGTGTCGATCGCCGAGAGAACAGGCATGCTTGATCATCAAGTATAGTCATCGGGCAGCTTCCCTTTAGGACAATATCGGACGTGCCGCCCCAGGCATAAGCTCATGCCGGAGAGCCGAATATCCTCCCATGCGAATAGAAGAGAGGCACAAATTGGCAACCCCGCTCCATATGGTCGCTATCGTGGAGGACGATGCAAGCATGCGGAGGAGCGTCAAGCGACTTTTGAACGCCCATGGTTTCGCCACCGAAGAGTATCCGTCGGCCGAGTCCTTTCTCAGACGCACCGGCGACGGCAACGTGGAATGCCTCGTCCTGGACGTGGATCTTGGTGGCATGTCCGGGATCGAACTGCAACGGCGGTTGAAGGGCGATGGTTCCTGCCCCCCGATCATCTTCATCACCGCCCTTGAAGACGAGGCGCTGCAAGCCGACGCGGAGAAAGAGGGTTGCTTCGCCTATCTGCGCAAGCCGTTTCCTGCGGGCTCATTGATCCAATCCATCAACGAAGCGTTGGGAGCATGAAGGCTATAGAGGCATTGAGGTCAGGCAAGCGTCAACCGCTCGCAATTATCCCAAAGATAGACTGAGCCACGCCAATCCATTAGGATATTCTTATATTCTGAAGATTCCAGCGGGGGCAAATAATGGCTATCTTCATGGATCGACATGATCTGTCGGGAACCACAGCAGCCGACGTTGCCGAAGCGCATCGCAAGGACCTTGATATCCAAGATCGTTACGGGGTCAAATTCCTCACATACTGGTTCGATCAGAGGCGCGGAACTGCGTTTTGTCTCATGGATGCGCCCGATATGGAAACGGCACAATGCGTGCACCGCGAGGCGCACGGCTTCGTTGCCGGTGAAGTTGTCGAGGTTTCGTTGTCCGCGGTCGAGGCATTTCTCGGCCGAATTCACGACCCCGAGGGCGTGCCGGGACAATCCTCGTCCGAAATGGATTCCGGCCACAGGGCGATCCTTTTCACCGACATTGTCGGCTCGACGGAAATGACATCGCGCCTCGGCGACCGCATGGCGATTGAGCTGGTCAGGGCACATGACGCCGTTGTGCGCAGATGCCTCGGCCAATCTTCGGGCCGCGAGGTGAAGCACACCGGCGACGGCATAATGGCGACCTTTGTTTCCATCACCGCCGCCGTCGATTGCGCCATAGCGATCCAGCAAGAATTCGAGCGTTACAACCGAGGCAATCCCGAGCCCATTCATATACGCATCGGATTGGATTGCGGCGAGCCTGTCGCGGACAGCAACGACCTGTTTGGCTCGACCGTTCAACTTGCAGCACGTTTGTGCGCCGCCGCCTCTACCGACCAGGTCCTTGTGTCGGAGAGCATTTTTCGGGAATACGGCACCGCCGATCTCTTCACCCATGCGAGCCGTCGCCGTCTGAAAGGTTTTTCGAAGCCTGTCCTAATCTTCCAATGTGACTGGACCAAAGCCGGCGTACAATGATCGAGTTCGCGCATCGCCTAACCATCTGTCTGCGCCCACGGAGGGTGTCCCCACGCGTCTCCAGCACATTGGTCGAGATGCCGTTGAACCGATGCGATCGGCTTTGCGGTCGATACGGATCTTCCGGAATGGGCTTCGAGCAACCGTTTGGATGGGGTGTGAAAGGAACCGGCCAAACCCTAGCATCGAGCCGGCTCGGTGCTGTATAGATTCGGCCGTCGAAGCCAAATGGACGTCGGCGTCCAAGGAGAAGAACAATGGACGACCTGTTCCCCGCGACCTCGATGCCGGACCGGGATTGGTGGGCCGCACTTTGGCCGCGACCAACGGACGTCCTGGAGCAGCTCGACATCCGGCCTGGCATGACCGTGCTCGACCTTTGCTGTGGCGATGGCTATTTTACCGCCCCGCTCGCCAAGCTGGTCGATGGCCGCATCTATGCCCTCGATCTTGATTCCGGGATGATCGAACAGGCAAAGGTCGAGGTCGAGCGGCTCGGTGGAACTGTTCGCCAATGGATCAACGCCGATGCACGCGAGATCGCATCGCTGCTTGATGAACCGGTCGACTACGTTTTGATCGCCAACACGTTTCATGGAGTTCCCGATCAGCCAGGCCTTGCGCGGGCGGTCTGGCATGTTCTGCGACCCGGCGGCAAGTTCTCGATCGTCAACTGGCATCCGCTGCCCAGGGAGCAGACCGTCGTGCTTGATAAGCCGCGTGGGCCGAGGACGGATATGCGCATGTCGTACGACGCCGTGAGGAAAGTCGTCGAACCTGCGGGATTTCGAACTGTTCGCGTCGAGGCATTACCGCCCTATCACTACGGCATCATATTCGAGCGCGTCGCATGACCCACAGGCCCAATCGGGATCATGCGATCTCACCGGCCGCTCAGTCGCAGCGACGAAGACATCAGATCGTGTTGCGCGCGCATCGCATCGGCTGATTGGCGAACGATTTCGGAAATCTCGAGGAACTGCTTGGCCAAGGGGCTTGTCCTGCGCCAGATCATGCCAATGGTTCGCGAGGGCTGGGGCGTATTGAAGCGAGCGACAGACACCGATGCCGAGCGTGTTTCCACCGATACCGCCATTTCGGGAATCAACGTGACGCCGATACCGGCGCTGACCATCTGGACCAGGGTAGACAAAGAGCTGCCGTCCAGCAGCTCTCGCGGCAGCATCGAGCGCATATTGCAAAAAGACAAAGCTTGATCGCGAAAACAATGGCCTTCCTCCAGCAGAAGCAACCTCATCTCGCGGAGCGCTTCGCGATTGGGTACCGGCTTGCCCTCGTCCTCGCTGGGCCGAACCAGTACGAAGTTCTCAGAAAACAGCGCAACCTCGGTCAGCGAGGGTTCGGATACCGGCAACGCGACAATTGCAGCGTCAAGCCGGCCGTCTGTCAGCTCTTGCACCAGCTTCGAAGTCAACGTCTCGCGTATGTGAATATCGAGCCCGTCATGCATGCGGG
The DNA here is from genome assembly GCF_003627755.1 of Rhizobium jaguaris. Lineage (NCBI taxonomy): Bacteria > Pseudomonadati > Pseudomonadota > Alphaproteobacteria > Hyphomicrobiales > Rhizobiaceae > Martinezella > Martinezella jaguaris. The sequence continues at coordinate 640,175 of NZ_CP032695.1, read as the reverse complement.
TGAGATTGCCGATGATCTGAGGCAGAAGATAGGGTGCGATCGTCGGGATGACACCTATTCGCAGCCGCCCCGCCAGCCGGTCTTGCGATGCGCGCGCCATATCTCCGAGTTCGTCGACCGAGCGCAGGATATCGCGGACGCGCAGCGCAAACGCTTCTCCGAAACTGGTTAGCCGGACCTGGCGCGCGCCTCTTTCGAAGAGCTCGGTGCCCAGCGATTCTTCCAATTCCTTGATCTGCATCGACAAAGCAGGTTGAGAGATCGCACAGACATCCGCCGCGCGTCCGAAGTGACCATGTCGTGCCAAAGCCTCGAAATAGCGAAGCTGCTTGAGTGTCAAGTTCGTCATAACCCTACCTTATCGCCGCAATCAGTAAATCCAACTTAAATTAATCAAGCGGCTTGGGTATGGTGTATAAGCGATGATGAGGTGTTGTCACATTTGGCCCATACAATGGCCGCCGACAATGTGCGGCTCATTGACGCCCAGACTATCCAGAACGCCGGCACCCCAGGCTGCTTCAGGACAGCCAGCATCGAAGAAGGCCCGAAACAACAAGGATATTCCATGTATCTGGCATTTCGTCACGCTGGCCATGAAACCGGGTCGCTTACTAGAGGATTCAAGATGAATTTCCTCTGGACGGCTCAATTCAAGTAATTACGAGGGAGAGAAATATGGATACGAAAGCCGAGACTGCCGGCAAATGTCCGGTTGCGCACACACACACGGCCCACGGTGGGAGATCGAACCGGGACTGGTGGCCAAACCAGTTGAACCTCAAGATTCTCCATCAGAACTCCTCCCTGTCCAGTCCGATGGGCAAGGCGTTCAACTATACCGAGGAATTCAAGAAGCTCGATCTGAATGCCCTCAAGCGGGATCTGCATGCGTTGATGACGGATTCGCAGGATTGGTGGCCGGCCGACTTCGGCCATTATGGTCCGCTTTTCATCCGTATGGCCTGGCATAGCGCGGGCACCTACCGCACCGGCGATGGCCGCGGTGGTGCGGGAGCCGGTCAGCAGCGCTTCGCGCCGCTCAACAGTTGGCCTGATAACGTCAATCTCGACAAGGCCCGCCGGCTGCTCTGGCCGATCAAGCAGAAATACGGCAACCAGATCTCCTGGGCCGATCTGATGATCCTGACCGGCAACGTCGCTCTGGAATCGATGGGCTTCAAAACGTTCGGCTTTGCCGGCGGCCGCCCGGATGTCTGGGAACCGGAGGAAGACGTCTATTGGGGCGCCGAAGACACCTGGCTTGCCGACAAGCGTTACTCCGGCGAACGAGATCTCGAAAATCCGCTCGCTGCCGTGCAGATGGGTCTGATCTACGTCAACCCGGAAGGGCCGAACGGCAATCCTGATCCGCTTGCTGCCGCCACGGATATCCGTGAGACCTTCGCGCGCATGGCCATGAACGACGAGGAGACCGTTGCTCTTATTGCGGGCGGACATACGTTCGGCAAGACGCACGGCGCAGGCGACGCCGCGCATGTCGGCGCTGAACCCGAGGCCGCCGGCATCGAGCAGCAGGGCCTCGGCTGGGCAAGCAGCTTTGGCACGGGCAAAGGCGGCGACACGATCGGCAGCGGCCTGGAAGTTACCTGGACGACGACGCCGACGAAGTGGAGCAACAACTTCTTCTGGAACCTCTTCGGTTACGAATGGGAACTGACGAAGAGCCCGGCTGGAGCGCATCAGTGGACACCCAAACACGGTGTTGGCGCTGGTACGGTACCGGACGCGCACGATCCCTCCAAGCGTCACGCGCCGTCCATGCTGACCACGGACCTCGCCTTGCGCTTCGACCCTGTCTACGAAAAGATTTCGAGGCGCTTCTTCGAGAATCCGGAACAATTCGCGGATGCCTTCGCTCGGGCGTGGTTCAAGCTGACCCATCGCGACATGGGCCCGCGGGTACGCTATCTCGGCCCGGAGGTTCCGGCAGAGGAACTGATCTGGCAGGATCCCCTCCCCGCCGTTGATCACCCGCTGATCGACGCACATGACATCGCCGATCTCAAGGACAAGATCCTCGCATCGGGACTGCCCGTCTCCGCGCTGGTCTCAACCGCTTGGGCCTCGGCGGCAACCTTCCGCGGCTCCGACAAGCGCGGTGGAGCGAACGGCGCGCGCATCCGTCTTGCTCCGCAGAAGGATTGGGCGGTCAACCAGCCTGCCCAGCTCGCGACCGTGCTCGAGACGCTTGAAGGCATCCGGAAAGCGTTCAACGACGCCCAGTCCGGCGGCAAGAAAGTGTCGCTCGCAGACCTGGTCGTCCTCGCCGGCTCGGCAGCGGTCGAAAAGGCCGCGAAGAACGCCGGCCACGACATCGCGGTTCCATTCGCGCCCGGCCGCACCGACGCGACACAGGAGCAGACCGATGTGGAGTCCTTTGCCGTTCTGGAACCGATCGCCGACGGCTTCCGCAACTATCAGAAGGGCGAATATTCCATTTCGCCCGAAGAGTTGCTGATCGACAAGGCGCAGCTTCTGACGCTGACGGCGCCGGAAATGACGGTCCTGGTCGGCGGCATGCGCGTGTTGAACGCCAATGCAGGACAGTCCCAGCATGGCGTCTTCACCACACGCCCCGAAACGCTGACCAACGACTTCTTCGTCAACCTGCTCGACATGGGGACGGTGTGGAAAGCTTCCTCGGATTCGAAATATGTGTTCGAGGGACGCGACCGCAACACGGGCGACGTAAAGTGGACAGGCACCCGTGTCGATCTTGTCTTCGGTTCGAACTCCCAGCTCCGGGCGCTTGCCGAGGTCTACGGCCAACGCGACTCGCAAAAGAAGTTCGTGCATGACTTCGTCGCGGTCTGGACGAAGGTGATGAACGCGGATCGCTTCGATCTGGTCTGATCCGGACAGAAAATGCGCGGGCGCGGCTGAATTTCAGCCGCGCCCGAGTTTTATGTCAGAAAAATTGCCTGTGGCGTCAGGTGGCCGACGTTGCCGGAGCCGTGCCCGCGGCGAGTGCGTCCTGGAGCCTTCGCTCCTGCTCGGGCGACAGCGACGAGCGCAAGATGCGTGCGTGCTCGCCCTTGAACTCCTCGAGCACCTTTTCCGGCTGAACCTTGCGCACCAGCAGGAAAAGCGCGGAGCTATTGACCGGGATCGTTTCAGCCAGCCGCTTGATGAGATCGTCATTGATGCCGTAGTCGGTGATCGACCCGGCAAGTGCTCCTGACCCCGCCCCGAACGCGCCGCCAAGCACCATCCCGGCTAGCGGGTTGAGAAACAGCAAGCCCACAAGCGCCCCCCACAGGGCGCCCGAAAGACCACCGCGCGTCGCGCCCGTCGCCGTCAGGTTCACGCTCTGTTTGAGGCGAACCTTGCCGTCGCCGTCGCGTACCGCGACCACGGCGTCCTCGAGGTCGATCAGGTATTCCTTCTCAAGCTGCGACAATTTGTTGAGGATCGCATCGGCCTTGTTGGCGTCATCGAAGCCGAGCACTACCAGTTCTGACATGGAAATTCCTCCGTGTTGAGATCGCGATCTAAAACTAGAGCTGCAACCCGGTTCGTCCATGGAACGAACTGCGGCTACAGCCTGTTTCCTGTCGCTACCACAACCGTGTGAGAGGCCGATGAAAGAGCGTGACTTGAGGGAATTCGGTGAGACATCCTCAACGAGACTACGTCTCCGGATGTATCTTCCTCACTGCTTGTAGGTGATACCAGCCCCATTCTGCCGACAAGAAGAACCACGGTAACTCCCGAGACGCGCGCTCCAATGCCGTGAGTACCTAGAAAATCGCGTTGCCGATGTCCTTCGCTTCAATGGCGCAGTCGCCTATGCCGCCCGTGGTCGACGAGGCGCCCGTTGATATCAATCGGCCTACAGCAGTTATCCTGTCACCTCGCGGACAAGCTGTAACGTCGGCAGCCGGTCGATAATTCGCTTCGCTCGCTCCTCACCCAGAAGCTCAGGCGCAGCCGCCGGCCATAACTCCAGCGCTTGCTTCACGGCGGATGCAACCTCGCGCGCGATCCATTTAGGATCAACGTGCAGAAACCTAGCCACTCGCTCGAAGCGGTGAATATTGACGTTTTCGAACTGATGCGTTTTGACGAAACGCAAGGCCAGCGTATCGCCGGGGATGAACAGGACAGTCGGCACGATGTCATAGGCCGGAGACAGACGGATCTGGCCGGGCTCTGGAAAGCAAAACGACCAGTTCTTGAGGTGATTGTCGCCGTTCCCAAGCAGAACATCTGCGACAACCCGCCTGACTGCCTCTAAGAGGTCGTCCCGATGGTCGGTACTAAAGCGATGAACCATGTTGATAATCGTCTCGGTCGTAGCCATGGTATATTTCCGATCACCGATCGCCCCTATGATTTGTCCCGCATCTTCGGTGTGGATGCGTTGCCCATCGGCCGTGCGATCGAAGCGATCGACGACCAGAACGTTTTGACCGTGAGCAAGAAGCTCCGGGGGCACGCCTGTGACCGCGTCGCGGGAAACGAGACGGCAATTCGCGGTACGCACACCGATCATCTCGGCCAGGCGCATGGCTCCATATTCCGCCTCAGGCAGATCGGGAAATCGTTCGCTCGCAACCTTGATAATGCAACGGCCGGTGTCGCCGCGTCCCGGTACGGTCAGCCGGTCACCATAGGGATTGGCGGTGAACTTCAACTGGACGCCGGCGAGCGAAAATTTCACCGTGCCTTCGGGCAACGGTGCCTGAAAGCCCTCGACATTCTCCAAAGTAAGCGGGCCTGCTGAAGGGGGGACTTCGGTTTCCGGCACGATCAGGACAGCACCTGGAAGGTCCGCGCCGAGCCGAGTCAGTACGTCGAACTGATCATGATCACCAGGTCCCATTTCGCTTAGAACCAGTTGGCGAAGAGCGCCCTCCGGCAGGAGCCCAGAAAACCAAGGAGGTAACGTCCCGTGCAGACCGATCTTGTCGCCCCGTTTTGAAAGCCTATCGCGTGTGCCTTCATCGCTCTCGGGGTCATACCAACCAAGGCTTAGGATCGGACGTCCAGGCTCCCGCAGATACGGTTCAGCAACGCTGAACGCGACGCCACCATCTACGTCCCGCGTCAATGTCCCGACCCGCACCGAGCCGAGCACATGGTCGAGAAGATGAGCGCCCAATATCGCGGGGACCTTCGCCATCAACTCTCCTCATCCTCATCGCCAAGATCGACGAACAGTTCGTCGAACGCCGTTGCTATCGGAGTGGCGCGCCGCACCTGGCCAGTCTCTTCGAGCAGCTCCCGAATTTCGGAAGCGCGCGAGCGCGGAACCAAAACCGGAACCATATCGAGAGCGTCGCACATTTCAGCAAACAACGTCAGTCGATCGCGCCCCCAGCGATTGCCGGCAAGGTCGCGTTCGAGTTCGGAGATGCGAGCTCGATTACGTCCGAGCCGGGCGGCAAGCTCGGGCTGACTTAGGCCGCGCCGAACCCGGGCGGTGCGGAGTTGAACGCCCAACATATTGAAGATTGTCGCTGACATGCGGTATTCCGCTCGATATTAAGGGTGGTGTACGATATTCCGCTACATTCTTTGCGACAAATATTCAAGCGGTATTCCGCTACAATAACATCACAAGAGCGGGATAACGCTCGAAAGGTCGCGACACCTTATCATCGCCATGCTTATGTGACTGATGCTGGAGGCGCGATTGATCGAACTCTGCAACACCCGCTCATGGGAACTAAGATGGGATGGTTGCCGCCCTCCCCCAACGGCATCGCAATGTGCCAGGATGGTGGTTCGTTAGGGCCACCGAGCGGAGAGGACGGCGGAATGTACGATACTATGATTGGCATTGATCTGGCAAAAAATGTATTTCAGCTTCACGGGGCATCGATGATGGGGGAAGTGAAGTTCCGCAAGAAAATTGGCCGCGTGCAATTTCTCAGGTTTATGGAAGCGCAGCCGCCATGCGTCGCGGTTATGGAGTCGTGCGGTAGCGCGCATTTCTGGGCGCGCGAGCTGGTGAAGCTTGGACATGCAGTCAAGCTAATCGCCCCGCAATATGTGCGGCCCTTTGTCAAAAGGCAGAAGAATGATGCTGCAGATGCCGAGGCGATTGTCACTGCCGCGCAGCGTCCCGAAATGCGCTTTGTCGAACCAAAGACGGAAGCTCAGCAAGCACGAGCGATCTTATTCCGCGCACGCGAGCGCATCGTCCATCAGCGCACCGAACTGGTCAATGCTTTGCGCGCCGTGCTCTACGAATACGGTCATGTCGTTCCGTTGGGGATCAGTCATATCAAGCGTATCGAGGCCATTCTCGATGAAATAGGCAATGATCTGCCTCAGCTCGTCCAGGAAGAGTGCCGCGATCTTTTGGCTCAGATTGCGGAGAAGACCGCCAGGATCGATGATAAGACAAAGAAAATTGGAGAGGTCGCCAAGCAGACGGATATCGCGCAGCGGCTTCAGACCATGCCCGGCGTCGGCCCGATGACGGCAATGGCCGTTGAAGCCTTCGCGCCGGCAATGAGAAGCTTCCGTCGCGGCCGTGATTTTGCGGCATGGCTTGGTCTTGTCCCAAAACAGTTTTCCTCCGGCGGGAAAGAGCGCCTTGGCCGCGTTTCCAAAGCTGGGCAGGCCGACATTCGCAGGTTGCTGATCATTGGCGCGATGTCGCGCATCACATGGATGGGTCGTAAACGGATTGCTGACGGTTCGTGGCTGGCCCGGATGCTGGCAAGAAAGCCGCGCATGCTGGTGGCGATCGCTCTCGCAAACAAGATGGCGCGGGCGATCTGGGCCATGCTGGCGAAGGGTGAAAATTATCGAGTTCCGGCGTCGGGCATGGCTGTATGAACTTCATGCAGAGCATGCCTGAGTAACGCAGGGAGACGGGTGTGAGAAGGCAATGACCAGAATGGGCGCATGATCGAACCGATCGGGACGGGAAAACCAGTTTGGCACTTTGAGCATGCAAGCTCGGAATTAAGATTTGGACCCGCTCCGCAGATCACCATACCGGCCGGCGGCCTTTGGAAGCGTCGCAACGAAAGGCCTGACAGAAGACCGCACTCGATCACACGCACAAAAGGTCAGAAACTTCTTGCAAAACGGGCGGCAACCACAGAAGTGCAAAGCGACACTTGGCTCAACGATATCATCGCGGTAGGCACGGGGCACCGCCTCCCAGACGGCCCAATCTACAACGTGTTCGAGGTTCTATAGGAAGCACCAAACAATCCGATGCCCCGCACCTCCCTGCTTATCGGTTTGCGGCAGCTTCGACTGGTGGAACCGCAACTTTAACTTCGCACCGCGCGCCTGATCGATTGAGGCGGCTGCCCGTAGATGCGGATGAAGGCCCGTCTCATGTTTTCCGCATCGCCGAAGCCGACCGCCTCAGCGATGCGTTCGACAGGTTCGGTGGTCGTCTCAATGCGACCTCGAGCCAGATCGACTCGAAGGCGTTCCACTACGCGGGCCGGTGTGGTGCCAGTTTGCGCGCGAAATACGCGGCCGAACTGCCGGAGGCTCATACCCGCTATCTCTGCCAAACGTTCGACCGTGAGCGTTTCTGCGATGTGGTCGCGGGCATAACCGAGGGCCGCTGCAAGCCGATCGTTCCTGGGTGCCAGATCGACGGAAGCTGCGAATTGCGACTGTCCGCCGTGGCGGCGATGGTAGACTACAAGATGTTGCGCTACGCCCTTGGCGACCGCAAAACCATGGTCGTCCTCGATCAGTGTCAACGCAAGATCGATGCCTGCTGTGATACCCGCTGAAGTCCAGACGTCGCCGTCCCGACAGAAGATGCGGTCTACCTCGACATGTATCGACGGGTAGTCCCGCTGAAGGCGCGCCGCATATTGCCAATGCGTCGTCGCTCGACGACCATCCAGCAGTCCTGCGGCAGCGAGGGTAAACGCACCGGTGCAAACGCTAGCCACGCGACGGCTTCGCTTGGAAGCCTCCACGATGCGGCGTTGTGTGTCTGCCGAAGGCGGCTGGTTGATCGGTCCGCCGATGACGATAAGGGTGTCGAGCTCGGCGTCATCAAGCGATGCGACAGGCGTTGCCATACCGAGGCTGTTTGCTACAACACCCTCAATCGCTGCAAGCACCTGGATGCGATAGGCGGAGATTCCAAGTTGCTGATTTACGGCTTCAAACGCTCCCGCTGGCCCCGCGAGGTCGAGCATTTGGAACCCAGAAGAAACGTAAAAGCCGATTCTGTGCATGGCTGAAAGATAGGGAACTATGACCTTTTGGTCAAATGTTTCGTGCTGTAGTTTGCGCTCAGGAGACCAGATCATGTCAAAACCAATCACTGTTGTAATGCCGGTATACGACGGGGTGACCCAACTCGATTTCACAGGCCCCCACCAGTTTCTGTCGCGGACCCCCGACCTGAATATTCAAGTGGCCTCGCTTGGAGGACAGCCGATCACGGCGGACAACCTGACATTCGCAAATCTGCAGGACTTGGCCGCCATCGAGTCGTGTGACGTCCTCTTGGTGCCCGGCGGCGGCGGCTGTAGACGCAGCGTTTCCTTGCTCCCAGTCCGCCCACTGTCCGATGCCGATAGCATCGACAGCATCCTGCTCGGCTTTGGGCAGGCTTCGAAAAGACGCGAGGTCTTCGGGCTTCATGGTGCAACGGAGGGAAATCCCAGGAAATCGGAAAAACGTTTCAAAATCAATATAATAAAAGCCGCCCTGCGGATGATAATGTATCTGAACGTCGGTTGCATGACTACTCGCTGAGTCTGGATAAGATGAACATAACAGGAACGGACTACCAGTCAATTAACGGTTTATTGAACGAAAGAAACAACTCGCGAGACGCGAACTCGTTCAAGTCGCGTGACTTTACCTACCTCGTCGTCCTTCGTGGGTCACTCCTGTGCTCGCAGCGGTTAGCACAAGCTCAAAACCAGAAACTCACCCTCTGACGAACCGATACGCCGCCCCGTTCCGCTCCACATACCCAACGCCCGGGTATGTCCAATGGTATCCGAGCATCCGAAGTTTCTCGTTCGCAGCCTTGTCCAGCAGAGCCGCCCTGTTCGCCAATGCGATCTCCGGCTCCGTATCGAAACCGAAGTGCCACCCCGGATTCTCGAAGGAAACGATGTTGTTCGGGATGACGTCGCCGGCGATTAGCAGGTTTCCATCTCCCGCCAGCTCCAGCGAAATGTGCCCCGGCGTATGCCCGCGGGTGCTAACCACGTTCATTCCTGAAACGATCTCGTCTCCGGGCTCCACCATCGTCAGCCTGTCCCTGACGGCAGTCAGATCGCGCTGGGCGCCGCGCGCGAACACATGCAGCGGTTCCGGCATTTTCGCTTCGTAGTCGGGATCCGTCCAGAACGACCACTCGGCTTCGTTGACGAAGTACTGCGCGTTCGGAAACAAGAGTGATCCGTCAGCTTTCGTGGTCCCGCCGGAGTGATCGGGGTGAACGTGCGTGAAAACGACCTTGGTGATGGATGCGGGATCGACGCCGATCGAAGACAGGTTTTCGGCGAGCCGGCCGTCGCTTGGTTGAAAGTTGCCGCCTGCCCCGGTGTCGACGAGAATGAGATCGTTTCCGTGGCGGATGAGCGGGATGTTTGTCTGTAGCGGGGCGCTGTCGGCGTCGCCGCCGAGCCGACCGAGAATGCTTCGCGTTTCTTCCCGATCGCCATCGGGCATGAGGATATCCGACGTCAGGGTGATGTAGCCGTCACTGAGGACAGTGATTTCGAAGCCCCCGTGCCAGAGCTTGTGGAAACCACCAGCGAGCACGTAGGGTGCAAGCACAGCCTTCTTGGAAGTCATGTCGGTCTCCTTCGATCAACTTCGAGGATCTTGCCGCCTCGAAGCGAGAAACGCGAGTGTTTTCCCGTGAGATGTTGTGAGAGCGATCGTCCGGAAGTTGCACTTCGATATCTGCGCGAGTAGAAAAATCCGATCACATTCTGTGATTGCAATCCCGCAATGATCGTGAATAAGTTGCGCTGCACCAGTTCTAAGGAGGTGGGCGAAGCGGGCATCTTCACCTGGAACGTGCGGTCGGATCTCGTGTTCGGTGACAGTGCGATCGCGGGGCTCTTCAGGTTTAATGCCGAATCCGCCTTGGGTGGCCAGAGGATGACAGCCTATCTGAGCCGCAATCATCCTGACGATCTATCGATGGTGGCGCTGGAGCTTCACGCCGCGATGACGAGCGGAGCGCCCTATCGATGCGATTACCGGGTGCGGGACGCCGACGCCAATTCCGCCGGGTGGCGTCGTTCGGCTGTTGTTTTCGCGGCAGTGACCGGTAACCGTTCCAGTTCGCAGGGATCATATACCCCGTCGATCAACTCCCGAGACGGACGATCCTCTTCTTGATACGTGCAGCGTTGGGCCTGGATTGCCGAGGAACTAAGCGACGTCGCGGCGAAGCTCGTCACCGTCATCCTCGCGTTCAATACGCGTCCTGCGCCGCCCTCAGCGTAAACGAGAACACGCTTCCCTCCGGTTCGTTCGGAGTCACCCAGAGACGGCCCCCATGGGTTTCCACGATCGAGCGGCAGATTGACAGACCCATGCCGAGACCTCCCGATTTAGTGGTGAAGAACGCGTCGAAGATCTGCTCCATCGTCGACGCGTCCACACCGGGTCCGCTGTCGGCAACCTCGACGAGGGGATTCCCGTCGCGCGACTTCCCGGACCGCACCTGCAGGCGCCGCGGTCTGCTTTCGGATGATCCTATGGCCTCGACCGCATTGAGGATCAGGTTGAGGACGACCTGCTGCAACTGGGTGCGATCCCCCACTGTCGATCCCGTATTCATATCCAGTTCGGTTTCGAGCTTTATGCCATGCCGCTGCAGCTCACCGCGGGTCAGGACAAGAACCCCCTCGATCATCGCGTTCACGTCGACCTCCTCCATGGCCAACGGCGACTTCCTTGCGAGCGCGCGGATACCCGTAATAACATCTCCGGCGCGATGGCCGTCCCGGATGATCCGCTCGGCTGCCTGCCGGGCCTCTTCGACGTCGAGCTGGTCGTCGCTCAGCCAGCGCAGGCAGGTCGCTGCGTTCATCACGATGGCCATCAAAGGCTGGTTGACCTCATGCGCGATCGATGCCGTGAGCTCGCCCAACGCCGTCAGTCGTCCGGCGCGGGCCAGCAGCTCCTGAGCCTCCTCGATCCTCTTGAGATCGTCGATGTCCGTATTGGTGCCGTACCATTTGAGAATGTTGCCGTGCTCGTCGCGCATGGGAGTCGCACGAATAAGAAAGGAGCGAGCAACTCCATCATAGCGAATAATCCGCCCTTCGAATTCGCCGGCTTCGCCCGCCGCCAGAGCTTCGCCCCATTTTTGGGCGACCTTCTGGACGTCGTCGGGATGTATCGACCTCGCCCAGCCGCTGTCGAGCGAGTCACCCGGCGGTATCCCGGTGTAATCGTGCCATTGCTTGTTGAACACCAGCATCGACCCGTCCGGACGGCTGTTCCAGGCCAGCGCCGGGATCATGTCGTATGACAGTCGAAGCTCTTCCGCTGCGCGGCGGGCACGTTCGTGCGTTTCCTGTGCTTCGTGAAAGAGAGCGGCGTTTTCGAGCGAGATCGCTGCCTGGGAAGCAAGAAGCTGAAGTACGGCCACCTGGTCCTGGGTGAAGAGGTGGGACGACAGTCCGTTCTCGAGATAGAGTACTCCGACAAGTTGCTTCTGCTTTACCAGCGGAAGGCAGAGGATCGAACTTGAACCGACTTCTTCCACGTATGGGTCGGATGAGAACAGCTCCGCCCTCCGGGCGTCGTCGAGAAGCACGACCTCCTGTGTCCTGGTCACGTAGCTGATGATCGTTTCCGGAAGCTTCCTCTCGAACCCCTCGAGCCTGACCGCAACGCCCTCGTCGTTGGTGAGCGCTTCGGCGACGATGCGCATCTCTGCTCGCTTCGGAAGGAGAAGCAGACCCCGGACCGCCCCGGAATGTTCAACCACGGTGATCATCAGACGCTCGACGAGGCGGTCGAGAACGATCTCGCCGGAAACGGCCTGAGACATCGTCAGAACGGCGGCCATATCAAGTTGTTGCGTCTCGGAGCCGAGGATTGTCCTCTTCCCGTTTACGTCCGGGTTCGGACCTGAACTTTCGAGATCGAGTTGACGGACCTTTCCGTTCGCACCCCATGCCAGATAACAGGACCGCGCGTTGCGCATGAATGCGCTGGCACTCGTCTTCAGGCCGCGATCCAGGCAGAACCGCGCCGCCAGTTCATTCGCCATGGCTTCGTTCTGAATGAAGCCGTATTGCCTCGACGAGCGAACGGCTTCCTCATAAAACCCGAGTGCATCCATGTCGCGGTTTTCGAGCCGGGCGACTTCGGCGGCAACGAGGGCGCGACGGTTGCCATGGTTTTCCGGGCCGCTCTCGGCCCATGTGTCGATCTGTTTCTGGTGCCGCCGTATCGCCTCGAAGTGCTCTCGCCGGTCGTCGCCGATTGCCGCATCGCAGGCGGCCGCATGAATAAGTGCGGCGTAGAAATGGTATTCGGCGATGTCGATGAAAGACCTGGTGGCCTGCACGACGCTGCGAGCTTCGCGCTCGGCCTCGATCGCCGAAACGTAGTCGCCCGCAACATAACGCGCCTGCATCTGCTGGATCAAATACCAGGCGAGTGGAAGCACGAGCTGCGCGCCAGCGTCCTGCAGATGCCGGTGATACGAACTCTTGTCCGGAAGCACCGAGCCCTCCGGCGTGTCCGGACCGTCGAGCCCGCGCAGCTCGCGAATAAGAAGTAGCTGGCCGATCGCAGAGTCCGCGGCAAGGCTGAACCCGGTCCTCCGGGCCGACGCCAGAAACCGTTCGGCCTCCTCCTCCACCAGTGTAAGGTCGGCGCCTGCGACCAATAGATGCGAAACCAGCATCTGCGCGGTCGTGACGATGAACACCAGGTCACCGGCCGCGACGCCAACCTCGATGGCCTTCCGGCTGAAGGTCTCCGATATGCGAAGATGTCTTTTCCAGGGAACAACGAAGCAGGCGTAACAGGTATAGGTTCGCGTCTTAAAGCGGTCCATCCCGTGACCGTCGACGAGTGCGAGGCCCACGTCGCCAAAGCGGCCGCCGGAATCGTAGTCTCCAAAACGAAGGCCCAACGCCACCATGATCGACACGTAGGCATAACAGGAGGCGTCGCAATTGCCGTGCTGCACGCTGAGCGAGACCATCTGCGTGTAGATTAAGTCTTCGAGATTGCCATCGGTCAAGATTGCCGGAAGGATCGTGTAAGCGAGGACGTCCATCGCGGCGAGCCAATCGGGGTCCGTCATTCTTGGAAGGTCTACGAGATCTTCGATCGGACGGTCCGCGAGCAATCCGCGCAACGCCTCGATCGCCACCCGCAGCTCCTGTTCGGTCGGATGGGCAGACCACTCGATGCCGAAGTCGCGAAGATAGGTGAGAGCGACGTCGACCGCCTTCGCCTGATCTCCGAGTGTAACGTAAAGCGACGATCGAAGGCGCACCACCGCCGCGCCGTCCACGCGGTTCCCAGCCCGCAGAGACAACTCGAGAAGATGGTCGTCGGCGACAACGTGATCACCTGTCAGGTATTCGCATTCCGCTTGCTGGAGTTCGAGTGGAAATATGAGGTCATAGCGCTTTTCCCAGTGCGATGGTTTCAGAAGGCCCAGACCTGTGCGGAAATACCTCAGCGCCGACGGATAAGCGACGGAGGTCTTTGCGCGAATCCCGGCTTCAAGGAAGAGTTCGGCGACCTGCTCGCGTTCGTCGTCCGAGGTGACCTGTCCAAGTCCTCGGTCAAATTGATCGATCACCTCGAATATGCGCTCTTGAATTCCCGACGATGTCAGGCTCGACATCAACGCGCGCCCGATCCGGACATGGGCGACCGGCCTATCGGCTGCCGGCACCAACAGGTAGGCCGCTTCCTGCACCCTGTCGTGAGCGAACACGAAGGCATCGTCGACACGCAGCAGAAACCTTGCTTGAACTGCTTCCCACAGGATCGCCACGATCTCCCTTGTGGGCTTACCGGATGCGATGCTCAATGTCGCCAGTGACGCCCCAGTCCCCAGACAGGCCAGCAATTTGACGGCTTCCAGCGTCAGACGAGGGAGGCGACCAAGTTTGGAAGCAACGAGTTCGGCCACGTTGTCGGTGACGCCAGTATTCCGTATTCGGTCGGCGTCCCATCGCCACACGCCCCTGTCGGCGTCGAACACGATCAGTTCCTCCTCCTCCATGGAGGCGAGGAACTGCAGCACGAAGAAGGGATTTCCTTCCGTCTTGTCGACCACGAGACCGGCCAAGGGCCCGACGGAGCGCGCGTCCGAGCGCAGCATGTCGGCCAGCAGACTTCCGACGTCCTGAGGAGTCAACGGGCCCAGCTTCAATTCTCCAAGCTTGTCGAGGTCCTCCCGCATCGAGCCCCGCGTCGCATTGAACGGATGTTGTGGTGAAACCTCGTCGTCGCGGTAGGCGCAGATGAGAAGCAGGTTCCTCACCTCTTGATCGAGAGTGATCGTTTCGATGAGCTCGATCGTGGCTGCGTCCAACCACTGGACGTCGTCGATGAACAACACCAACGGGAGTTCGGGACGGGCGAAAACTGCAATGAACCGCCGAAAGACGAGATGGAACCTTGTTTTGGCCTCGTGAGGCTGAAGATCGGGGGCCGGCGGCTGCTCCCCGATGATCAGGGCGAGTTCTGGCACGAGATTGATCATAAGCCGGCCATTCGGCCCCAAGGCTTCGACGAGTTCTTTTCTCCAACGCTCCAGGTCGGCGTCGCCGGAACCTAGCATCTGGCGGACGACACCTCGGAATGCCTGTGCGATCGTCGCATAGGGAATGTCGCGCGTGTATTGGTCGAACTTACCGGATGCGAACAGGCTGCCGGTCTGGGCCAGCGACTTTCGCAGCTCGTGCACGACGGACGATTTCCCGACGCCCGCCGGGCCGGAAACCAGGACGACCTCGGTAGCGCCTTGCGACCTCACCCGATCGAAAGCCGCCCTGATGGTGCCTATCTGACGTGACCGACCATACAATCCCTCCGGCACTCGAAGACGGTCTGCAGCGTCACTGGAGGCCACTTCGAAATCGGCGACGCGACCGGTCGAGTTCCAACTGTCGAGGCATCTCTGGAGATCGCTTTCGAGACCCGCCGCGGTCTGGTATCGGTCCTCCGGCCTCTTGGCAAGGAGCTTGAGGACGATGCGCTCCAGGACAGGCGGAACGGCCTCGTTTCGCTGATGTGGAGGGATCGGCCGTCGCGCGACATGCGCATGAACCCATTCCACCGCATCGACGGCCACGAACGGCAGATCCCCCGTGAGCATCTCGTAGAACACCACGCCCAGCGCGTAGAGATCGCTACGGGCGTCGATCGAGCGCTTTACCCGGCCTGTCTGTTCGGGGGCGATGTAGGGCAGCGAATTTCGTTGGAATCCCTGGGAACCTCCCGATGCTTCGCCCGCAGGCCGGGTTGGACCGGCGATGCCGAAGCCGGTGAGCCATACTTTTCCCGAAGCGTCGACGAGCACGTTGTCGGGTCTGAGATCCTTGTGGACGATGCCCCGAGCGTGTGCCTTGCGTAGAGCCGCGGCGGCGTTCACCGCGACGGAGAGGAAGGTCCCGATATCGAGGGCCGCTTCTACGGAGTTGCTCAACGGCATGCCGCCGCCGTCCGTCAGAAGGAGGTAGGTCTGTCCGTCGTGGCGTTCGAGAGCGAGCGGTTTCGCCGCCCACCCTGAATCCAGCCGATCCGCAAGAGACATTTCACGCTCGAGGCGCTGCATTCCTTCGTGTGAGGCGCCGATCGAAACCGAAGCCTTCATAAGGACGGAGGTGTTTCCATCCCCGGAAATGCCGCGGTAAAGGACGAAGCTGTCGTCCTCTCGCAGAAGCTGGCGCTGGTATCGAGACACGTCCATCACGATGCTCCGATCGGCCTTGCTTCGAGCCGGCTCGCGATCCTAGAACATTCGACAATGGCGATGCAAAAAAAATCCGGCGCCCACAGTGAGGCGGCGAAGCCTATATTTGCGCCGACCCGCCGTCCGCGAAAAGCTCGCATCCGTTGACGAAGCTGCTTTCGTCCGAGGCAAGGAAGAGTGCGGCGTTGGCGATTTCGCGTGGATCGCCCATGCGCCCCAGGGGGATACCCGCCAAGGTCAGACGCATCATCTCCTTCTTCATATCCTCCGACGTCGCAAGATCGTGCCAGCCAGGCGTCGACGTCGCGCCGGGCGCAAGCACGTTCACCCGAATGCCGCGTGGAGCGAGGTCAAGGATCCAGTTCCGGGCGAAGCTGCGGATGGCAGCCTTCGTCGCGCCGTAGACGCTGAACGCCGGAATGCCCGTCGACGCCGCCGTCGAACCGGTCAGGATGACGGAGCCGCCGTCCTTCAGGAGCGGCAATGCCTTCTGAACAGTGAAAAGCGTGCCTTTGACGTTGATGGCGAAGGTCCGGTCATAGTGCTCCTCGGTTATCGCGCCGAGCGGTGCGAACTCCCCTCCTCCGGCGTTTGCGAACACGATGTCCAGATGGCCGGCCTCGGCCTTCACGATATCATAAAGATGATCGAGATCGCCGAGGTTGGCGATGTCGCCTTGGACACCTCGGGCGTTCGCACCGACTTCGCTGACGGCCGCATCGAGTTGCTCCCTGCGCCGGCCGGTCATGAAGACGCGAGCGCCCTCTTCTGCAAATCGCTTGGCGGTCGCAAGGCCGATGCCGCTGTTAGCACCGGTAACGACGGCGATCTTTCCCTGGAGTCGCATGTTCATCTCCTATGGTGACGTGACCTGTTGTGATGGCTGCGAAGGTACTCTCGGGACTGATAGAAGGCTAAGGAGTTGCAGCAAGCGCTTGTGAGTCTGCGTGAGAAGAGTTGACAGCGAAGATGGGGCCGGATGTCGGAGGACGGCAACAGCCTATTGGAGTCGTGGGGTCAACGCTTGCTGGCCCCGCCTCTCATGTCATCCTTTGATGAATGCCAGGATGTCCGGGTTCAGCACCTCCGGATGCGTCGACAGCATCCCATGCGGATATCCATCGTACGTTTTCAACGTCCCGTTCTTCAGAAGCTTGACCGACAGGAGGGCGGCATCCTGGTAGGGGACGATCTGGTCGTCCGTGCCATGCATCACGAATACCGGCACCTCGATCTTCGTCAGGTCTTCGGTGAAGTCCGTCTCCGAGAAAGCCTTGATGCATTCGTAGTGGGCGTTAGCGGCGCCCATCATGCCCTGCCGCCACCAGTTGTCGATCAGACCCTGCGAGATCTTGGCGTCCGGGCGATTAAAGCCGTAGAACGGGCCGGTCGGTACATCGATGTAGAACTGCGCGCGATTGGCGGCCAGTGCTTTGCGCAAGCCGTCGAAGACGTCGATCGGAAGGCCGCCGGGGTTCTTGTCGGATTTCAACATGACCGGAGGGACTGCGCCCGCGATGACCGCCTTGGCAACCCTGCCCGGCTTTGCCCGCGCGACGTAATGGACGACTTCGCCGCCTCCGGTCGAGTGACCGATGTGGACCGCTTTTTTGAGATCGAGAGCTTCCGCCACTTCTGCAACGTCGGCGGCGTAGGTGTCCATCTCGTGACCAGTCCGGCTTTGCGAGGACCGGCCATGGCCGCGACGGTCGTGCGCGATAACTCGGTATCCTTCACTAAGGAAGAAGAGCATCTGGTTGTCCCAGTCGTCGCCACTCAGCGGCCAGCCGTGGTGGAAGACGATCGGCTGCGCATCCTTCGAACCCCAGTCCTTGTAGAAGATCTCGGTTCCGTCCTTCACTTTTACAGTTCCCATGAACTTATCCTCCGTTCGTGTTTGTTTCGGTTTAGTGGCGGCTGAGGCGGTCGGGGCGACTGCCAGCGCGATCGCGGCAGCGGAGCCCGCCAACAAAGCATCTCGTCTTGTAAGAGGTATAGCGGACCCCAATGTCATTTGAGCGATCCTCCAGAAGTTTGACGGATGAGGCAGCTTCCGGCGGCACCCGGTCCTCACGCGCGTGACGTCCGCCGCTCATTTATCGAACGCCGTGATTGTTGCGTTTCGACCAATGACGGTCTTTCGAAATAGTCTGGTCCAGGAGACGCCGCCTTTTCTAGGCGAGATACCCGCCGTTCACGTCGAGCACAGAACTCGTCACGTTGCCAGCCGCCGGGCTTGCGAGGAAGACGATGCCGGCCGCCGCCTCCTCGACGGTGGCGATCCCGCGGACGCCCGTCTTGAGCGGCGACAGCGGCGGATACTTTTCATCCATGCCCGCCTCCATTTCGATGGCTTTCCTGCATTAAGGCACCCGGTTCATTCCCTGTCGAGAAGCATATGCCTCCGGGCGCCCGCTATCGTACTTTAACGAAATCGAGGACAGCTTGCCCATATCTCGGGGCCTGCTACTCTGGCGGTCGGGTGCACCTCCGGCGGACCTCGTCATGGACACAACGGCAGGCCTGCGAATGCTCCGAGCGCTGTCCGTCGATGCGGACCGCGATAGGATCGCCGATGCGCTCGCGACGGCCTGTCTGGGGTGCGGCAAGGTCGGACGGGCGGAGGTGGTCTTTCTTTCCGAAGACGGCTCGCACCCAAGTGTTCCCGCTTCGGTCATCTCGTCGCTTTCAGAGACCCGGAAACCGGTCGCGATGACGAACCACGCCCTAGCTGGAGAGGGTCTCGCTTGCTCCTTGTTAGTGCCGCTACAGTTTGGAGAGCGCATTCTTGGCATCCTGGAGCTGGAGAGCTTCTCGATCGCGGCGTTCGACGCGGAGGAAACCGAGGCATTCGAAATCCTGGCCACTTATGCCGCCGTCCGGATCGCGAAGGCGACATCGGACGCCGAACTCGGGCAAGTGCGTGAAAGAGCGCGTCTAGCCGAGCGGGAGCTCCGCCTTTCATGGGACATGCTTCCCGCCCATGCCTGGCACACGAAACCGGACGGCATCCTCGAGGCAGTCAATCGACAGTGGTCAACTTACTTCGGCCTTACCGAGGAAGAGTCCGTCGGCTTTGGTTACATGCGTGTCTTCCATCCGGACGATCGGGCGCGCGTCGACACCATCTGGACGCGGCTGCGAACCGAAGAGGTAGCGGGAGGCACCGAGTCCCGCATGGTAGGCCGCGACGGCTCTTCGCGCACGTTTCTCATACGGGCAGTGCCGATCAGAGACGAAAGTGGCAAGGTAATCCGTTGGTACGGCATTAACATCGATGTCGAGGACCTGAAGGTCGCGCAGGATCGGATCCAGGAGAGCGAGCGGCGTTACGCGGCGACGCTGTCGAGTATCGGCGACGCGGTGATATCGACGGACGACAAAGGTCATCTGATATTCATCAATCCGGTAGCGGAGAAGCTTACAGGGTGGACGCAGCAAGATGCCGCGGAGAAATCGGTGGCAGAAGTATTCCAGCTGATCGACGAGGCGCGCGAAGTCGTCGCCGACCCGGTGTCGGAGATACTCGGCCGCGAGGTCGATCTCGCAATCGGCAACCAGTACACCCTCCGATCCAGGGCCGGGTCGGAATCGATAGTCGACCTGTCCGGAGCGCCCATCATCGACTCTCGTGGCGACATGAAGGGCGCGGTGCTGGTGTTCCGGGACATGACCCAACGAAACGAGACCGCGGAAGCTCTGCGCAAATCCAAGGAGGACCTTGCTCGCATGAGCCGTCTGACCGCGATCGGGGAACTGGCCGTGTCCGTGGCGCACGAGATGAATCAGCCGCTGATGGCGATCGTCACAAACGCAGCCGCAGCCTTGAGCTGGCTCGAAAGCAGATCTCCCAACATCGAGGAAGCCTCGGAGGCTATCGGGTGGGTTCTCCGAGACGGCCACCGCGCCGGCGCGGTCCTGAGCGGGATACTTGCTCTCGCACGGAATTCGCGGCCGAAGGTTGAACCATTGAGCATCCGGGGCGTGATTGAGGAAGTGCTGCATTTGACGAAGAGCGAGCTCCGTCAGCAAGGCGTCGTTGTCGAGGCTGCCTATGACGGTGCCGCGGACGCGGTCAATGGCGATCGCATCCAGCTCCAGCAGGTGCTGATCAACCTGGTCATGAATGGCGCGGATGCAATGACGACGCTGGAAGACGAGCGAAGGGTATTGCACGTAGTCACCAGACTTCAGAGCGACGGGCTTGCGCAGGTGAGCGTGTCGGACAACGGCGTCGGCCTCGATCCAGATACGGCCGACCGGGCGTTCGAGGCGTTCTTTACAACGAAGGCGACTGGCATCGGCATGGGGCTCTCGATCTGCCGATCCATCATCGAGGCCCATGGAGGACATATCTGGGTCACGACTAAGAAGGGCAAGGGAAGCACGTTCAGCTTTACCCTTCCGCCTCCGTCATCCTCGCAAGAGCGATCCGCAACTCTTGAAGAATAGCCGGGCGTGGGTCGAAGCTCGTATAGGAGAGGTGGATGCGTCCACCCAGGTGGCAGACGCCGATGCATTGCCTCTGCTCGAACCCCAAACTCACGAAAGGCCCGAATACTGCCTCCAGACGGAGCATGCCGTAGTCGGTTCGAAGATCGAGCTTGCCGAGGTTCGTCAGAACTATCTCAGCCCCGAGTACCGATGCAAAAAGTCCCGAAGCCTCTCCTATCGCGTGATGCTCGTAGCAAAACGCACGGCGATCCGATTTCCGGAGAACGCCCACAGTCCCTTGATTAGACGGTAGTCGAGTTCCTACGCCAACTTGCGCGCGAGGAATGCTTCGATCGCCGTGCGGCCGACGACGAACTCCGCGCGGATCCGCCAATGGCTGTCGACGCTGTACGCGAGGGTGACCTTCACGGGATCGTGGGTGTTCCAGCCGTCCTCCGCCAGCCGCACATTCTCGATCGCGGACTGCAGGGTGAAAGGAGGCAGTGGCGGGCGGCTCATATCGGAATCCTTTGAGTGAGACTATCGAACGCCGGAAGATGCCGCAGATTTCAGTGTGGCGATCTCCGCCTCCAGTTCCTTGATCCGCGAGTCCCTGCTCTCGATCGCCTTCAGCACTTCGTCAGCCTCGAACCGGAGCGGAATATGCTGCGGGCAGTTTGCATCCCAGGCTTCGACATGGAAAAGGATCACCTGCTCCGGCCTGGCCTGGTACCCTTTCGGCATCAACTCATCGAGGAGCGCCGGATCGTCTTCGACAACACGGGCCGTCCCCCAGATCTTCACCCGCGACCGGCTGCCGTAGTCGATCAAGAAAAGCTGCGCCTTGTCGTTGTCGGCGAGGTTTCCCTGCGTGATGTATTGGCGGTTGCCGATGTAGTCCGCGAAACCAAGCGTGGTCTCGTCGAGCACACGGAGGAACCCTGGCGGGCCGCCCCGGTGCTGGATATACGGCTGGCATTCCCTGTTGGCGGTGGCCATAAAGATGCTGATCTGCTTCTCGATGAAATCCTTCAGATCAGGGGTGATGGCAGTCGCCCATCCGCCGCGCTCCTCGACGCGGGCGTAGGATCGGCGCGATCCCTTCCTTGTCTGGATCTCCTTCACCGACGGCGAAAAGGCGACGTCGCTCGAGATATGCTTTTCGGTCTCCACGGCGGCCTGCCCTCCCTGCGGAGCGGCGGATTGAGGCCGCCGCGAGGAGCTTCCTCTCAGACGCCCTCGTAAACAAGGCGGGTGAACAATGCCGGCGAGATCGCCCAGTTTCCGAAGACGGGATCCCACTTCTCGGTGGGCTTGGCGGCGACGGTTTCCTCCATGCTGCGACCGTCCTTCTTCAGCTTGGCGATGTTCTCGCGGCTGCCGACGAGCATGTCCCGCCAGGCGATCAGGTCCTTCTTGTTGCCTATCTCGCCGTGCCCCGGAATGACGATCGTCTGGTCGTCTACCATCTTGACGTTCGCCTCGGCCGCATTGATCTGTCCGTCGATGCTCCCGCCGGTCGAATAGTCGATGAAGGGGTAGACGCCGTTCCAGAAGGTATCGGCCACATGGACGACGTTCGCCTCCTGGAAGAACACCGAGATGTCGCTGTCGGTATGGGCGGGGCCATAGTACCTCAGCGCGATGGTCTGGCCGCTGAACTTCAGCGTCTCTTCGTCGCCCTCCATCAGCTTCGTCGGCAGCGCTCCCTTCGGCGACGCCGGGAAGTCGAAGTCCCAATCGACGACGCGGGTAGCGACGGTCAGATGTTTCAGCGAGTTCGGATGGGCCATGATCATCGCGCCTTCTGAATTGAGCCATTCGTTGCCGTCGGTGTGGTCGAAGTGCCAATGCGAGTTGATGAGGTGCTTGATCGGCTGCGAACCGAGCTCGGCGAGCGCCTTTTCGATGCGCGGACGCGTGGCCGTGATGCCGGCGTCGACGAGGACTTTGCCCTCGTCTCCAACCAGGACGCCCATGTTGCCCCCGGAACCGGACAACGCACTGATGCCGCCCCGCAGATTGGTTGTGGTGATATCTGCCGCAGCGGCAGCCTCGCGGATTTGGACAACGAGGCTTTTGGCGGCGGCGAATACTTGCGACGGAGTGAGCCAGCCGCCGGTGGTGGCGAAGGTCGCGCCACCGAGGCAGCAGAGGCAGAATCCACGTCGTGACATATTGTAGCCGTGCTTGTTCATTTGTAGCTCCATCGGTTGAGGAGATCGCGATTGGACGGGAGTGCCACCACGCAGGGAGGCTCGCGTGGTGGCGTGCCTCGATCTAGTTCCGACTCAGCTTTCGATCGAGGAAATCATGGATCATCGGCGCCATCTCCGGAAGCTTGTCTTCGAGTGCAAAGTGGCCGGTGTCGAGCAGATGCATCTCGGCGTGCGGCAGGTCGCGCAGGTAGGGAGACGCGCCGTCGGCCGGGAAGATCTTGTCGTTCTTTCCCCAGACGATCAGCGTCGGCGGCTTCTTGTCCCGGAAGAACTGCTGGAATTTCGGATAGAGTGGGACGTTGGTGCCATAATCATGGAACAGGTCGAGCTGGATGTCCTTGTTGCCTGGACGGTCGAGCAAGGGCTGGTCATGACCCCAGTTGTCTGGATCGATGTGCGTGATGTCGCTCATTCCGTCGGTGTACTGGAACTTAGTCGTCTCGGGCGCGACGAGCATCGACAAGGCCTCGCGGTTGGCGGGCGTGTCGCTCTTCCAGTAGGCCTTGATAGGATCCCAGAACTCCTTGAGACCCTCTTCGTAGGCATTGCCGTTTTGGACGATCAGCGCCGATACGCGGTCGGGGTGCTTGAGCGCCAGCCGGTAGCCGACCGGAGCGCCGTAATCCATCACATACATCGCGTATTCATTGATGTTCAGTTTGCCGAGAAGGCCGTCGACGATATCGGCGTAATGGCCGAAGGTGTAAGCGAACTTGGTGTGATCGGGCGCCTCGCTCTGGCCGAAGCCTGGATAGTCCGGCGCTATGACGTGATACTTGTCGGCGAGGATCGGGATGAGGTTCCTGAACATGTGGGACGACGTCGGGAATCCATGAAGCAGGAGCACGACGGGTGCATCTGCTGGGCCGGCCTCACGGTAGAACACGCTCGTCCCGTCGACGTCCACCGTGTGATAGGTGACCTGCGGGACGACGAGCTTATGTGTGGCTACAACCTTCTTCGCCGCGTAGGACGTGGCCGGCAGGGCTGTCGATGCGGACAATGCGATCGCGATGGCCAATGCCGTCCTGCTCATGATGGATTTGTTCATTTCAGCCTCCGGTTTTTCGAATGAGGGCGCGAGTGCGACTGCGCGTTGCGTCGCCGATTTCCCCTTAATTGCTACGCTCGGCGAGCGGAAACGACGAGCTAGTTGTCGTAAGGCATCGTGAGTTTGCGTGAGACGTCATGCCAACGGACTCCACCAAGTCGTTCGAATTCCTAGACCTTGGTCTAGTTCTTCACGACGTTGTCGGCGTCGGACTGGCCATTGGTCGGATTGTTTGCGTGCGGGGCCGGAGCTAGGCTTTCCTTGCAATCGCACACAATTGGAGATCGCCTCCTGTAAGCGGGACCAGATTTGTAAGACGCGATCTTAAGCAGCGCGATGAACAATTGCAGCCGACGGGGGAAGTCAGCCATGCAAGTCCAATTCAACGATACGCTGGAACAAACGAACTCGTCGGACGCCTACCCGCCATACTCTTCCAGAGAGGCGAAGCGCGAAGCCTTTGACGACGCGATCCGCTTTGGCAGGTTCTGCGCCATCCCGCATTCCCGTCAGCTTTTGCTGGACGGGCGTCCGAAGGAAATAGGCGGGCGGGCGTTCGATCTTCTGATGGTTCTACTCAGGTCCAACGGCAGGATCGTCAGCAAGGGCGAGATCCTGAACGAGGTGTGGCCGTCGATGGTGGTAGAGGAGTGCAATCTCCGCTTCCAGGTGAAGTCCTTGAGGCGAGCATTGGGTAGTCACGGCAACATGATCAAGACAATCGTCAGGAGAGGCTATATGCTGATCAGGGAAGACGTACTGCCCCAAGACGAGGCGCGGTTCGACGCGATAAGGTCGACGACGATTTCGGAGATCGACACGCCTGCTGCGGCGAGGGCCGCGGCGCCCTATATCGTCCTGATCGAGGACGACGAAAGCGTCCGGCGCTCGATTTCAACACTGCTACGATCGGTCGGCCTCGGCGTTGCATCCTTTGAATCCGTCAAGGAATACCGGGAGAGTGGGCACGCACCTCAGCCCGATTGCCTCATCCTCGACGTCTGCCTGCCCGGCAGAAGCGGCTTGGACTTTCAGGCCGACCTCTTGAAGACAGGAATACGCTACCCGATCATCTTCATCAGCGGTTATGCGGACATCCAGATGTCGGTGCGTGCGATGAAGGCGGGCGCGGTCGAGTTCCTGACGAAGCCGGTGCGGCATCAGGATCTGTTGTCGGCGGTGGATATGGCCATCAATGCGTAGCCGCTTGAGCTAAATCTCTCATGGCTCGCCGTTGACCCGTCAGTTCACCAGTTGCCCGGATCCGCGGTGTGATCAGTCGCTGCAAATTCATCCGCCTGGGTTCGATCAAGTAGAACATCCACCGCCGTATTCGCTTCATTTGTGACAAGATACGAGACGGGAGCCGGCCCCGTGGCTAGGCTCTGATACATGAGCAAAGCGGCCTCCTCGGCCGTGTCAGCCTGGATCTCCTGCTTTGTGGTCACAACGAATTTTTGCATCGCTCTCGCCTCGTTTGCAATGTTACGGCGGAGTATCGACGCCGATCGGGACGCCGTCAACGAAACGCAGTTTGCCTCGAGAATTTCCCGACCAGCCCCTTCAACTCGGGCTCCTCCACGAGAAGCGATGCTTCGGAGGCTGGCAACCACACGAGGTCCCGCTGTCCTTTCTCCGGAAAATGCGATCGTGTTGTCCGCGTTTCGAGCAAATGCACCTGGACGACGGGTGGCACCCTTTGTCCATCGGTGAGCGTTTTGACATATGTAAAGTAGCCGAACGGCTTCTTCTTGACCTTACCTTTGACGCCGGCCTCCTCCCTCGCTTCACGTTTCGCGGCCTGGTGTGGCTCTAGTCCCTTGATCGACCAACCCTGGGGGATCGTCCAACGTTTGGTCTCTCTCGTCGTTATGAAAAAACCTCGACGGCGGCGTCGGCAGACTGGCGGTAGCACAATCCCCCAACCTGCTGAGCGGAGGTTCCATGCAGCATCGCATCGGCGTATTCCGCAAGGCGGGACAGGTACGACATCGGTTTCTCCATCCAACTGAAATGGCGCAGGCGGCGCTCGGCAAGACGAAACGTCGAGGGGTACATTGATCTCTGATCACAAGAGATCGTATCGGACCTTGGAGGCCGAAAGGGGAACCCGCAGCAGGTTCCCTTTAAGCAAGTCAATGCACTGCCGCGCCTGACATGCGTGCCGCACAAATGCCCTTGCAGCATCTCTAATATGTGCCCTGTTGGTTAATTGGAAGTTAAGTGAAATAAACGCCCGCGCGCACCGGATTTCACACGGCATCGCGACAACTCACACCAACGGATGGCTGCCCGTAGTAGCCTCGCGGGAAACATAAACCGAGCGCGCATGCTCACCGCAGCAGGCGCCCAGTGTGAGGTTCTTCGCATGAACAAGTGGTTGTCGAGTTCAGCAATGGTCGCGGCTCTCATCGTGAGCCAGAGCGCAATGGCGGCGTCGAAGCCGACGATCGTCCTTGTCCACGGAGCCTTCGCGGAGTCGGCGAGCTGGGACGGCGTCGCCGCCAAGCTGGTCAAGGATGGCTATCCTGTCGTCGCAGTGGCCAACCCGCTGCGGGGGCTGAAGTACGACTCCGACTACGTTTCGGCAGTCCTGAAGTCCATCGACGGGCCGGTCGTCCTGGTCGGCCACTCATACGGCGGCTCGGTGATCACCGACGTCGCGGTCGAAGGAACGAACGTAAAGTCCCTGGTCTTCGTGGCAGGACTCGCGCCGGACAACGGAGAGAGCGCCGGCAGCCTCGGCAAGAAGTTCCCGACCGGCACGCTTGGCGACGCCCTGGCACCGCCCGTCGTGCAGCCCGATGGGAAGCACGATCTCTACATCTTGCAGAGCAAGTTCTGGAAGCAGTTCGCTGCAGACGTCCCGGAGCCGCAAGCAGCGCTGATGGGCGCGGAACAGCGTCCGGTCACGGCCGAGGCCCTGAACGATCCTTCGGGAGACCCATCATGGAAAAAGCTGCCTTCGCATTTCATCTACGGCACCGCTGACAAGAACATCCCGACCGAGCTTCACGAGTTCATGGCGAAGCGAGCGGGCGCAAAGGAAACCGTTGGCGTCAAGGGGGCGTCGCATGTGGTGATGATCTCCCATCCCGATCTAGTGTCCGCGATGATCGAGCGGGCCGCCGCCGACAAGTAGCGCCACAGCCATCAACTCAATTCGCACCCTTTTCATGAGGAGCAGCCGATGCAGACCGATATCGCCATCAAGGTGAGCTTGGGCCGGATACGTGACGTCTTCGCAACCATCGACGACTCCCTGCACGTCGAGCACTACAGCGTCGCCGACCCGAATATCTACCTGGCGAAGTTAACACTGGAAAACGGAAACCGGGCGATCACAACCTCGCTAGGTTCCGGCGTCGGGACGTTCGTCGTCGCAGCCCTCGACTCCGAGCTGCACCTTGAGCAGAAGGGGCGCGTGCTGTTTCAAGGACTGATGGTCGAGGACAGCGTCACCTTCGTCGAAGGCCCTGATCCTATTGCGGTGGAGCTGCAGTCCGATGCGTGTCTCTATGTGCTCACCTTTCTGCGAGAGCCTTATCGGGCGCCATGCTCGGTCGTCGGAGGAAGATTCAACATCCGCGACATCCGCCTCGCGGAGCTGATTGGGGAGATCTCCGAAAGTTCGCCCGCGAGAAGAAGCGAGATCACCAGAGACTTTTCGAGGTTGGCGTTCGAACATTACAAGTGTCTCCCGCGCGTCCACCCCCTCTCGGCATGGCGACTGAGCAGAGTCAGGCGCTACGCGGAATCACGCCTCGATCAGCGGATGTCGCTGGAGGAGCTGGCGGGTGTCGCGGGGTTCTCTCGGGCGCATTTCGCGGCCACGTTCAAGGCGGCCACCTCGATGAGCGCACATGAATTCCTTCTACGGATGCGAATTCAGGTCGCAGCCAGGCTGCTGATTTGCACCGATCTGGCCCTCGTTGAAATCGCCTTGCAGACGGGTTTCCAGAACCAGCCGCATTTTTCGACGGTCTTCAAGAGAATCACCGCCGTCACGCCGCGCAAATGGCGGGACTCCCGGCGGTCCGTCGCAATGGCGCACAGCCCAGAGCAGGTGGTCGAGGGCGCTATCGTCATCGAACACCTGCCGGGAGAGCCGGAAGGATTCCTTCCGCACGATCTGCATTGAAGACCGGCTTCACGCAGAACGACTACAGGTCCTGACGCAACAAAGGAGATTGAAAATGGCTCGAATTCCGATTCCCGCGACACTCGAAGCGGCACCTGAAGCCTCGAAGCTTACGCTCGAAGCGATCAAGAAGCAAATCGGCGCACTGCCCAACGTCTTTCGCATGATGTCCAACAGCCCGGCAGTCCTCGAAGCATATGCCGCGATCAACGGGGCGCTCGGCAAGGGCAAGCTCGACAAGAAGATCCGCGAGCGGATCGCGCTGGCAATCGCCCAGAAGAACGGCTGCGAATATTGCCTCGCCGCCCATACCTACACCGGTACGCACGTGACCAAGCTCAGTCTCGAAGAGATCGCTGCTGCCCGCCGCGGCGGATCCTCGGAGGCGAGGGCCGACGCCGCCGTCAAGTTCGCGGTGAGGGTCGCCGAAGCCAGGGGTGGGGTCTCCGAACAGGAAGTGGAAGGACTGAAGGCTGCCGGCTTCGATGATGGCGAGCTTCTGGAGATCGTCGCTCACGTCGCAGCGAACACTTTCACAAACTACACGAACGAGGTCTTCAAGACCGACGTCGACTTCCCGAAGGTTGAGCGCGAAGCCGCCTGAGCGATCCATACCTTTGAGAAGACCCTCCCTGGAAGGCGGCAATCCGCCATCCGAGGACCTGTCATGCCACGTTCGCCTGCCTTATTCACAAAAGAACATGCCCTCGCGACGGGGTGCGCGAGGGCATGCTTTTAGCGATCGCGGCCTGAGAGGGGCAGACGTTTACGGGCACGGCGCGTTCCGCGTGCGATCGCCTTGGGAGCTCGAATCCTTTTGGACTATCTCTTCTCCGGCACGAGGAAGGTGACCGTTTGCTCCGTGATCACGTGATGCCTCTGGTCCGCTAGTTCCACGAGCACTTTGTGTTCGCCGGTCGGAAGACCGACGACAATCAGCGTCTCGCCGCTCGCATCGACGAAGTGCCATGGAAGATCGTCAATCGTCACGTGGACGTGTCCGACGCGGGGAGAAACCTGAAGCGCCTTTTCCGAAAACCGGGACGATGCGGATGTTCTCCGCCCGATACTGGATGAAGACAAGGCCGCGGGACAGCGGCTCAGGAAGCGGCGGAACGACGATTAACTTCGGCGCCGGCTCGTATTCGATGGCAATCAGGGGTGAAGGACCCTTGATTTCCCCAGCCGACAGGCCCGAGGCGCTCGTGGCAGGCGTCGTCATCGCTGGCCTCCTGGCTCGATTGCTTCGATGATCCGCAGCCGCGCGTTCGCGCGACGTCGACTATCGCTCCATCAATTTCTGCCAGAGGGCCGATGAAGTCGAGTTAGTTGTCGTGAGGTACGGTTTGATATGGTGCGGTCGCCGGTGACAAGCACTCTTATGCCGTGTGAGCTGGACCACCCGCCAGAGCGGTCCTGATCGCCTCCAGCAAGTCCGTTGGACTGACGGGCTTCAGGAAGATGCGCGACGCCCCTGAATTCCTGGCGCGGTCGCCAGCCGCGACGTCGGAGTGGGCGGTGATAAGAATTGACGGAATCCTTCTGGTCATCCCGGACAGCTTGTCCAGCAAGTCCAGTCCCGAAATACCGCCGAGCCGGATGTCGGTGATCAGGCAAGCCGCGGTCTGCAACTCCGTTGAAGCGAGGAATTCTTCGGCCGACGCGAAGGCGACCACCCGCATGCCGTTGGCGCGCAGCAGTCCTCTGAGCGCGTCACGGACGGGTTCGTCATCCTCGACGCAAACCACCAGGGAGGTCTTCGACGCATCAACCATCAATCGATCCAATCGCTGTAATCCTATGGCCGGGGTTGAACGCTCGCAATGCGACTAACGTCTTGAAATATTCTATTAGAACTAGCCTTTAGTAGAGGTGTTCGCCTGCTCGCCCAAGTCGAGCAAATCGTAGTGGCGCACCAGCTCCGGAAGGGTCTGGACATGCATCTTCTGCATCACATTCCCGCGGTGCAGTTTGACCGTCGCCTCGGTAATCCCCAAGGCCGCGGAAATCTGCTTGTTGCGCTGCCCCTCCACCACCCGGATCAGCACCTCCTGCTCACGTTTCGTCAGCGTCTCGAAGTCGGCGCGGGCGCTTGCTGCCGCCTCCTCCTTCATCGTCGAGCGGCTGTCCCGCTTCATCGCGGCGTGGACGGCGTCTAGGAGATCCTGCTCGCGCACCGGTTTCGTCAAGAATTCCACTGCCCCTGCCTTCATCGCTCGCACGGCGATCGGAACGTCGGCATGGCCGCTCATGAAGATCACCGGCCTGTGGAAACCACGGATCCGCACCTCTTCATAGAACTCAATGCCGCTCTGGCCGGGGAGCCGGACGTCCAGGATCATGCAGCCGACAGACCCCAATTGGCCTTTCGACCAGAACTCGGTCGCCGAGGAAAATGCGGTCACGTTGAACTTCATGGAATGCAGCAGGGCGACAAGAGACTCGCGTACGCCGACGTCGTCTTCGATGACGACGACCAGCGGGGAGGCGTCCTCACGTTGCTTCTGGTTCATTTGCCCCCCTTGCGTACGGTATCGCGAATTCGAAGACCGCGCCTCCAGACGCCAGCTGCCGTGCCGACAGCGTCCCGCTATGCGCCTCGATGATAGACCTGCAGATCGCCAGACCCGTGCCGGTCCCTCCGGTTTGGTGGAGAAGAATGCTTCGAAAATGCGTTCTGATGCAATGGGGTCGAGACCATGGCCGTTGTACCCGAAATCGCCTTCCCTTTCCCGCAGCCGATCACTTCGCGAACGATGATCTCATCCAGTTCGTGAAGAATCGCTGGCACGAACACAGATGAGACATCTTCGGCGGTTGCCATGGCGGCGACCATGACGCCGTCGTCGCCGGACATCACAATAAATCCCCTGTCCGCTCGAGCCACGTGCAACGCCGACACCAGGAACTACTCTATATCGTGCTTATCGGCGCCCTCGATGTGCGACGTTCCTTGGGTTTCCGCATGCGAGACGTCGTTCATCGGTGCCACTGCTCGGCGATCACGTGCCGGGATGCTAATCCTGAGGGCCGACGAAAGCCAGTTATGAACGCAGTCTGGCGTTCGGTATCCCATGGCATGCTACGCCTTCCACGCGGCGATCGCGCTCGATGACATATTCGGCCGCTTGCCCGAAGAGTACGCCCAGCCCACCCCAGACGATCAACTGCAGTAGGGCAGCGTGTATGCGGAACTCGAAAAGGAGGCCTCTGGGAAAATCGTGGGGCGTTTCCGAGATCGCAGACATGATCATCATCAACACTGCCGCAAGCGCGACGAACGCGGCGATGCCGATCGAGGCCGAGATTGTCAGTCTCATCCTTCGCCCGGACCTGTAGGCAATCCAGACCGACACCGTCATGCACATGGCCGATGCCATGATCATGACGAAGTAGAGTTCGGTCCTGCCAATGGTCTCAGCACTCCCGACGCCGGGAGGGCTTGCCGGATGCTTGAGCTGGGGCACCAGCACGAGCGAGACGTTAGCCGGCCAGGGCGAGCATCCAGACTGCCGACCGCGGCCTCACACTCGGCCGACCATGGAGAAAGGCCATCCCGATCGCAAGGATACCGCCGAGCGCCGTGCAGTATGCGGCGACGCCCGTGAACAGGCCGGCGTTGCGTTGGGTGCTCCGACTGACCGTTCCTTCCTCGGCAGCAGCATGATCATGAGCTCCCCCTCGAGGGAGATCGCGCGTTCGATGGTCGGTTCGACGTAGACGCGCGAACGAAAAGGCGAACAGCGCGACGACCAATCTGGACAGCTTTCCTGCTAGCAAAAGTCTCTGAACCATGGCGACGACCTCAATGGCACGGAAAGCCGAGCAGATGCCGGCCGTCGTCGATGAACTCGTGAACGACGTCGCCCTGCATGAGCAAGGTCGCCCCCTGCTCCGCGCCAACGAAGTAGAGCGTCATCAGCAAGAGCAGCCCTACGAAGGCGGCCCAGGGAAGTAGCTCTTGACAGGAGATAGGCGACGGGCTCGGTGCTGGATGGACGACGATGTCGGTCATCGGCACGTTCCTTTGTGGGGCATGGACATCCCTGCCATCGGACCAGATCGGTAGCGCGCCGTTTATCGAAACCGTCCGATAGCGCGCACGTCGTCGTCCATCACGACATCGCACGAATTCGAAATATCGCACAGCGTCGCCCCCGTAGTCTCTGTCGAGAACTTTTGGTGGATCGGATGAAGTCCGCCCATAAACCCACCAGGAAGATCGAAGGGATCGCGCCGGCGTTTGGCGAGCTGCCCATCTTCGCGGTCGGGCAGTCGGTCAAGGTCTCGGATCGTGCACCGGTCGCGCACTACCGTGCGCCGGCCTACCTGCGTGGCAAGACGGCGGTCGTCGAAGCGATCATGGAACCGAAGGCCGTCAACAACGAGGAAGAGGCGTTCGTTGAGAACACGCCGAAGGTCCATAATCTCATCGTCTGCACGCTCTGTTCCTGCTACCCGAGGCCGGTCCTTGGGCTCCCGCCCGACTGGCACAAGTTGAAGCCTTACCGGGCGCGTGCGGTGTACGAGCCACGGAAGGTGCTTGAAGAATTCGGGACGAACATTCCCGACGACGTCGAAATCCGCGACAGCGATCAATCTGCTCGCCACGCCGCATAGCGCGTCGGTCGTTGCGGTATTGCTCTTTGTAGTCATTCAAATTGCCGAGGAAGCCTTGCCGCACTGACGGTATCGACATCTATCCCGACGGAGGTTGAAATGCGAAAATTCACAGCTTTCGGTTTGCTGTCATCAGGCATCGGCGCGATCTACCTTTCGGTCGCTGTGGCCGATGGCGCGACCGACAACGTCTCACCGATCTACGGTGTCAGCCTCCCGGATGGGTACCGCGGCTGGCAGATGATTACGGTTGCCCATGAAGCTGGGCAGAACAACGACATACGCGGGATCCTTGGAAACGACATCGCCTTGAAGGCTTTTCGAGAAGGAACCCGCCCCTTTCCAGATGGCGCGGTAATTGCGCGCCTTGCCTACGTTTATAAGTCGTCTCCGGAAAACGATGCCGTTTTTCCGGCACCGCAATCCTTCGTGGCGGGGAATTCCACGAATGTCCAGATCAGCGTGAAAGATTCGAAGAAGTACGCGGACAGCGGCGGCTGGGGATACGGGCAATTCGAAAACGGCGTCGCCAACCAGAGCGAGCCGCTCTTGAAGTCCTGTTTCGCGTGCCACACGAAACTCGATCGATCGAAGGACTTCGTGTTCAGCCACTACTCCCCCTGAAGAGCGTCCGGGGCGTGCTTGAAGCGAGCAAGGGGTCCGGCTTGAGACCTTCATCGTCGTATATGTCGATCCCTACCTCGTTCTTGAGGAACTCGAAAAAGGTCTGGTTGGTGAACTCGAGGACGTATCCGTCTCGGACGAACAGGTCTTCGATAAGCTTGGATTCGATCGGGCGGAGAGTCACTTAATCTCAGTCTCTAGTGATAAATCGCACACGGACGAGCAGTTCGTCGAACGTGACAATATCCACGTTCCGGGTGTCTCGTCTGAAAAGTTCGAAGGTATTGCGCCTGACTTCGGCGTCACGCGCGCTTCTCTCGCCGTTTATCTCGCGGCCCTGGCTTGAGCGGAGGGGAGGAACAGTCGATGACTACGCCTTTCCCAGTCGAGTCGATCACGCCGATCATCTCAGCACTCGCCAATATGCCCGGCTGGTCGACGAGTGGGTTACCGCTATCGGTCTAAGACGCGAGGACTATGGAACACATTCGCTTCGACGTACCAAGGCCGCGATGATCTACAAGGCGACGGGCAATCTTCGTGCAATCCAGACCCTGCTCGGACACACCAAGATCGAGAACACCGTCAAATACCTGGGAGTCGACATAGTGGATGCGCTGGAATTGGCGGAGCATACAGAAATCTGAAAAATGTGCGGCCTCGCGCCGAGCGGGGCCGTGCTCTCAGCAGAAGCAGCTATGCGCCCCAGAGCCGTCAGAAATAATTTCCGCTTCACGCCCTCCATTTCGGCCGTTCGCACCATCCGCTCTAGCTCCTGAAGGCCGTGACCGGCGAAGCGCGTTATGACCGCTTCAGCATTTTCGGCGATGTCCTTTATACGAAATTCTCCATGAACGCTCCGACTCCGAGAGGCATCGTAGCCAATAACGTCGACGTCGACGCCAAGTCCTTTGCCGGCCTCATTGGCGTTGGATACGCATTGATCGACCGGCCAAACGCCACTCTCGATATTGTCGGCGGTGCGAGGATTTGGAACGTGGACACGAACTTCTCCCTCAATGGCGGCATCGTGGGCAATGTCCTGGGCGGTTTCGAAGGCGGATTTTCGCAGGCCTGGGTCGACGCCATGGCGACGCTCAGCTTCACTGCCGTACCGTCAAATCTTTGCCACCTTGAGGCTCCGTCCAGCCTGCTTTGCGCAACCCGGCAACCAGGCTTTCGACAATCGTGTCGATACCTTGATGCTGACGGTACGCCGCCGCGGGATCGCGAGCCATAGACGGCGATCTCGCCGCCATCTCGGCGAGAGCCTGTTGGGCGGCCTTGCGATTGCCAAGCGCACCTTGCGCAATGGCAACAAAGGACCAGCTTATCGCCGAACCGTCAGAGGTGCCCCGCTCAGCGCTTTCGAGGGCGGCCGCGTAGTCCCCCTGCAGATACTGATGGATCGTGATCAGATTGAAGTACCAGCCGGGGGGATTGATCGTCCGGTCGATCGCGCGTTGCAGATAGGGCAGCCCTTCGTCCCATTTTCCGCGGGCGGCAAGCCGCCAGCCGAATTGGGCAAGCATATCCGGATCGTTCGGATTGAGCGCCAGAGCCCGGTTCTGGAGCCGCTCGGACTCGTCGAAGTTTCCTGCATAGTAGTTGATCGCCGCGAGAGCCTCCAACGCCAGGACGCTGCTTGCGTCGAGTTCGACAGCATGACCGGCGGCGCTATAGGCTTGCGCAAATTCGCCGGCGACCGCTGCCTTGGGCACCATGTCGAATCTCGCGGCATCGAGATGAAGCCAGCCGAGCATCGCCCAGCCGGCGGCATAACCGGGATCCCGGCGGACGGAATCTTCGATGCAGGAGCGCACGGGAGTATACAGGTCTGCCGCAAAGGTGCGCCGGTAAGCATAGGCACGCAGCATGCAGGTATAGGTGGGCATGCTCGGAGCTGCCCCTTTTTCCAGCAGCCGGCTCGCCGCGTCGCTATTGACCACCCCGTAGGGCTGGCCCAGCACGCCGGCGATCCGGCTTGCGAGTTCGTTTTGAACATTCAACAGCGCACTGGGCGTCATCGGCCGATCATAGGTTTCGCTCCAGAGGACTAGGCCACTGGCGCCGTCGACCAGCTGAACGCCGACGTGAACCGATCCGCTGGCCGAGCGAAGATTGCCCTTCACCACATAGGAGATTGGAATGTTCCGCCCGAGGTCCACTGGGTCGGCCTTCGCATCCAATCCAAAGGTTGCAGGTAGGGAATAGAGCCGAAAAGCGGAGAACCTCATGAAATTGGTGATGAGCTCCTGCGTCAAGCCGGTGGCGAGAAAGCGGTCGTCCTCTCCCGAGCTCAACGCTTCGAATGGCAGCACGATCACCGAAGGCCCGCGGGCCACCGTCTCCTGCCGCCGATTGCTAACTGCGACCCACATCCCGACGATCACGGACAGGAGGACAGCCGCGAGCCCCGCGGCCATGATCAATCGGCTGGTCCGCCACCCGGTAAAAGCCTTCCCACGACTTGGCGCTGAAGCGGCCGATATTGCAATCACCGGTCCCGCCGGTTCGTCAGGCGGCGTCAAGCCTATCGAGACCGGTGGCTCTAGATCAGGATCGTCAGCGGGCTTTGGGGCCGGCCGAGGTGTCGCGTCCGTCCATTCGAAAAGTGGAATATACCCGCCCCGCGGGATCGAAATCCGCAGCCGGTCTTGAGCGCCCGCGCCAGCATAGTATCCATCGAGATCGCGCCTGAGGCGGCGGGCCTCCAGGCGGACAACCGGATCCGACTGCGGATCGAAGGTGCCGTCGCGGCCGAAGACCGAGAGCGCGATCGAGTAACCTTTCAATTTTTCGGTGCGCTTCGCTAGGGTCTCCTCTACAAGGTAACGGAGAAGCGTTTTTCGGCGCGGGCTGGCCTGGAGAGAAGGGCACGCCAGAATGCGCTCCAACTGCTGGCGGCAGTTTTCTGGCGATGGGTGAGAAGGACTTCCATCCGCGTCCTGGTTGGATGGGTTCTGGGTCGATGCCATCGGTCATTCCCCACTTCACGCCTCCACTTCGCGCGTCTGCGCTGAAGGCGGTAATCCGGTTTGCCGAATCGATCAGTAGCCGTCCCATCGAGTTGTCCGCAGCAGTCGACCTACTCAGGACAGCGGGCGCCAGTATGCGCTCACTCTTCCGTCCATGAAACCAGCACGTTGAGGTTAATCATCGTGACCGCTTCATGACGGCACACGCCGTGCCTGGATGGACCAAGACCCGTCACTTCGGCGTTTCAGCAGAGTACGAACATGTTCGTACCTTGTCCCGGCCCCCTCATCGCGCTTAGCTGGGTTGCCCGTGAATCCCTGTCGCGATCACGGAGGCAAGCGCCATGTCAATAGTGGGCCGCCTTATCAGCCGATTTCCACACCGGGAGCTGCCGATACGCAGGCTCCTTGCTCAAAGCGCGGAATTTCGGGCGGTCTGCGCGGACTACGAGGAAGCATTGGCAGCGATGCGGCATTGGCAGGCAACGAACTGCGATGCGAAGGCGAAGGAATACGGGGCTTTCGCGTCGGAGCTGGAGGCTGAAATCGTTCGGATGCTCGACCTCTCCACTGAACCGAAGCCATAGCCGCGAGCGGGAATGCGCCGCTGCCGGTCGCTTGGTGAGCCCGAGCCCGCCGCGCGATGAATTATCAACGAGGAGGGAAGCCGCAATGAATATCAGACAGAATCTTCTGATGGCCGCATTGCTTTGTGGCAGCGCGCCCCTGCTTGCCGGCCATGCGCCCGTGCAGGCTCAAGAACAACTAAAGCCTAATATCCTCGTCATTATGGGCGATGATATCGGCATGTGGAACATTGGTGCCTATAGTCGCGGCCTGATGGCGGGGCGTACCCCAAATCTCGACCAGATGGCCAAGGAAGGCATGCTCTTCACGGACTATTATGCGGAGGCCAGTTGCACGGCGGGTCGCGCCAACTTCATCACGGGCGAGCTGCCGATCCGAACCGGCATGACCACGGTTGGGCAGGCTGGCGCGTCGGTAGGCCTTCCTGCCGAAGCCGTGACCATCGCAACCGTCTTGAAGTCAATGGGCTACAGCACCGGCCAGTTTGGCAAGAACCATCTGGGTGACAAGAACGAGTTCCTGCCGACCGTTCACGGCTTCGACGAGTTCTTCGGCTACCTTTATCATCTCGACGCGATGGAGGACCCGGCGCATCCCAACTATCCCCAGGATCTGTTGAACGTGGTTGGGCCGCGCAACATGGTTCATAGCTGGGCGACCGACAAGGATGACCCGACCGAGATGCCGCGCTGGGGCAAAATCGGCAAGCAAAGGATCGAGGATGCCGGCCCGCTCTATCCCAAGCGCATGGAAACGGTCGACGACGAGATCCGCGACTTCGCCACAGGCTTCATTGAAAAGGCGAAGAAGGACAACAAGCCTTTCTTCGTCTGGCTGAACCCCACGCGCATGCACATAGTCACCCACCTCTCTCCCAAATATGAGGCGATGCGAAACGCTGAGAACGGCTGGTCGGAAGAGGAAGCCGGCATGGCCCAGCTCGATGACGACGTCGGGCTCGTGATGAAAAAGATCAAGGATTTGGGCGAGGACGACAACACCATCGTCCTGTTCACGACCGACAACGGGACGGAAGTGTTTACCTGGCCCGACGGAGGGCAGACGCCCTTCGCCCAGGCAAAGGGTACCGTGCTTGAAGGCGGCTTCCGCGTCCCTGCCATCCTCCGTTGGCCGGGTCATGTGCCGGCTGACACGGTTCAGAACGGTATTTTCTCCGGCCTGGACTGGTTGCCGACCTTTGTTGCCGCAGCTGGCAATCCGAACATCACCAACGAACTGCTGCAAGGCAAGACCATAGGTGACCGGACCTATAGGAACCATCTTGATGGCTACGACCAAATGGCGGCTATCACCGGCAAGGCTCCGTCAGCACGCCACGAGATCTTCTACCTTGGCGAGAGCACGGTCGGCGCAGTTCGCATCGACGATTACAAGTTCCGCTTCATCGATCAGCCTCAAGGCTGGCTTGGCGAAAAGACCCATCCCGACGTGCCATACATTACCAATCTGCGGCTCGATCCATTCGAGCGGACCGGTTGGCCCAACAACGGAACGAAAGAAGGCGGCCAGCAATACTTCGACTGGTTCAAGTATCAATTCTGGCGCTTCGTATTTGTCCAGCAGTTGGTCGGAAAGGAACTCCAGACCTTCATCGATTTTCCGCCGATGCAGCGAGGCGCCAGCTTCAATCTCGACGCCGTCAAGGCCGAGATGCAGCAGCGCATGGCGCAGGCTGAGGCGGCAGCAAAAGGTCCGAGCAACTGATAGCCAATCCTCAATGCGGGCCTCAATGCGGGCGGTCTGCCAGAGCCGTCCGCGCTGGGGTCTGGCCGTTGAGGACCTTTCGGGCAGCCGAGCGAAGGCCGCCCTGCACTGTTTCTGATTGGAGCGGTGTTTATGCGAAGCACGATATCCGTTCCTTACCAGAGCCATTAGCGACCATCTTACGGTCGCGTAAGAGAGGACGCCCCACTGGGGTCGGCATGCCGTTTCGGTGGAGATGGAGAATTGCAATGCGCTACCTCGATAGCCAACCGGCAAGACGCCACGTTCTGTTCGCAGCGATGGCCCTAAGTCTCGGATTGCTTGCCACATTGTCACCGCTGCGAGCGCAAGACAGTTCGGCCGATCCGCTGCCGTCCTGGAATGACTCGACGAACAAGCAGGCAATCGTCGACTTCGTGAAGGCGACGACCGACCTGAACAAGTCCACCTTCGTGCCGGCGGAGCAAAGGATCGCCACCTTCGACCAGGACGGCACACTATGGGTAGAGCATCCCATCTACAGCCAGATCATATACTGTCTGGATCGGGTTCCGGCGCTCGTGGCCGCAAAGCCCGAACTCAAGAAGGTGGAGCCCTTCAAGACGGTGCTGACGGGAGACCGCGAGGCGATTGCCAAGCTGCCGATGAAGGAGCTGGAAAAGCTGCTTGCGGCGACGCTCACCGGCATGACCATCGACCAGTTCACGGCCGAGGTGAAAAAATGGCTGGCGGACGCCAAGGATCCGCGCTGGAAGCATCCCTACACCGACCTCACATACCAGCCGATGCAGGAGGTGCTGAAATACCTGCGCGCCAATGGCTACAAGACCTACATCGTCACGGGCGGCGGTCAGGATTTCGTGCGCGTCTATGCGGAAGGAACCTATGGAATTCCGCCCGAGCAGGTGGTGGGAACCGTCGGCGGAACGACCTACGGCCACGACAAGAACGGCAAGCCGACCCTGACCAAGCAGCCGAAGCTCCTTCTCAACGACAACAATGCCGGCAAGCCCGAGGGCATTCACTTGATGATCGGGCGGCGGCCGCTGATTGCCTTCGGCAACTCGATCGGCGACGAGCAGATGCTGGAATACACCAAGACCGGCGACGGGCCGCGGCTCGCCCTGCTGCTGCTCCACGACGATGCCGTGCGCGAATATGCCTATGGGCCGGCCCAAGGCCTTCCCGACTCGAAAATCGGCACGTTCACGCAGAAACTCTACGACGAGGCCAAGGCCGACGGCTGGCTCGTCGTCAGCATGAAGAACGATTGGAAACGCATCTTCGCGGATGACGTTGTCAGCGGACAATGAACCGGGAACGAGCGACGCGTCCGATCCGACGTCACGGCCGAAATCGGTCTCGATGCGGTTCCCACTGGGAGGACCACTCACATGAAGGCTTCAATTTGCTTGGCGGTTGGTTTATCGGCCGCATCCGCATTCCTCGGCAGCACGGCAATCGTCGTCGGGCAGGAACAGCCGCAGAAGACGATCGGCACGGTCAAGCCATCAGGACCTGTGCCATCACTCTTCGTTCTCAACTCCGCGGGGGCTACCTTGCAGGATGACAAGCTGACCATGACCGGTGTGTCGGCCAATTCGATCGTCTTCGCCGATCGTCCCGTGCGGGCGGCGGGTCATGTGACGACCGAACAGTTCATCATGCAGTGGGACAAGGATAAGGACAATTTCATCAACGATCCGCCGAATGCCACCATATCGGTCCTCGGCGGCGATGGCTCGAAGGTCGCGGACGCAGTGGTGGTGCTGAAGACACCTAAGCTCGATGGCGGTAATCTGACCTTCGACGTCTCGGTCCTTGAGGGGAGCCTCGCCGGATCCAGCGGACCGGCGGCCCTCTTCATCGATCGTGGCGGCGGCTTTGGCGGAGGCGGTTTCGGCGGCCACGATTTTGGCGGGGGCAGCTTTGGTGGTGGTTTTGGCGGCCGTGATTTTGGCGGTGGCGGTTTCGATCGCGACCGCGGAGACTTCGCCGGCAGTTATGGGCGCGTAGGCGACACCGCCGTGTACCACAATGACCGGACGGGAAATACATATGCCTGGCACGGCAACAATTACTGGCACGCCCCTGTCTATCATGGTGCGTGGTATACCGGCGCCCCGGTGGCAGCAGGCGTAGCTGCCGGGGTCGCCGTAGGCGCCGCGGTCGCACGCCCCTACTATCCGTACTACTACAACGACGGTTACCGGTGCGGCTACTATCCATATCCGCCATGCTAGTCATGCGGCAGAGACTGCGTCCCTGACTGCCAGAGAGGGCGCACGGGGATATAGGCTTCAACGGCGGCGCGACCGAGATCGCACGATCCCGGCATTTTCGCCCGCTCAAAGAACGGAGACCAGCAATGCTTGCCAGACATCTCTCCTGTCTTGTTGTGGTAGCCAGCGCATTCTGTTGCGCCGCTGGCGCGTTCGCCCAGGAGGCGGATGTAAAGCCGCATGTTCCCCTGCAGAAAACGATCGGCGTGGTTACGCCCACCGGGCCGGTCCCGTCGCTCGCCGTCATCAATTCCGCAGGTGCCACGCTGACCAGCGACAAGCTAACGTTGACAGGCGTCTCGGCGAACTCGATCGTATTCGCCGATCGCCCGGTGCGGGCGGCGGGTCATGTGGCAACCGAGCAGTTCATCATGCAGTGGGATGAGGGAAAGGACAATTTCGCCAAGAATCCGCCGAATGCCACCGTGTCAGTGCTCGGAGGCGACGGTTCTAAAGTGGCCGACGCCGTGATCACGCTGAGATCGCCGAAGTTGGACGGCAACTCTCTCACATTCGATGTTTCTGTTCTCGAGGGAAGCCTTGATGGCGTGAGCGGCCCTGCCGCCCTCTTCATCGATAATTTTGGCGGCGAATATGGAGGCGGCGGTATCGGACGCTCGGACTACACCGGCGTTGCGAGCGGAGGCTTCGGCGCTGGACCGACCACTGAGGAAGGTCACGACAACCGGACGACTGCCTGGCGTAGCGCACACTACTGGCACGCTCCCGTCTACCACGGCGCCTGGTATCGCAGCGCCTTGCCCGGCGTAACTGGCGCAGCGATATCCGCGCAAGAACCGTATTATGCCGACCGCTACGACAATACGTGTGTCGATACGCCGTTTGCGGCCTGCTACTGAGCGTTCGATGGTGCGGATGGTTTGCCGGCATTTGCAGGCGAAACCTGGGTAATGGCCGCGGGATGGTGCCAGGCCCATTAGCCCGCCAAGTGGATTGACTCGCCGTTTATGCCGGCCGGCCATCGCGGCGATGGCCTCTCAAGGGAGGAACAGGACATGAGACATACAATAAGGCGTAGCACAGCAGCAATTGGCGTTGGCAGCAGCCTCTGGTTAGCCGTCGTGCTCGTGTTTGCCCAAACGGCCGTCGCCCAGGAAGTCACAGCAATCGACATTGCGCTCGAACCAGACGCGATGATGATCCAACACGCGAGGGACGCCAACGCTCGTCTGCTCAAGAACTTTCCGAAAGGCTTCGCCCTGGATGAGACGCACCACCCACACGTTACTATGTTGCAGCAATTCGTCCGCACGGATGATCTCGACAAGGTGTATGCTGCGGCGAACGCGGTCATGGTCAAAGAAAAGCCAACCGCATGGAAATTGAATGCTTTCAAATACTATTACATCCCGTCCCCGCCGGTTGGCCTTGCGGGGATCGTGGTCGAACCTAGTAAAGACCTTCATCGGCTGCAGGATGAACTCCTCGCTGCGGTTAAGCCCTATACCTTGAAGACAGGGACCCCGGCGGCGTTCTTCAGTGAGGAGGGCGGTAAGGACATTCAAAAAGACCTGATCGAGTACGTCGCCGACTTCGCC
Source organism: Rhizobium jaguaris (assembly GCF_003627755.1). Lineage (NCBI taxonomy): Bacteria > Pseudomonadati > Pseudomonadota > Alphaproteobacteria > Hyphomicrobiales > Rhizobiaceae > Martinezella > Martinezella jaguaris. Next base: position 598,053 of record NZ_CP032695.1, on the reverse strand, counting down.
CAAATCGCTTCGGGCAAGCGCTTCAATCCACACGTGACGATCGGGGTCGGAACGGAAACCTATCTTAATAAGATGATGGCGGAGCCATTCCCGTCGTTCACATTCTCCCCGAACGGAGTGTCGGTCTATCAGCTCGGTACCTTCGGCACAGCTCGCAAGGAGCTCAAGGCGTTGACACTGGCGCCCTGAGGCAGGATCGGCGAGACCACACACCCAGCCACTAGTAGAGAGGCTAGGCAATCAACGAGCCGCAACGATAAGAGCAGCCCTAAGCATTCCACCGCAAATTGTAATGCAAGATAGGCGGGCAGATTGGCGACCTAGGCCTCTTGGATGACGATAGCAAGCGCGGCGTCGGCTTTTCCGCAATGCTTCAATAATTCCGGAACAATGCTGCACAACGTCTGGAGATACCCACGCATCTTGAAAGGGCTCTGTTGCAAGAATTCCGGTTGGTTTGAGAGGTCCTGTTTTCCCTGCCGTTACGCCGCCTGGCCTTCGAGATTCGACGCGAGCAGGGCTACAGCGTTGGTGCACGGATCCTTTATCGCTGCTGGGGTAATCGGCAGCGATCGCAACAGACCAGTGCTGGCCTTATGCCCTTCAAATACAATTCCACCCGCCGCTATCGTATCGGCAAGATGAAGTTCAAGCTGACGAACTGGCCGGAATACGAAGCCGGTCTTCGCCGGCGTGGCAGCCTGACGCTTTGGATAACGCCGGAGGCGCTTTCGTCCTGGCAGGCCCCGAAGCGGACAACACGGGGCGGCCAGCCACGCTATTCGGATCTGGCGATCGAGTCGGCGCTGACACTGGGTCTGGTGTTCGGCCTGCGTCTGCGCCAGACCGAGGGCCTGCTGGCTTCGGTTCTGAAACTGATAGGATTGGATCTCGCCGTGCCCGACCACACCACGCTGAGCCGGCGGGCTCGGACATGGCGATCGGTTGACGGGCGAGAGGGCCAAGACATTGCTGCGAAACAAGCCGTTCACGTCCTTGTCGACAGCACCGGGCTTGAAGTCTATGGAGTCGGCCGATGGCTGGAAGACAAGCACGGCGCCAGATCGCGCCGTGGCTGGCGCAAATTGCACCTAGCGCTGGACGCCGACAGCGGCGAAATCATCGCTCACGTCATGACCGGCCAGGATGAGGGCGATGCCTCACAAGTCGAACCGCTGCTTAATCAGATCGACAACCCGATCGGTCAGTTCATCGCCGATGGCGCTTATGACGGCGACCCGACCTATGAGGCAGTCGGCAGACACAGTGCTGGTGCGGTCGTTGTCATTCCACCTCGGTCCAACGCAATCGAGCGCCCCGATGCAGGGAACACCAGCCAGCGCGACCGGCACATCGCGGCCATCAAAGCGAACGGCCGAATGCGTTGGCAAGCGGCGAGCGGCTATGGCAGGCGGTCGCTGATCGAGACCGCCATCGGCCGCTACAAGTCGATCATAGGACATCGGCTACGGGCACGCTCATTCAGCGCGCAACAGACGGAAGTCGCCCTCGGCTGCACCATCCTCAATCGGATGTTGGCATGTGCACGCCCGAAATCCGTCCGCTGCAGGACAGTTAAAGCATAGCCTCACTATCAAGGATCGAATTCCGCTCAAACCGCGATCGCTGCACCAACGCCGGCCTGAAGGACATCGTCGCACCACAGACCCTGCGCTTCATTCTGCCTCCGGCAACGAGCACGAGCATTTCCGTGATCAAGGAGACCTCTGTCCTCAGCGTCGTAACGGTGGGCGAGATCACCTATCAGGGCCTCGTCGTCCAGCGGAACACGTTCGCGCCCTTCGAGGTGTTCATTTCCACCGCACTGCTCTACTGGGCCATCACCGCCGCGTTTGCGAAGATCATGCGGACCGTGGAGAAGCGCACGGCCTCCGGCCAGGGAGCGAGCCGAGGCCGCATGAGCCTCGCAGACAAATTCCTGAAGATTGAGGTTTAAGGCCATGCCGACGCAGCCCCTCCTACAAGTCCGCAATCTGACAAAGACCTTCGGTCCGGCGAAGGCGCTTAACGATGTCAGCTTCGACGTCCGCAAGGGCGAGGTGATCTGCATCATCGGACCCAGTGGCTGCGGCAAGAGCACGCTTCTTCGGTCCATCAATTATCTTACCGAACCGGACGATGGCTTCGTGCAGGTGAACGGCGCCTATCTCGGCAAGGAACGGACGATGGCTGGGGTGGTCCGGCGCCAAAGTTCCCGGGAGATCGACCGCCGCCGGCCGAAGATCGGTTTCGTCTTTCAGCAGTTCAATCTTTGGCCGCACCTTACCGTGTTGGACAATATCACCAAGGGACCGATCCGGGTCAATCGCGTTTCCCGGCAGAAGGCTGAGCAGGATGCACGAGCCTTGCTCAGTCGGTTCGGACTTGAAGACAAGGCGGACGCTTTTCCTTCCGAGCTTTCCGGCGGCCAGAAGCAGCGCGTTGCGATCGCTCGCACGCTGGCCATGGAGCCCGATCTCGTCCTTTTTGACGAGCCGACCTCGGCCCTTGACCCCGAGATGGTCCACGAAGTCCTGGTCTTCCTGAAAGAACTCGCCGGTTCCGGCATGACGATGGTGCTGGTGACGCACGAGATCGGTTTCGCCCGCAGTGCCGCGGACCGGATCATCTTCATGGACAAGGGGGCCATCGTCGAGGAAGGCCCATCCGGCGAGCTGCTCGCCCGGCCAAAGAACGAGCGGCTGAAGCTTTTCCTCAGTCAGCTGTCAATAGACTTCGACGCCTGAACCACCCGCTGACGGAGACCACCCATGGCAAATGCCGCAACAACCCCAATTGTCGTCCTGGAAGGCGTTTCCAAATTCTTCGGAAATGCGCAGGTGCTGAAGGATGGGGAGCATGATGTCACTTTCCATTTAATTTCGAGAATCGCGACTCAACGATATCAGGCCATTACCCGTTCACTTAATTTGAAAATTCCGTAGCCACGATTCTCACAATTAAATGCCAAGCCTGAACCAAACTGCCGCATTCTTACAATTAAGATGGGATGGTTGCCGCCCTCCCCCAACGGCATCGCAATGTGCCAGGATGGTGGTTCGTTAGGGCCACCGAGCGGAGAGGACGGCGGAATGTACGATACTATGATTGGCATTGATCTGGCAAAAAATGTATTTCAGCTTCACGGGGCATCGATGATGGGGGAAGTGAAGTTCCGCAAGAAAATTGGCCGCGTGCAATTTCTCAGGTTTATGGAAGCGCAGCCGCCATGCGTCGCGGTTATGGAGTCGTGCGGTAGCGCGCATTTCTGGGCGCGCGAGCTGGTGAAGCTTGGACATGCAGTCAAGCTAATCGCCCCGCAATATGTGCGGCCCTTTGTCAAAAGGCAGAAGAATGATGCTGCAGATGCCGAGGCGATTGTCACTGCCGCGCAGCGTCCCGAAATGCGCTTTGTCGAACCAAAGACGGAAGCTCAGCAAGCACGAGCGATCTTATTCCGCGCACGCGAGCGCATCGTCCATCAGCGCACCGAACTGGTCAATGCTTTGCGCGCCGTGCTCTACGAATACGGTCATGTCGTTCCGTTGGGGATCAGTCATATCAAGCGTATCGAGGCCATTCTCGATGAAATAGGCAATGATCTGCCTCAGCTCGTCCAGGAAGAGTGCCGCGATCTTTTGGCTCAGATTGCGGAGAAGACCGCCAGGATCGATGATAAGACAAAGAAAATTGGAGAGGTCGCCAAGCAGACGGATATCGCGCAGCGGCTTCAGACCATGCCCGGCGTCGGCCCGATGACGGCAATGGCCGTTGAAGCCTTCGCGCCGGCAATGAGAAGCTTCCGTCGCGGCCGTGATTTTGCGGCATGGCTTGGTCTTGTCCCAAAACAGTTTTCCTCCGGCGGGAAAGAGCGCCTTGGCCGCGTTTCCAAAGCTGGGCAGGCCGACATTCGCAGGTTGCTGATCATTGGCGCGATGTCGCGCATCACATGGATGGGTCGTAAACGGATTGCTGACGGTTCGTGGCTGGCCCGGATGCTGGCAAGAAAGCCGCGCATGCTGGTGGCGATCGCTCTCGCAAACAAGATGGCGCGGGCGATCTGGGCCATGCTGGCGAAGGGTGAAAATTATCGAGTTCCGGCGTCGGGCATGGCTGTATGAACTTCATGCAGAGCATGCCTGAGTAACGCAGGGAGACGGGTGTGAGAAGGCAATGACCAGAATGGGCGCATGATCGAACCGATCGGGACGGGAAAACCAGTTTGGCACTTTGAGCATGCAAGCTCGGAATTAAGATTTGGACCCGCTCCGCAGATCACCATACCGGCCGGCGGCCTTTGGAAGCGTCGCAACGAAAGGCCTGACAGAAGACCGCACTCGATCACACGCACAAAAGGTCAGAAACTTCTTGCAAAACGGGCGGCAACCACAGAAGTGCAAAGCACGGAGCCTGGCTAGCCGGGACGACCTGCCGTCGCGTATCGTGAGACGGAACGCTGCCAGTTCCCGGTTCAACCGCTAGAGAATAGCGCCGCCAATAAAAGTCTTGCTCAGCAGGCGCTGGCATGGATGATGGCTGACAAACCATTCGGAGATCGACATGCCCAAAGGATCGGAATTTCTTGTCGCCGCATTGGAAAATGAAGGCGTCGAACGCATATTCGGGATTCCCGGAGAAGAAAACCTCGACGTCGTTGAGGCGATCCGGACGTCCTCGATCGAGCTTGTACTGACCAGGCACGAGCAGGCCGCCGCTTTCATGGCCGCGACCTACGGCCGGCTGACTGGAAAGCCCGGTGTGTGCATTTCCACCCTCGGCCCCGGCGCGCTAAATCTCTCGACAGGCGCTGCCTACGCTCTCTTGGGTGCAATGCCGATGATCATGATCACCGGGCAAAAGGGCGTTCTGTCTTCACGCCAGGCGCGCTTCCAGGTCGTCGATGTCGTCGGCAGCATGAAGCCGCTGACCAAGCTTTCTCGCCAGATCGTCTCGCCGTCGATCATACCGACGCTGGTACGCGAGGCGTTCAGGATTGCGCAGGAGGAACGGCCGGGTCCCGTCCATCTGGAGCTGCCTGAGGATATCGCCGCCGAGGAAAGCGCGCCTGTCCCGATGGTGCCGCCTCATCCGGCAGAGCTGCCCGTCGCGAATGCGGACGCGCTCAATAGGGCGGCCGAATTGATCCGGCGTGCGAAGCGGCCGCTCATCATGCTCGGCGCAGCCGCCTCCCGCCCGCGTTCGACATCGGATCTGGCCAATTTCGTCATCAGGACCGGGATACCGTATTTCACCACCCAAATGGGCAAGGGCACGGTGCCCGGCGGTACTGAACTCTATATCGGCACGGCAGCGCTCTCCGAACGCGATTACGTCCATGAAGCGATCGAGCGGGCGGACCTCATTGTCACGATCGGCCACGATACCATCGAGAAGCCACCGTTCATCATGGGAAAAACCGGTCCTCAGGTGGTCCACGTCGGATATCAGCCGGCAACGGTGGAGCAGGTCTATTTCCCGCAAACGGAGGTCATCGGCGATATCGGTCCCTCGCTGAAGCTCCTCGCCGACAGGCTTGAAGGACAGCTCCCCAACGCGAAAGCCCTTCTGCCGCTGCGTGCGGGAATCCTGGAAAGGGTCGCAGCGCGTGCGGAGGAAGACCGTTTCACACCGCAGCGGATCGTCCATGATGTGCGCACCGTCATACCGCCCGACGGCATCGTGGCGCTCGACAACGGCATGTATAAGATCTGGTTTGCCCGGAACTACAGGACGCAGGTTGCGAATACGCTGCTGCTGGACAATGCGCTTGCCACCATGGGTGCGGGCCTTCCGTCAGCAATGACGGCCTCTCTCCTCTATCCTCATCGCCGAGTAATGGCAGTCTGCGGGGATGGAGGCTTCATGATGAACAGCCAGGAAATCGAGACCGCGGTTCGCCTCAAGCTCAACCTTGTCATTCTGGTGCTGGAAGACGGGGCATACGGGATGATCCGCTGGAAGCAGGCAGTCGACGAGTTCCCGGACTACGGCATGACTTTCGGGAATCCCGACTTTGTAAGATATGCTGAAGCCTATGGGGCCAAGGGCCACCGCGTGGAACATATCGATCACTTCGTTCCGACACTGGAGCAGGCATTCTTGGAAGGCGGGGTCCATCTTGTCGTGGTACCCATCGATTATTCCGAGAATAAGCGCGTCCTCGTTGACGAGCTCAGCAAGAGACTTCCCGTTTTGCCGGAGCAGACAGCATGAGCACTTTGACAGTATTTCAAGCCTTCGACCGTTCGCCCGCGCGCGAGATACCGATGGACGATGCGCCGACTCTAGCGACCAAGCTTGCGGCCGCCGCCGCGGCATTCAAGGATCGGGATGGCTGGCTCAAGACATATGAGCGTGTCGCCATCCTCCGGAAGGTTGCCGACCTTCTAAACGCCCGGGCGGAAACATTCGCCAAGCAGATCGCGCTGGAAGGAGGCAAGCCTTATCCGGATGCGGCTGTGGAGGTCGCCAGAGCTGCCGACGGTCTCCGCAACGCCGCCGACGAGCTGAGGAACTTCGCCGGCAAAGAGATCCCGATGGGGCTGACGCCGGCGAGCGAAGGCAGATGGGCGTTTACGACGAAAGAGCCCATCGGTGTAGTGGCCGCCATTTCCGCATTCAACCATCCCCTGAACTTGATCATCCACCAGATTGCACCTGCCATAGCGGTCGGGTGCCCCGTCATCATAAAACCAGCGGCTGCGACACCCTTGAGCTGCCTCGATCTCGTGGCGCTCTTCCGCGAGGCCGGACTGGAAGAACGCTGGTGTCAGACGCTCATCACCGACGACAACCTGCTGGCGGAGAAACTCGCGACCGATCCGCGCGTTAGATTCCTCAGCTTTATCGGATCGGCGAAAGTCGGATGGTATCTCCGGAGCAAGCTTCCTCCCGGCACGCGATGTGCACTTGAACACGGCGGAGCAGCTCCAGTGCTGATCCATAGCAGCGCGGATATCGGGACGATCATAGAACCGATCACGAAGGGCGCCTATTATCACGCAGGCCAGGTGTGCGTTTCCACCCAACGCATTTTCGTGGACCGTGCGCGTTTCGATGACTTTGTCGAGGTTCTCTCGGCACGTGTGGCCGCACTTCGGGTTGGCGATCCGCTGCTTCCAAATACCGAAGTCGGACCGCTGATCCATCCGCGTGAAGCCAACAGGGTCTCCGAATGGATCGACGAAGCGATTGCTGCCGGGGCAGGCCGGATCGGCGGCGGACATCTCTCGGAAACGACGCTGAAGCCCTCCATCCTGCTGAACCCGCCGCCCGAGGCGAAGGTCTCGCAGCTCGAGGTTTTCGGGCCGGTGGTCTGCGTCTATGGTTACGAGGATTTCGGCTCCGCCATCGAAGCGGCAAACGGTGTCAGATGGTCCTTCCAGGCAAGCGTTTTTGCTAGGGATATCGGACCTGCCCTGACCGCTGCGCAAAGATTGGAAGCCTCCGCCGTCATGATCAACGACCATACGGCGTTCAGGACAGACTGGATGCCATTCGCCGGCCGCAAGGAGTCGGGCTATGGCGTCGGAGGCATTCCCTGGACCATGAAGGATATGTCCGAGGAAAAGATGATCGTTCTACGGCGATAAGAGTGCTGGGCTCGGCAACGACCCGGTGGGGCCTTGCTCAGCGCAATGTTTAGCAGCGAGGTGGGAGCGGGCAAACCATCAGAGATCTCCACGCCGGATGACGAATTGAACGCGTTCGCCGGCATACCGGGTCTCATGATAAACGATTGGATGTCCCTCCAGATCGATGTCGACGCTCTCCACGAACAGGACCGGTGACGATTCCGACTGCCTCAGATGCTTGACGTCCTCCGGCGACGGCATCCTGGCAATACAGCGCGTTACGTCGCGCTTGTAGTCGAACACACCGTAATGCGCCAAAGCCTTGGTCATCGAATAGGTTTCCCGGTATTTCGCCCCGAAGCCCGGAAACCGGGCTGCCGAGAGGTAGGTTTCACCCACCGAGATCGGAATATCGTCGGCCTCGCCGATCAGCGAGATGTAGACTGCCGGATCGCCCTCGGCCATGTTCAGAGCCTGCGCAGCCTTCTTGTGCGTGGCACGTTCGTCGACCACGAGCAGGGTATGTGCCGGCTCGCGCCCCTGTAGGGCGACGTTAGTACTGAAGCGGGTTCGCTCGCCGATGGCGTAGTCCAGCATCTCCGGAACGACATAGGAACCGCCGCCCTTTCGCTTGAACAGCACTCCCCGCTGCACCAGGGCGGCAATTGCTTGGCGGGCCGTGTGCCGGTTGACACCGAATTCCGCCGCCAGATCGAACTCCGAGGGAAGTCGCCCATTCCCCCTGAAACGCCCATCCTTGATCTCTTGCAAAAGAATAGCCTCGATCTGTTTCCAGAGCGGCTCGTCCTGCCCCTCGTGTCGCACGAGTTCTGCTGCCATTACCTGTATCCGTCATTCTGTGGTCGACTCGCCATCATAATATGGAAGCCTGGCACGACCCGGAACCACCCAAATTGCCGCTCGCATCTTATACGCCGCTGTCACGAAGCTGAAACAGAATCTGTCTAGACAGATTGTCGTCAAGACAAATTTGAGTGAGCTGCGGACAATCCCGACATGGCGGAACTGAGCCTTTCCAACCTGACGAAGAGTTACGGCCCGACGCCTGTGCTCCGCGACGTCTCACTCGACGTCGCGCACGGGGAATTCCTGACATTGCTCGGACCGAGCGGTTGCGGAAAGTCGACACTGCTGAGGATCCTCGCCGGGCTCGAAGTCCAGGACGGCGGAAGCCTGTCGATCGGCGGCAGAAATGTCGACGGCCTACGGCCCGGGGCGCGTGACGTCGCCATGGTGTTCCAGTCCTACGCGCTCTATCCCCATATGACCGTTGCCGCGAACATGGCCTTGCCGCTCAGAATGCGCAGGCTCTCGGCCTGGCAGCGCCTGCCGCTGATCGGCTGGTTTATTCCGGGTACCGGGCGGACCGGCGCCGAGATCGAAAACGCCGTCGCCGACACCGCCGATGCGCTCGGCATCGGCCACCTGCTCGGCCGCAAGCCGGGGCAGCTCTCCGGCGGGCAGCGGCAGCGGGTGGCAGTCGGCCGCGCAATGGTGCGCGATCCGGCTGTCTTCCTGATGGACGAGCCACTCTCAAACCTCGACGCCAAGCTGCGCGTCCAGATGCGCGCCGAGATCAAGGAATTGCACACCCGGTTGGGCGTCACCTTCATCTATGTCACTCACGATCAGGCGGAAGCCATGACATTGTCGGACCGCGTCGCGGTCATGCTTGAGGGCGAACTGCTCCAGGTGGGTAAACCGCAGGACATCTATGCCGACCCGGCGGACCTCCGTGTGGCGGAATTTATCGGTTCGCCGAAGATCAACATATTGAAGGCGGCGGTGCGTGAGCGCGGCAGGGTCGAAACTGCCGGCACACTATTGCCGCTGACCGTCGAACAGCAGCCCGGCACAACGTTGACAATCGGCATCCGCCCTGAAGCATTCCAGATTGCCGGACGCGACCAGCCGGACGCCTTCTGCGGGCGCATTCGCCTCGTCGAACATCTGGGCTCCGACCTCTTCGTGCATTTGGACATGGATGGCGTGGAAGAACTGCTGATCGCCCGCCTGCCTGTGGAGCAGGCCTCGGAGGCCGTACTTGGCAAAACGTTGCAGCTGACAGTCCCGGCCGACCGCATGATCGTCTTCGATGCGGCCGGCATGCGTGTTAGGCCCAGCGCCAGCACCCATGCGATCAGGGAGTATGCGCGATGACGGTCGCAATCGATCCCGTGCCGAAGACGCGCCCTTCGTCAACCGATGGACCGGGCGCGGCGGCGCGGGCGATGGCGGCAGGCGAGGCGATGGCGGCCTTCTGGCTCGCAGGACCTGCGACGGTCGCGCTCATTGCCCTCTTCATCCTGCCGGTTCTGGCCGTGCTCGGCATTGCCCTTACCGATTGGCAGTTCGGCGCGACGAGCCTGCGCTTCGTCGGACTTGCCAATTTTCGCGAGGTCTTCGGCGACCCGGATTTCCAGGTGTCGTTCTTGAACACGCTCATCTACGTGTCAATCGTCGTGCCGGCGACTGTCGTCCTCGGCCTGGTGGTCGCTCTTCTGGTCGAAAGCGGCAGGAGCCTCAGGGCCTTCTATCGGGCTGTGCATTTCCTGCCCTACATGGCGATGTTGGCGGCGATGGCGATCTCCTGGGAGGCGCTTCTTCATCCGACAATCGGGCTCGTGAACCATATTTTTGCGGCCGCGGGTCTTCCAACCGCTAACTGGTTGCGGGACGAGAATACCGTGCTCGCCGCGCTCGCCGTCATCGGCATCTGGCAGAATCTGGGCTTCGCCATGGTTTTGTTTCTGGCTGGCCTCAAGGGCATCCCGAAGGATCTCTACGACGCAGCGAGTGTCGACGGCGCCGATCTTTGGCTCGACCGGCTAAGGACGGTCACACTACCGATGCTCGGCCCGACGACGATGTTCGTGGTGATCGTCGTGGCGCTCAACGCCTTCCGGGTCTTCGATACGGTGCAGATCCTCACGCAGGGCGGACCGCGCCATTCCTCCGACGTGCTGCTCTACACGCTGTACCGCGAAAGTTTTGAGTATCTGCGCACAGGCTACGGCGCCGCCGTCACGATCGTCTTCCTGGTGATCGTCGTCTCGCTGACGCTCTTTCAGGCGCGCGTGATGGATAGAAAGGTCCACTATTCATGACCGTCTCCCCATTCCGCCTCGGCATCGGCCTTGGTCGGCACGCAGCTCTGCTGCCGACCACGCTCTTCGCTCTCATTCCCTTCATCTGGATGGTAAGCCTGTCGGTAAAGCCGCCGAACGAGATCTTCGGCTCGCCCTTCGCGCTTATTCCGCAGCATTGGGATGCCTACGAAAACTACAGCAAGGCGCTCAGCACTGCGCCGCTCGCGCGCTTCATGGTGAACGGCGCAATCGTCTGCTTTGCCATCCTCGCCCTGCAGATCCTCTTCTGTGCGCCTTGCGCCTATGCGCTCGCCAAGCTGAAGTTCCCCGGGCGAAATCTGCTCTTAGCATTGGTTCTCGTCGGCCTGCTGTTGCCGCATCAAGTGCTGGCGCTACCGCTTTTCATTCTCTGCTACAAGCTCGGCATCCTGAACACTTATGCCGCCCTGATCCTGCCCTTCATCATCTCGCCCTTCGGCATCTTCCTGTTTCGCCAGTCGTTCAAGTCGATCCCCGACGATATTGTCCAGGCTGCGCGGCTCGACGGGCTTTCCGAACTGGCGATCGTCTGGCGCATCATGGTCCCGATGGCGCTGCCGGCAACCATTGCATTTTCCATCTTCTCTGTCGTTGCCCACTGGAACGACCTCTTCTGGCCGTCAATCGTTATCAAGAGCAAGGATCTCATGCCACCCTCCCTCGGCGCTGCAGCCTTCCGAAGCGTTGAGGCCGGTTCTGATTTCGGCCCGCTCATGGCCGGCGCGGTGCTTATCATCCTGCCGCTTCTCCTCGCCTTCGTTCTCGCCCAGCGATGGTTCATCGAAGGGCTTGCTTCCTCCTCCCTCAAGTAGATCAGCACGGAGTTCATTCATGCAATCTCTCGTCAAATCCCTTGCGCTAGCCGGTTTGCTCGGCCTGACCGCCGGTGCCGCGCGGGCGGCGGACACCACGATCAACGTCCTCTATGCCAATGACCGCACAACGGCCGAAGCTCACGAGGAGATCAAGACCCGCTTCGAAGCGGAAAATCCCGGCATCAAGATCAGTTTCCTCGCTCCGGCCGACAGCTATGAGACCGCAACCCAGAGCCTGCTGCGCGGCGCGCTCATCGGCGATCTGCCTGACGTCGTCTTTCAGGGCCAGAACCTGATCCGCAGCCTGGTGGATCGTGATCTGGCCGTGCCGCTCAACTCCTTCATCGAGGCTGACGGCGGCGCCGACAAGCTCGGCTACGATGCTGGCATGCTGCGCATCGGTACGCTCAAGGATCGCTATTACGCCATTCCGTTCGCGGTCTCGACACCGCTCGTCTACGTCAACCTCGATCTTCTGAAGGCGGCTAATGTCGATCCCGAGCAATTTCCGACGAACTGGGCCGACATGGTGGCGCTCGGCAAGCGGCTCGACAATCCGGCAAACGGCGTGACCGGCTTCTATTTCCAGTGGGACATCACCGGAAACTGGATGTTCCAGAGCCTCGACTTCAGCTATGGCGGCCAGATGTTGAGCGCCGACGAAAAGACAGCTGCGCTCGACGGCCCGGCCGGCATTAAGGCGCTGGAAACGGTGGAGAGCTTCGCCAAGGCCAGCATGCCCAACCTCCCCTCCGCCCAGGCGCGCCCCGCTTTTGCAGCCGGCAAGATCGCGATCTTCGCCGACTCCAGCTCCAACCTCGGCAAGGCAACGGCCGCGGTCGGCCAGAATTTCAAGTTCCGCACCTACCCTTTTCCTCTGCCGTCCGCTGACGGTCGTCTGCCGGCTGGCGGCAATGCCGCGTTGATGCTGACGAAGGATGCGGAAAAGCAGAAGACGGCCTGGAAATACATCAAGTTCGCCACCGGCCCGATTGGCCAGACAATCATGGCTCGCCATACGGGCTACCTGCCGAGCAACAACATCGCCATAAACACGCCTGATCTGCTTGGCGACTTCTACAAGAGCCAGCCGAACTATCAGACCAGCATCAAGCAGATCCCGGTCCTCACCGGCTGGTATGCCTTTCCCGGGCCGAACGGTCTGAAGATCATCGATGTCATCAAGGGACATCTCGAAGCGATCGTGACTGGCAAGAAGACAGCTTCGGAAACCGCTCCGGCGATCACCCATGACGTACAGGCCCTGCTGCAATGACTTCAATCGATAACAACACGGCGGATTCGGCCGTCACCGCCAGCCCCTATGATGGGCTGGCAATCAGCTACAACGAAGCACGCCCAAGCTATCCGGATGCGGCTATCGCAGACCTCGGCGGCTTGTCCGGCCTGGTCGTCGACGTGGGTGCCGGAACAGGCATCTTCACCCGCCAGATTGCCCGCCTCCTGCCACAGGCCGAGACGGTCGGGATCGAGCCGAGCGCCGACATGCGGCGCATGGCACAATCCGCATCGGCCGATATCGGCAACATAACCTTTATAGCCGGTTCGGCCGAAAAACTTCCCTTTTCCGATGGGGCCGCAGCGGTGATCACCGCCGCGACCGCTGTTCACTGGTTCGATCGACCGGTCTTCTACGCAGAGGCCTTCCGATGCCTTTGCCCCGGCGGCCGCCTGGTCGTCCTGCAGAACATCCGCCGGTGGTGGCACAGCGAATGGCTAGCCGCCTACGAGAACCTGCACGAAACCGCAGTGAACGGCTACCGGCGCGGCACCTTCCCCGCCTTTGACGGGCAATATCGGGCGCTCGACGTCGCTGCGGAGCTTTACGTGTATGAACGGTCATCATCCGTCGCGACGCGGGATTTCGAATGGCGAACCGCCCTGTCGGAAAAGGATTTCATCAGCTTCAGCCTCTCCTCGACGATCACTCAGCGCGCCATCGCGACGATCGGCGAGGCGGCCTATCTCGAAAGGCTGACACAGCTGATCCGAACCCATTCGCAGAACGGTATCCTGCCGATCGACTACGTCACCAGGGTCGTCACCGCGACGCGGGCCGACGATCCGGCCGCCTGAGTGCATCCTCCTTTCGCCAACAAATAGGCCTTCGCATGCAAAACTCTTCCGATCAGTTCCGCATCATCCAGATATCCGATCCTCATCTCGGCCGCCGCCGCCCCTTCTTCCAGCACAATTGGGAAGTGCTGGTGGAGCTGCTCGCCGCCGAGACTTACGATCTCGTCGTCTGCACCGGCGATATGTCGATGGAAGGGGCGCAATTCGAGGCCGAGCTCGCCTTCGCCGCCCGACAATTTAAGCGCATCCGCGGTCCTATCGCCTTCGTGCCGGGCAACCACGATATCGGCAACAGCCTGCCGGACGTGCGCGGCGGCGAAACGGTGATCACCACCGCCCGCCGCGAAGCTTACCTCCGCCATTTCGGGCCGGATTTCTGGACGCGCGACATCGGCAGCCACTGGCGGCTGGTCGGCCTCAATTCGATGCTGCCGGGAAGCGGCCTCGAGGGGGAAGCACAACAGCAGGTCATGGTCGAGGAGGCCGCCGCCAGCGCGGCCGGCCGCCGTCTGATGGTCTTCAAGCACAAGCCGCTCTATATGGGCACGCCGGACGAAACTGTGCTCAGCCAGAGCGCGCTTTACCCCGAACACCGGAACCGGCTGAGGGACGCTCTGTCGCCGGCCAGCGATGCGCTGGTATGCAGCGGCCACATCCATGACTACAAGACCGCGACTTGGCAAAATCTCCAACAGATCTGGGCGCCTTCGACAGCCTTCGTCATTGATCGGGACGGCTTGCAGTATCCCGTTCACGGTATTCGCCGAGCCGGCTATTTGGTTCACACGCTCTCAGGTGACGGGCATGTCCATGCTTTCGTCGAGCCGGACCGTTTCCTCAACATCGACGTCGGAAACTGGATGCGGGCGCCGGAGAGCTTTCATGCTCGTTACCACACGGAACCCCTGCGTGGCCTCATTCTTGCCGGAGACGAATGAAACCGGGCTCAGCTCATCCATTCGGTCGCCAGATACCAAGCGTGGAATGCTCGCAACGGCGCTGATTTCATCTTGAACTGCATTGTTCTAAGCTGTTGCCTGAAGACTACCGTCAAGTCGGTGCATCATGGTCGACCAACTGACAATAGAGGTATTGGGCGAACTCAACGTCAGACAGCAGGGACGGCTGTTGCCCCTGCCAAAGTCGAAGAAAACCCGTGCCCTTCTTGGTTATTTGGCCGTCATCGGAAGACCCCAGCGTCGCGACCACCTTTGCAGGATGTTCTGGGAAATTCCGGATGATCCTCGAGCTTCCTTAAGGTGGAGCCTCCACAAAATCAGGCCAATCGTGAACACGGAAGGTCATGAACGTCTGCATGCGGACCACAATTCCGTTCTTCTCAGCCCCCAGACGGTCAGCGTGGACTTCAAGGGCATAGTCTCCCTTCGACCCGCGGACCTCGACGCCTTGGATACGTCGACACTGGAGTCGCTGGCGACGATATTTCGCGGTGAATTTCTCGAAGGCCTCAGCCTGCCGCACTGCCCAAACTTTGAAGCGTGGCGGCTATATCACCGGGACAGAGCGTTTCGGCTGCACACGGCGATCCTGCGCACCCTCATCCGACGCCTTCGCGACAATCCCGAGCGTGTGCAGGCTCATTCCATGGTGCTCGACAGACTTATCGAAGAAATAGCCGACGTCGGTCTGCCCGAGCAGTGGCCGGAGTCGTCAAATTCCGCGACCAAACCGATGCAGTCTGGTCGCGATGCTCCATATCAGCCACCTGGACCTTTCGCACTAGAATCAGGTCCTAACTCTCGGGCGTTTGCCCCTTTGCTGCCCGTGGCGCCCGGCAAGAGATCGCACGAAATTCGCTTCTGCAAGACCGCGGACCAGGTGACGATTGCCTATGCGGTGCGTGGACACGGATCACCGATCGTGCGAGCCGCACACTGGATGTCGCATCTCCAATATGATTGGGAAAGTCCAGTGTGGAGGCATTGGATCGACGCCCTTTCGGAAAAAACGATGCTCATACGCTACGACGAACGTGGCACCGGTCTCTCGGACTGGGTTGCCGAGGATCTGTCGTTTGCGGCGATGATCGCAGACCTGGAGAGCGTGGTCGACGCGGCCGGCCTCGACCGATTCACACTTCTGGGCGTATCGCAAAGCTGCGCCGTCTCTGTTGCCTATGCCGTCCGACATCCTGAACGGCTTTCAGGGCTTGTCCTATACGGAGGATTTGTAAAGGGCTGGAGGAAGCGAAGCGACAGCCATGAAGTAGCCACGCACGAGGCGATGACCGCACTGATCCGGGAAGGCTGGGGACAGAACAATCCGGTGTTTCGGCATCTCTTCACAGCAATGTTCATCCCAGGGGCGGACCAGGTGCAGATGGATTGGTTTGACGAACTGCAGCGCATTTCGGTGTCGCCTGGCAACGCGGGTCGCCTGCACGAAGCATTCGGGGAAATCGACGTTTCAGACGTCCTGTCGCAGGTGACGGTTCCAACGCTCGTCTTGCATGCCAGGAAAGACGCTGTCGTTCCCTTCCAGTCTGGAAGGGAGTTTGCAGCCGGAATCCCTGGCGCTCGATTTGTCGATCTCGATAGCGCCAATCACATTCTTCTCTCCAGCGAGCCCGCCTTTGAGCAGTTTATTCGTGAAGTAAGGCGGTTCGTCGCCGAAACGGCGGAGCCGCAGGTTAGAATGCCTTGACCTGTTGGCTGCGCTCTTTCAACGATTGGGCCGGCATTTTCAACGATTGCCCCCACACTCTTTCTCACGCAGGCAAAATAGCGTGCTTCTTGCTGCATTCGACCCTCACAGGGAGGCATGACGATGAAGATTCACACTGTAACTGGCGGTGCAGGATTGCGACTGCACGTTCGCGAGTGGGGAAAAGAAGACGCGCCGTCGATCTTTTTCATCCACGGATGGTCGCAGAACCATCTGTGCTGGAAAAACCAATATGAAAGCGCGCTTGCGGAGGATTTTCGCCTGGTAGCCATGGATCTGCGCGGTCATGGCATGTCGGACGCCCCGCTTGAAGCCGGGCACTATACTGAACCGCAGCTCTGGGCAGACGATATTGCCGCCGTCATAGATCAACTCAACCTTGCTAGTCCGGTTCTCGTGGGCTGGTCCTACGCCGGCTACATCATCTGCGACTATCTCCGCGCTCATGGACCTGGCCGTGTTGCGGGCATCAACTTCGTGGGCGCGGCGACCACCATGAATAAGGCGGCGCTTGGCGCCCTGATTGGCCCAGGCTTTCTCGACCATGTCATTGGCGCCACGAGCGACGACTTGCCCAGCAACATTGAAGCAATCCGCAATTTCGTACGCGGCTGCACTTATTCGCAACTGCCTTCCGATCTGTTCGAGATGGCAATTTGCTGGAACATGGCCGTGCCAGCGAAGATCCGGGCTGCCCTGCTCGCCCGCGAAATCGATTCTGACGACATGCTAACTGCACTTACACTGCCTGTCCTTATGACCCAAGGCCAAGAGGACACCGTAATCCTGCCGGCAATGGGGCGACACCTTCTGGCATGCTGCCCTCAGGCGACAGCATCCTGGTATGCCTCGACCGGACACGCACCCTTTCTGGAGAATCCTGCCAGGTTCAACGATGAGCTATACCATTTTGCGCGTGACGACCATTTCCATGCGGTCGAACCCGTATTGCCTTGAAAGAAAAACGGCGCCGCAGGCTCGGGCTTTCCTGCAACATTTCTTTGCAAATCACCCCCGAGCCGCCACTTTTTGACGAACAGCCCGCCGTATTTGGCGCGCCTCAATGCCGTCCATCAGATGTAACGCCCCCAAGGAGCGCGCGATGGAGATGAGGCAGATTGAATTGAGAAGTGCTCGAGACGGCTCCTTCTTGGGTGCGGGGTTAGCACTATGTGCATGCGCCGCCGTCGTCGGGCTGTTTTGTGCAGCGACACAAATCGAGAGTCTCGGCCCAGTTGCGGTTGGTGATAGCAAACTCGACAGCTCACCAACCATCAACAGCCTGCAGGCAGCGGTCGACACAAGTCCGGCGGCGCCGCTACCAGCGATCGCGAATGCGGCTGTCCCCATTCCAGTGGCAAGATCGACCAGTTTGGCGAAGCTGGTGATACCCCGAGTCCACTCGCAAAAGGCAAAAGCGCCGCTTCCGGCGTCGTCAGATGTGCTGCGGTTCAACGAATGCCTGCCGCAGTGCGAGACCAAGGACCCCATGATCGCGGGATACCCCCTCGACAACGACCATGCTGGCAATCTGCTATTGCAGGCGAGCGACGACCACGCGGATGAACCCGGCTTCTCACCATTGAAAGATGCGACGTATGTCGTGAGCCGGGTGGCGGACGCTTCCGGGGCGGCCCTCAAGGGAGGGCGCAAGATGCTGGATCACGTCATTCCCACGGATTGGTGAGATGCAGCCCTTTTTCAGGCACGCTCAAATCATCAGATTGCAAGGATATTCACAATCGTTCGAGAGCCGCGCCATCGGGGCTCAATATAAGAAGCATCCAAACGATACTCACTGTTTTACCTGCTTGCCGACAGCAAAGCTGTCGCGCCCACTCGCAATAAAATCGAACAAAACCAAACAAACAGCGAGACGCGCAACGGCTAATCTCTTCTTGCACACAGGAGAATTGTCATGGTCTCAGACCTAGCGACGAGCGCCCAAAAGCTCATTTTGATATTTCTGCCGAACGGCGCCGCTCATGTCATCGCGACGAAGTTGGCGGAGCACGGGTATGAAACGACAGTTGCATTGTCGATACCGGAAGTGTTCGACGCCCTCTGTTCGGATCGATACGGTCTCGCCGTCACCACGCGTCCCGACATTGATATCGTCCGCAATATTCGCTCAATACCCGTGGTGAATCTCGAGGTCTTTTTTCACGCAGTCCCCTCCGACAGCGGCCTGGTCACCTCGTCGAAGCAATTTGACGACACCGGGTTCCTCCAGCGAATCAGGGCGCTCATCGAACCAAGGCCCGGCAGAACCGAAGTCACCCAGGCCGGATCGACGTCGAATGCAACGGCCGGTGCAGACGCCAGATGGCCCTCTCGATTGCTTACATCCGCAAGATCTCTGCTCGGAAGCTACATCGCGGCGAGCCCAAAGAGCTGAGACATGGCCGATCATAGCCCTGTTCGAGACGAATTCGGCTCGACACGCGATCGGAACGCATGCCCCTTTGGATTTTCTGTCCAACATCTTCAAGCCGCAGCGCCGAGGGGGGAGCTGCTATTTTACGGCGGAAGCATGACAATGGTCTGGATAATGGGTGCGGCATCGTTAAGCGGCTACATTTTGACAGCGCTGTTTGCCATCATAGCGGTGTGGCGGCTCTTCAGGAGCGCCGCGAGCGACCTGATAGCGGGCATGCCGAAGCGCTCCGCGTTCAGGCACTACACGGTGAGCATAATCTCGCTGGTGTTGTTTTTCCTACTGGCCATTCGTGCCTGCTACATCACCACGATTATCGTCGATACCGTATTTCGCGGCGATCTGTTCGAAAAGGTCGCCGTCAAGAACCCCACTTGATTTTACTCCCGAGAGATGCCGACTGCGGCGCCATTCCTCTGCGCCAAAGTGAGGACATCAAGGGATGGAGCACCTGGCTGCCCCGCTGCAATATATCGCAACATTATCGAATATAACTTCACACAAGAGCTGATAGCTGTATTAGCAGCAGCAAAGAACGATCATGGCGTATGGAGTGACTGTGCCCGAACAAGCCCGGATTCTGATTGTCGAAGACGATCTCGACATTGCGAGCATGCTTGTCGATCTCGTCAACAATAGCGGGTTCCTGGCGTCCTCCGTGGCCAACGGGACGGAGATGGACCGGACACTCGCCCGCTCCAATTTCGACTTAATTCTCCTTGATGCGATGTTGCCCGGAGAGGATGGATTCAGCATTTGCAGACGCCTGCGGTCCTCCCGGAAGATCCCGATTTTGATGCTGACGGCTCTGCGAGACGACATTGACCGCATCCTGGGACTTGAGCTAGGGGCGGATGATTATGTCACGAAGCCTTTCAACTCACGGGAGTTGATGGCACGTGTGAAAAATATCCTCCGACGAGCGACAGATGCGAACGAACCCGCCGAGGAAGAGCTCGGTCCGATGACCTTCGCAGGCTGGCGCATCGACCCGAGAAGCCGTCAGCTTCTTGATGCGGAGGGCGCTCAGGTCTCCATGACGACGGCGGAGTTCGACCTTCTGTGGGCATTCTGCCGCAATCCCAACAAGGTGCTCACGCGCGAGCAACTGCTTTCGATGACGCACGCCGGCGCGGCGGGACCAGTTGAGCGCAGCATCGATGCGCACATCAGCCGCGTCCGGCAAAAGATCGAACCGAATTTGAAAGATCCGACATTCATCAAGACGGTGCGCCTTGGAGGCTATTTGTTTGCCTCGAAGGTGGAGCGTGTCCCGTGAGAAGCCTGCGCACGGCATCGATACACAAACAGCTCGTCGTCCTTGCGATTTTGCTCGTCGTTCTGGTGTCGATCGTTGCCGCTGTATCTGAGCCCTTTATCTACGGCCGGCACGACAAAGGTATCGAGATCGGGCTGTTCTCCGGAAGATTGGAGATGATCCTGGATGAGTTCACGCGCAGCCAGACCGCGGAAGAGGAGGAAACCGTCCTGCGTTTTGCTGGGCAGCTTGGAATGTCGGTGCAGCGGATACCGCCATCAGAGGCATCGACAATCTACGAACGAGGAGCCTCCAACGAACTTGTCAGACGGGTAAGAGAACTCACGGAATATGGATTCGTAAAATCGGCGCTAAGAGCGTTCGAAGGCGACGAGGAGCCGGGGCGCCTTGCGATCAAAATCGATGACAGGCGTGCGCTTTCTTTTCGCATGCCCGCCTTCCCAAGCGGCGTTTGGTTTGCGCCTGCGGTTGCCAGCGGGCTCCTTAAAATCGTCATCCCGCTGGTTCTGCTTGCTCATCTTGGCAGTTGGTTGATTACCGAGCCGCTCGTCCGCTTCGCGGCGGCTGCCAAGCGCGCCAGCATGGACGACAATTCCGACGAGCCTTTCAAGGTCGAGGGCGCATCCGAAATCCGGAGCCTGGCGGCTTCCCTGAATACGATGCAAACTCGAATCCAGCACATGCTGCGGGACCGCACCCGCGTGCTGCGCGCGATAAGCCATGATCTGAGAACGCCGCTGACACGATTGCGGATGCGTGCCGAGCGTTCGAACGAGCCGGAACTCAGGCGTCTTATGCTTGCCGATATAGAGACATTGGGCTCCATGATCGACGAGAGCCTGGCCTTCCTCGACAATACGCCCGAACAACCGCGCAACGTGGATCTATCGAGCCTGCTGCAAACGATCTCGACCGACTTCTCGGACACGGGCGTCGCTGTCACATTCGTTGGTCCGAGAAGGCTCACCTATATCTGCAAGCCGCAAGGTATGACCCGCGCGGTCTCCAACCTGATCGACAACGCCCGTCGCTACGCGGACAATATCGAAATTGAATTGCAGCAGGCCGAAGACGGCGGGGTGAAAATCAGGGTGAGCGACAATGGGCCCGGCCTGCCTGACAACCTCAAAGAAAAAGTTCTCGAGCCTTTTTTCAAAGCGGATCAGGCGCGACAAAGCGGAGCGAGGCGCGGTGGGTTCGGGCTTGGGCTTTCGATCGCGCAGGGGATCGTCAAAACGGGCCATCAAGGCACGCTCAGATTGCTCGACCGGGAGCCGAACGGCCTTGTCGTGGAAATCGATCTTCCCCCGTCAAATCAGCCCCGACCGGCGTTGGTATAAGAGCCACCGACGCAAGATAGAGTCGCAGCACGGTCGACGACGCTTCAGCTCAGCTTTGTCGCGAACATCTCTCAACATTATCGAAAACACAGCAACAGGCTGATCCGCTACCGCTGGTTCCGGTCGCTTTATGCCGTTCGGCATTCTCACCCGCCTGGAGCCACAAAATTGATGAATACATCCAAAGTTATTGCTGCGCTGATAATTGCTTGTTCGACGATTGCCGGATGCACAACAGCTGATCCCACCGTTTACGCGGGTCTCACCTCGGCCTCACAGCTTCAGCCGAATCCCGAGGACAGAAGCGGGCGCACGCCCTACCGCTTTCGGAGCGATGTCGACTGGAGGCGATACAATAAGATCATCGTCGATCCTGTCACCGTCTACAGCGGTCAGGACAACCAGTTCGTGAAAATCTCGGAACAGGACAAGGCTACCCTTGCGAGCTACATCCAGACTCAATTCACCGACAGGCTCAAGACCCGATTTGCTATCGTCAATACGCCGGTGCCTGGCACGTTGCGGCTTCACCTGACGCTGACGGGTGCCAAGACCACCACGCCGTTCCTCGGCCCCTTCTCCCACATCGATGTCGGGGGTGGCGTTTATAACGCAGTTCAGGCTGCTCGCGGCAAGGAAGGCTCGATGACGGGCTCGGTCAACTACGCGGTGGAGATCTTCGATGCACCCAGCAACCGTCTCCTGTCCGCCTACGTGACCAAACAATATCCCAATGCAATGAACGCCGGTGCCGCCTTCGGTGCACTGGAGGCATCCAAGGTCGGCATTCGCAAGGGTGCGGATGCCCTTCTTGCGCAGTTCAAGTGAGCGGCGCCCCCCTGTCGAGGCAGCT
Organism: Rhizobium jaguaris; assembly: GCF_003627755.1. Taxonomy (NCBI): domain Bacteria; kingdom Pseudomonadati; phylum Pseudomonadota; class Alphaproteobacteria; order Hyphomicrobiales; family Rhizobiaceae; genus Martinezella; species Martinezella jaguaris. The sequence goes on along the minus strand of NZ_CP032695.1, from coordinate 575,824 downwards.
CCGAGAAACACTCCCACTGGCATCCCCGCCGCGGAAAGATGCCAGCTGGGACGAAAAAATTTGTAATAAATTCTTGCTGAAAGGGTCGCAGCAAACTTCGTTCGCAACATTCCGCCGCGAAGAAACACTCGGAAATATAAGGACGCACCCCGTTTATATGCTTCGCCTAGCTTAGCATCAATGAATTGAACCAGGTTCAAAGGCATTGATCATGAAGCATCTGCGTATCGTCGCAACTTTATTGCTAACAGCCGTTGGCGGCTTTAGTATCCCAGCTTTTGCCGAGGAGCCCTCAATCCCGGCTGCCGAGCAGAAACCCGTCGGTCCTGAAAAAATGCAATTTGCGCCGGAATGGATGCGGCCGGAAAGAGGGCCATGCCCCGGCTTTCGTCGCGACCCTCGATTGGACAGCGGTATGATAGCATTCAGGAGCGGTATGCCCGCCCCGCCGCCGCCTGGACCGCCGGTCGATTTCCCTCATGACTCGGATCGCACGTTGGAGCTCGCAAGCAGATTATCGGCCATGGAAACGCTGATCGGTGTCCGTGTCGCCCAGCTTGATGCTTGGAGGGACTACACCGCTGCACTGACGGACTTTCTTGATTTTCCGAGCCATATGCCGCCAAGGCCTTTTTCAGGGGCCGAAACGAAACCATCAGGTCCTGACATCGGCGAGAAGAAATCGCCCGGACTGTTTGGGGAAGAGATCGCCGATCGCATGCTGGACCAAGCAATCAAGGCTCGCGTGCTGAAAGACAAGGCGGCCGCACTCCGTGCCGTCCTGACGGCTGATCAGCTCGAGAAGCTCGAGGATGCCGAACGATCGCTCGATCCAGGCCCTCACGGGCTCCACTAGAAGCCAAGCGCTTCCGAATTCGTGGTCATCCATTCTACCTCCTTCTCCATCCGACGGGGATTGACCCCCGGACGCAGTTCGTCCGATCCTTGTTGGGTGGACGGAGTGGCCCGTAAAAGGGCTGCAAGGTCCGGGGCGCCCCGCCCGGCATCCCCGGACCAATCTCTGCGCGGATGCCAAGCAAACCAGAGATACGCCTTTTGCAGATATGTTCGCATTTTCATAAACGGCTCCCAAGCATCGCCGGTCCTATGGTGCTTTCCCTGGCGCTGGCCGGTTGCGTCGTCGGGCCCGATTATCGCAAGCCGACACTTACCATGCCGTCGCATTGGGGCACCAAGACCTCGAGCCAATCAGCAAAGGCCCCAGAACTGTCGCGCTGGTGGAAACAGCTCAAAGACCCGACGCTCGATGCATTGATCGAGGAGGCAGTGGTAGGCAATCTGGACGTCGCCTCGGCCAAGGCGAAGATTCGCGAAGCGCGCGCCAGCTATCGCGAGCAGAAGGGCGCGCTGCTGCCCTCCGTTGAAGGAACGGCATCGGCGACACGAACCCGGACGGCGGCCTCGGATGCAAGCTCCGAGGCGACTACCTATTCGCAATACCAGACGGGATTCGATGCAAGCTGGGAGCTCGATCTTTTCGGCGGCAACAAGCGCGCGGCAGAGGCTGCGAAATATGGTGTCGACGCCGCCGAAGAAGAGCTGCGCGATACGATGCTGACCCTCGTCGGTGACGTCGCTTCCTACTATGTTCAGGCCCGCGAATATCAGGCCCTACGAGATCTCGCACGGCGCACCGCCATCTCGCAGCGCAAGACGGCAGCTTTAACTCAAGCCGAATTCAAGGCCGGGAGCGCCACCGGCGTTGATGCCGCCAAGGCTGAAGCGCTGGCAAGCAGCACGGAAGCTGACATCCCGACCTATGAGATTTCTTATGCCACGGCGGTCCATCGTCTCGGCCTACTGCTTGGCAAGCCGCCGGCAGCACTGGAGGAGCGGTTGAAATCCGGCGGTCCCATTCCGAGGCCAAAGACCGAAGTCTCGACCGGCATTCCCGCCGATATTCTCAGCTCCCGACCCGATGTCCGCCTCGCCGAGCGGCAGCTTGCGCAATACACGGCCAAAATTGGCCAGGCCGAAGCCAATCGCTATCCGTCGATCTCGCTCACGGGCGATATCGCATCCTCTGCCACCAGCATTGCAGACCTCGGCAAGAAATCGACCATCGGCTGGTCGTTTGGTCCTTCGCTGACCGTGCCGATCTTTCAGGGTGGCCAGCTGAAGGCCGCCGTCGACGTCGCCAAGGCACAACGCGACCAATATTATGTCGCCTATCAGGCTGCCGTTCTTTCCGCCATGGAAGACGTCGAAAATGCCGTGGTATCGCTGACCCAGGAACGGCTGAAACACGGCAAGCTCAGCGCTTCCGCCACCTCTTACCGCCGGGCAACGGACTTGTCCCGCACGCTCAATCAAGCCGGCGTGACCGATTTCCTTGATGTACTCGACGCGGAACGCTCGCTTTACAGCGCGGAAGAAGCCCTGATCGAGAGCCAGGCCTCAATCGCCACGGACTATGTCGCACTTAACAAGGCGCTTGGCGGAGGCTGGGACGGCGAGGTTGATAGCTCCGAGCCCGCGGTAGTCGACACCAACACCGGTCCGCACTTAGCCGCAGCCAAATAGTCCCATGCTGAACTCCCCAGGCCCGATAATGGCACAAACCGAACTCAGACAAATTGAAAGAGCCGTGCCACGCGTGCGGTCATTAGGCACTTCGCGAAAAACCCGGCTTCGGCGGCCAGGTTTGGCTTTTGCCGCACTCGCTCTGCTTCTTGCCGCCGGCGCATTTCTGTTTCGCGGTGAAATCTTCGCCCAGGAAAGCTCATCGGCCATCACTGCCGCGGTGACGCGGGGCGATGTCGAGGAAGCCGTGCTTGCCTCAGGCACATTCAAGCCGATCAAACTGGTCGCCGTCGGCGCGCAGGTCTCGGGGCGGATCACCGCGCTGAATGTCAAGCTCGGCGATGAGATCAAGAAAGATACGCTGATCGCCGAGATCGACTCCACGACACAAAACAACGATCTGAGAACAGCACAGGCTTCGCTTGCCAACGTCAAAGCGCAACGCGAGGAAAGCGAAGCCGAACTCGTCAATGCGCAACAGACACTGGCGCGACAGCAGACCGTTTTTCGCAATCAGGCCGGCTCCAAGGCAGATCTGGATAGCGCGGAGGCCAGCGTCAAGAAGATCACCGCACAGATCGCTGCGCTCGATGCACAGATCGTTTCAGCAGAAGTCGCGGTAGAGACGGCACAAGCCAATCTGTCCTACACCCGGATTACCGCGCCGATGGACGGGACCGTGCTTGCCATCGTCAATCAGCAAGGCCAGACCGTCAATGCCGCCCAGTCGGCGCCGACGATCGTCATTCTCGGCCAGCTCGACACGATGATCGTTCGCACCGAAATATCCGAGGCCGACGTCGTCAAGGTCAAGGTGGGCCAGCCGGTCTATTTCACCATCCTCGGCGATCCGGCAACCCGCTATGATGCCGTGCTGCAATCGATCGAGCCGGCTCCCGAATCGATCACCAGCGACAGCAGCGTTACCTCTTCCAGCACGTCCTCCTCGAGCAGCACATCGACCTCCTCTTCCTCGTCTTCGGCGATTTATTACAATGGCATCTTCGCCGTACCGAATAAGGATAACCGCTTTCGCACCTACATGTCGGCCGAAGTCCATATCATGCTCGGCGCGGCCAAAGGCGTGCTGATCATTCCATCGTCGGCGCTTGGAGCAAAAGCCGTTGACGGTTCCTACAGTGTGCAGGTGGTCGCAGCGGACGGAAAGCAGACCCTCCGAAAGGTTACGATCGGCCTCAACAACAACGTCACCGCCGAGGTTCGATCGGGCCTGTCGGAAGGCGAGCGCGTCGTTATCGGGGAAGCGAGCACGACCATCACGGCGAAAAGCAGCATGGGCGGCGGGCCGCCGCCGATGGGGTTCTGAGCTATGGCTGCCCCACTCCTAGAACTGAAAGGTGTCAGCCGGGAATATCAATCCGGCGACCGCACCATTGCGGTGCTGAAGGACATCAATCTGTCGATCGCCGAAGGAGAGATGGTGGCCATCGTCGGCCCCTCCGGCTCTGGCAAATCGACGCTCATGAACATCATCGGTCTGCTCGACCGTCCCACCGCCGGTACCTATGCCATCACCGGCTCCGAGACACATCAGCTCGACAGCGATGCCCTTTCAAGGCTGAGGCGAGAGCATTTCGGCTTTATCTTTCAGCGCTATCATCTGCTTTCCGAGCTAAGCGCACTCGGCAATGTCGAAGTCCCGGCGATCTACGCGGACCGGCCCAGCGACGCACGGCAGGCCCGCGGCGCTGCACTTCTCGACCGCCTTGGCATGGGCGACAGGGCCGGACACAAGCCGGGGCAGCTCTCCGGCGGCCAGCAGCAGCGTGTTTCCATTGCGCGTGCCCTGATGAACAACGGCAATGTCATCCTCGCCGACGAGCCGACCGGCGCGCTCGATCAGCAGAGCGGCGAGGAAGTGCTTGGCATCCTCTCCGAGCTGCATGCCGAAGGCCATACAGTGGTGATCGTCACCCATGACATGAAGGTCGCGGCCCGCGCGCAACGTGTCATCGAGATCTCCGACGGCCGTATCGTCGCCGACAGGCGCGCGCGCGAGGAAAATGCTCAAGTTCCCCATAAGCAGAGCTCCATAGCTGAGAAGGAGCACCGCAGCGCCGGCTGGGGTGAACTGGGCAACCGGCTGCGCGAGGCGTTTCTTATGGCGATCCTCGCCTTGAAAGCGCATCGGTTGCGCACGTTCCTCACCATGCTCGGCATTATCATCGGCATCGCCTCGGTCGTTAGCGTCGTTGCGCTCGGGGAAGGTTCGCAGCGCAAAGTATTGGACAATATCAATAATCTCGGCACCAACACGCTGGAGATTTTTCCTGGCAAGAGCTTCGGAGATACTCGTTCGGGACGCATAAAGACCTTGGTCGTCGCCGATGCCGATGCCTTGGCCAAACTGACCTATGTCAGCGCCGTCACGCCAACCGTTTCGACCAGCAGCACGGTCCGGTTCGGTTCGACGGAGGCCAATGCGCTGATCAATGGCGTGGGCGATGCCTATTTTTCGGTCAAGGGTTCGAAACTTGTGGCCGGTCGACTGTTCGACGCCGACGGCGTGCGACGTATGGTGCAGGATGCCGTGATCGACCAGAATACGGCGACAACGCTCTTTGCCGATAAGGGCCTCGATCCCACTGGACAGGTCATATTCGTCGGCAAGGTGCCCGTCCGTGTCATCGGCGTCATCGCTTCGCAGCAGGGCGGCTTCGGTTCCAGCGACAATCTTTCGGTCTATCTTCCTTATACCAGCGTTCAAGCGCGGTTCCTCGGCGACATGTCGCTTCGCAGCATCACCCTGCGCATCAATGACGATACCGAAAGCTCGCTCGCCGAGGCCGCGGCGACACAATTTCTGGAACGCCGGCATGGCACCAAGGACTTTTTCATTCTGAACACCGACGATATCCGGCAGACGATCACGAGCACGACGCGGACGATGACCCTGCTCGTCTCCGCCATTGCCGTCATCTCGCTGCTTGTCGGAGGCATCGGCGTCATGAACATCATGCTGGTCTCGGTGTCCGAGCGCATCGCCGAGATTGGGGTCCGCATGGCCGTCGGTGCCCGCCGGCAGGATATATTGCAGCAATTCCTGATCGAGGCCGTGCTGGTCTGCCTGTTGGGCGGCACGCTCGGGATTGCCCTTGCGCTCAGCTTCGGCCTTGCCTTTAATCGACTGGGGTCGAACTTCGCCATGGTCTATTCGGGAAGTACCATCGCGCTCGCATTTACCTGTTCCTGCGTGATCGGCCTCACCTTCGGCTACCTGCCAGCGCGCAACGCGTCCAGGCTCGATCCCGTGGCGGCCCTTTCAAGAGATTGATCGTGGGCTGACTGAAGTCTCGGGGCCAGAAAACCGACCATCCCCTTTTCACAGTGGAAGAAGAACCGGCTTCGCCATTCATGTTGGGGGCGTCTGGCGAAGCCGGCCATGCGGGTGATCAGAGCATAGGAAAGCTCCGGACCGCATATGAATTTACAGCAACCACGTTTGGAAATATTTCCAAACATTGCTGAAACAAGGTTTTTTTAGGAAATTTCTTATCCTAACGTTTCCAATATAGCGTGTTTATTCTGGATTTATCCATTACATCTTTCGATATATTTATACATCGCCCGGAGTTTATTGATGTTTTTTGATTACATCATTCGAACTGAGTAGAATTACCATCTATATCGCTCGTTTGACTATTTACTTTCGTTTAATGCACTGGACACATGATCGGCCCTCCGAATAACGAAGCAACGATCAGGACAGGAAATGGTCAGCGCAATCTCTGCAGTCGCAACGGGATCTCAGTTGAGTTCCACATCTACAACTTCCTCAAGCTCGGACGATGCCGCCAAGATACAGGCGCAGATCGCAGCAAAGAAGGCACAGCTTGCCAACACTAAGGACCCTAATGAGGCTGAAACGCTCCAAAAGGCCCTCGCCGCGTTGGAAGCCAAACTGGCCAAGCTGGAAAAATCCAGCGACCAACCCAGCGCAGCCGGTCAATCCGCCAAATCTGGCACGGCTTCGAATACCACCTCCGAATCCACTTCTTCGAACAGCAAGCAGCAATCATCGCTTTCGGGCGAAAGTGATCGCATCGGATCAACGAACTTCAACGGGAATACAGAGTTTGGCGACCGGACGGCCTATGTTTGACGAGCGACGCTAGGCTGAAACGGCGGCCCGATGTTGGAAAAAGGCAGTCGTCAACCGGCGGCTGGTCCATCGCCACGGCTCTTGAAGGCAACCACCTGCTCTAGACCCCTTGGTTGCCGATTGCGCACAGTGATCTCTCCTTCGAACCTGGAAACGATTTCCTTGGCAATGGCCATGCCAAGCCCTGCGCCCGGAAAGGACCGCTGCCTTGCGATATCAATCCGAAAAAACGGCTCGAACACTTGGCCCAGGCGTTCTTCGGGAATACCAGGCCCGGTGTCGACAATCCTGACCACGGCCTTGTCGCCGGAGTGAGTGACGGTGACGATCGCCGATTCACCATGCGTTGCAGCGTTGATCAGGAGGTTGCGCAAGGCCCTTGTTACCGCCAGTGAGCCTGCGCAAATCGTCGCGGGTTGTAACTCGCCGGCTTTGATAGCCATACCCATCGTCGTCAACTCCGCCACGATATTTGCGACGATCGTATCGAGCTTTACGCGCTGCAGGCTATCCGTGGAGATTTCCTCGCGCACCAGTCCGATGGCGCTATCGGCGATCGTGTCGAGCTCTTCGAGGTCGGCAAGCCATTTCAGCCGATCGTCTTCATCCTTGATGAATTCGGCACGCAATCGCATGCGCGTCATGGGGGTTCTAAGGTCGTGTCCGGCGGCTGCGACCAGCCGCATCCGGCTCTCTGTTGCAGCCTTTACCCTTGCCGATAGTTCGTTGAGTGCCCGTGCCGTGACGCGAATTTCACCCGGACCAATTTCGGGAACATGCGGAAGCGTCCCATCCGGACCAATTTCGGTCGACGCCCGCTCAAGCAGGCGAAGCGGCTTCATGATCTTTGATGCGGCGAATATGGAAATCAGCACACTTCCCGTAATGATGAGTCCGAGCCAGCCCGCGAGAATCTTCCATCCTCCAGGCGGCGGACCGAGTTCCGGCATCAGCATCACCATCCAATTGCCATCGGGGAGATAGAGGGAGGCAGTTGTAGTGCCGGTCGATTGGCGGGATACGGTCGCTACCCGAACGTCGCCGGTTCGCCGCAGGCTTTCCATCAGAAAGCCGGAAAGAGGTTCATCGGGGGCTCCGTCTGCAGGAGCAGCGGCTATGACCACGCCAGCAGAGATCGCCGCAGCTCTGTCTTTTTCCGCAAGCTTCGCGAGCATGGAGAGCTGGTGCGCCATCGGTTCCATGGTTGTTTCCGGCCGCGGCCCTCGCATCACGAGGCTTGCCGCAAAAGACGACGTGATGACGACCAGAACAATGGCGGTCAGCAGGAGAAGCGCCAGACGGGCGCCCAGGGATTTCATGGATCGCCCTTAACTGCGGTCACCGGGACGACGAGCTGATATCCACCGTTTCGGATCGTTCTGAACACTGGTTCGTCGGCCGTCTCTCCCAGCTTGCGACGCAATCGGCTCATCAGCACGTCGATCGAACGATCGGCCGGGTCACGATCACGCCCTTGCGTCAAGTCGAGCAGTTGGTCCCGGGACAACAGCCGGCCGGCTCGTTCGAGAAAGGCTTTGAGCAGATCAAATTCGGCACCCGTCAACGAAACAACCTCGCCATTGTCCCTGGTGACGCGGCGAAGCTGCGGATCGAGGGTCATCTCGGCAAAACGAAAACGGCGCTGATCCGGTTCGGGAGACGAATCCTCATTTGTCCGGCGCAGGACCGCCCGAATACGCGCGGCCAGCTCTCGCGGGTTGAACGGCTTGCCGAGATAGTCGTCAGCGCCGATCTCAAGCCCCAGGATCCGATCGATATCCTCCTTCAGCGCGGTGAGGAGAATGACCGGGATGTGGGGACGGCGGTTTCGCAGATCACGGCAAAGGTCAAGGCCCGATCCATCGGGCAGCATCACATCCAGGACGAGGAGATCCGGCGTGCGCCGACTGAGGGCCTCATTGCAGCCGCGAAGATTGCTTGCCGTCGAGACGCGAAAGCCCTGCTCCTCGAGATATCGGCTCAGAAGCGCACGAATTTCATGGTCGTCATCGACAATCAAGACATCAGACGCGGCGGTCACAGTCATAGGCACATTCCATTTCTTCGGTCTTTTATACACGCTCCTCTCCAAAAGAAGGTTTTTCGCAGGCAAAACCAGCAAAAACTCCCGCCGGAAACATTGGTTTACAAAAATCCCGATAGTGGAAATCTTGAGCACAAAACAAGTCAGCCGCTTTCAGCACTTTTTATGCGAGGCACCGATATCGAGCGCACCTCAATCGCTGACCAAAGCTGTCGACCACCGAGGACTATCACGATAGAAGCCTTGAACGGCAAAAAGGGTACTTGGAAATGTCCTCATCCAGATCAGTTTATCATTTCAACTCCGCCATCGTTCGCGAGCCATCGCGCTCGGTCGTCGACGGCCTGCGTGCCGGCGAGCACGCCAGTCCGACCTATGAGGGCGTGAAGATGGAGCATGATGGTTACATCACCGCGATACGCGAGGCCGGCGTAGAGGTGACCATCCTGCCCGCGCTCGAGGCTTTCCCGGACTCCATCTTCGTCGAGGATCCCGCGCTCGTATTTACCGAAAGTGCGATCCTGCTTCGTCCGGGTGCAGCAAGCCGCGCTGGCGAAGCAGCCGCAATCGCACCCACCTTGCGCGACATGTTCGACAAGGTCCTCGATCTCCCAGGTCATGGGTATGTGGACGGTGGCGATGTTCTGAACACACCGAAGAGCGTTATGATCGGTCTTTCGGCACGAACCGACAAGGCAGGCGCCGAGGCTCTCGCCGGCTGCATCGACAAGCTCGGCCGCAAAGCCGAGCTGGTTGCGACGCCGGAAGGCGTCCTTCATTTCAAGACCGACTGCTCGTTGCTGGATGACGAAACCGTGCTCTCGACCGCCCGCCTTGCACGCTCCGGCGTCTTCAAGGACTTCAAACAGATCATTATTCCGGAAGGCGAAGAGCCGGCTGCGAATGCACTGCGTGTCAATGACGTCCTCATGGTCCCTTCCGATTACCCGCGTACGCTCGAGATGCTCGACAAGCTGGGTTACGGAATCGTCCCGATGAAGACCGCGGAAATCGGCAGGATCGATGCAGGTCTCTCCTGCTTGTCGCTGCGCTGGTATCGCAACGGCCAATAGCATTGCTGAGAATCCGAGCAGTCCTGATGCGGCAATCGGTTCCTCAGGGCACCAACACGATCTTTCCGCCAGCGGCGCGATCTTCGAACGCCTCGTGCGCGCGCCAAGCCTCGTGAAGCGGGAATTTCCCGCCTAGCGGAACGCTGATTTGAGCACTGGCAGCAAGCTCAAAAAGTTTTGCAAGGTCGGTGCCGACGTTTTCCGCAGAAAGCAGGGGCAATAGCGCAAACCCTGTCAGCGACTGGTTTTGCAGGAACAATTGATCCATCTCGTTCTTGCCGAGATCGAAACGACCAAGTGCGGCGAAGACCAATTCGCCAGCCGGGGCGAGCGCTCCCAGTGCCGCCTTCGTTACCGCGCCGCCGACGGTATCGTACAGGAGATCGACACCGAAGCCATCGGTTTGCGCTCTGACGGCGTTGGGCCAATCCGTTTCACCGTAGTCGATCGCCAGATCGGCGCCTAGCGAAAGGGCGAATTCACGCTTCTTCTTCGTGCTCGCCGCGGCAATCACCTGCCTGGCGCCTTCACGCTTCGCCAACTGCACAAGCAGTGAACCGACACCTCCCGCGGCTGCAGTCACGAGAACCCTCTTGTCTTTCGCAGGAAAGCGCCGCGTCATGTGCAGCGCAGTCAAGCCCTGAACCATCAATGCGACGGCATCGTCAAAGCTGATGCGATCTGGCAGGCGGATCAAGGAAGCCGCGTCGACCGCGACGAACTCCGCATAGCCTCCGGCGCGGCCAAGAAGAAATAGCGGAACACCGACGCGAGCGCCAAGCAGCGCCGGATCGGCCCCGCCCCCGACCCACTCGACGACGCCGGCCACTTCGACGCCCGGGATCATCGGCAGTTCCGGCGTGACGGCGTAGCGGTCGGCCCGCATCAGCACTTCGAAATAGTTGACGCCGGTGGCCTGGACACGCACCAGCACCTCGCCCGGCGCCAACTCCGGCAAGGGTAACTTGACGACTTGCAGAACATCCGGCGGACCGAAGCGGCTGAATTGAACGGCTCTCATGGCAGACCTCACGTTGAAATGCTGTGAGGCACGGTTTAGCTTTGGACTTCACGCCAAAATACACACTCTTTCGTTCCATACCCACCAGGAGGTGACCATGGCGGATCCGACGAAGAGACTGCCGAAATTGCCGGTCGAACGCGCACTGAAAGTCATCGCCGGCCGATGGAAACCGGTCATTCTCTATTATGTCTTCGACGGTCCGAAACGCCTTTCGGAGCTGAAGCGCATGATGCCCGACATCACGCAGAAGGTTCTGATCCAGCAGTTGCGGGAAATGGAAGAGCACGGGCTTGTCCGGCGAAAGGTCTTCGCTGAGGTTCCTGCCCGTGTGGAATATACGGCAACGGACCTGGGGCTCGCTCTGGAGCCGGTGCTTCTGGCGCTCTGCCGATGGGGTCAGCGTCACGCGGAAGAACAGAACGAGTTGGGCGGATTGGCCGATTGCATCGTCCGTCCGCGGTCGAACCAGGCCCGCGCAAAGACGGCGGCCTGACTGCAATGTAAGTCCCTACCGCCCACTTACCCGCCTCGATGGGCGTGGTCACTATTTCCGGCCGTGGCGAACCAGATCAATTCGACGCAGCCTTCAGGACCCTATGTGTACTCGACTCCATCGCTTGGCCGGTTTGCTTTGCGTCCGTCGCCATTCCCTTTACCGTGTTTGCACAGGAAGACAACGTCAACAGCACCAGCATTGCGGTAGCAAGCGAGAGCCTGATCATGGCGAAATCTCCCGTGGTGAGAACGTAGATTCAATTTAGCCGCGCATCTCTCCTTTGCAAGGAAGCCGGATGAAGAACACGACGGCTAGGCCGAACGGCTGAACAAGATTGCACACGATGCAGTTTGCAATCGTGCCTCGAACGCTGGTATTATTAACCGCGCCAATCCGGCAACCGCGTAAGTTTCGGCTATCCATCGGCGGACCTGATTGCTCTCGACATGTCAATGATGATGCCTTCGCCACACCGCGAGCAGTACGACGAATATTCGCGGCGTTTGCCTGTAATCAACGCGCGGGTCATTGGCTTCGGCTAAGGTGAAGACCGATCCATTAAGTGTCTGAACGGGAGTGAACAGTTGAGCCTCCTTTTGAAAGAGATTCGCCACAACCCCATGCTCTGGTTGTTGGTCGCCGTGCCGGTGGTTTTCGTTGCTGCGGCACTCGTCCCCGAAGCCCACACTGCGCTCTTTGTGCTGTCGGTGCTTGCCATCGTACCACTGGCCGGGTTGCTAAGTCACGCTACCGAATCCGTTGCTGCCAAGACGGGTGACGCCGCCGGCGGGCTGCTCAACGCCACGCTCGGAAATCTTACCGAGTTGGTCATCGCGCTGGCTGCCCTGGGTGCCGGGCAATACACGTTGGTGAAGGCATCCATCGCCGGCGCGATCGTTACCAACACGCTGTTCATGCTGGGCGCCTCGTTTCTGCTTGGCGGGCTCAAATACCACTTGCAGGAGTTCAATCGAGCCAGCGCGCGGCTTCAAGCGGGCCTGCTTTTTCTGGCTACGATTGCCCTGCTGATGCCTTCGGCGATTGCCGGGATGGAGTCGACATCGGCTGCGGCAGCCACCCAAAAGCTAAGCCTTGGCCTGGCCGTTCTGCTCATCGTCGGATACGGACTGGGGCTACTGTTCTCGCTCAAGACACACCGTGAGGTCTTCTCCGGAGCGGAGCATGAGGAAGCAGAGGAAGCACCGTGGCCGATCGGCTTGGCCCTCGCCACGCTTGCCGGTGTCACCGTACTCGTGGCGCTGGTGAGCGAGATCTTCGTCGAATCCGTGCAAAAGGCAGCCGAAGCTTTCGGAATGACCGCTGCATTTGTCGGTTTCATTGTCGTCGCACTGGTTGGCGGCGCCGCCGAAATGGCTTCGGCGTTTTCAGGTGCGCGCAAGAACCGCCTCGATCTCAGCGTGGGTATCGCGTTGGGGAGCGCTTCCCAGATCGCGTTGTTCGTTGCGCCTGTTCTGGTGCTGGTCAGTTATCTGATCGGCCCCTCACCGATGGACCTGCAGTTCTGGCCGGGTGCCGTCGTAATGGTACTCTTCGCAACCATGACCGCGATGTTCGTCACTAATAGCGGACGGTCGGCATGGTTCGTCGGAGTATTGGTGTTGATGGTCTACATGATCTTCGCCATGACACTGTATATCTTGCCGCCGGCGGGGCAGTGAAGTCGACAGGAGAAACGCATTGGCGCCTGTTGACCACCGGATAAGGCCCTCCGATGTTTCCGGCATCATCTTCACTGCTCCCCCGACACTGAACCGCAGAAAGGTGGAAAGTCGTGTCAGCACCATCAGGCAATAGGGCGCGCTCGAAGCAAATGAGACGCCTGTTCTTCCGCGCGCTTCTCCAGCAGCTTCGGGTGGTCTGGCCAATCCTGTCCGGAGTTATCACGGTCATGGTTGGATGCGGGCTTATAATTTGGCGCATAGAGGACTGGCGGCTCGACGAGGCCCTCTATTTCACCTTCGTAACCGGGCTGACCATCGGCTATGGCGATTTTTCGCCCAAACACGTCTCGGCGCGAGTGCTCGCACTGGTGATCGGTTTTGCGGGCATCGTGCTGACTGGCCTGGTTGCGGCTGTCGCAGTGAGGGCTCTGAGTGCGACAGACCGGCACGACGCGGAATGATCAACTATCGAGAATCAGCTCGGCACTTTCCACAATATAAGGGACGTAACGATAATCACGGATAAAGGCGATCTGCCCTTCCCGCCATTCTATCCGCATGAAGTGGTTCGGCCTTGGCGCCGGACCATTTTCGAACACGGCGATCACCTCCTGCCCCTCGAGCCATGCGGCGGCGAGATGAATTGCTGGTGCTTTCCGTGCGTAGATCGTGAAGAACATGCCGACATCTGCTCCCGACCGGACCGCATGCGTGGCCTGATGCAGTTTGACGTCGTTCGCAAGGAGCGCTCTGAGGCTCTCCCAGTCACGCCGGTTGAAAAGCTCGACATAACGCAGGTTTTCGGCTGAGTGCGTTCGGATGGCCGAACGTTTCGGCGCTCGCGCATTGATCTCCCTCAGTCGCGCCCGACCTCGAGCAAGGTGGCCCTTCACCGCATCAACGCTAATCTCAAGGAGGCCTGCGATGTCGTCGAGCGATTGGTCGAGCACGTCCTTCAAGACGACGACGCTCCGCTGGATCGTCGGAAGTTCGACGAACCGCGATACGGCCGTTGTGATCGCTTCCTGACGCATCAGCCTCTCCAAGGGATCGGGAGCATCGTCATCAGGCATCTCCGATGCCGCCTCCAACGGTTCGGCTGCTCTTAATGCGCGACTGCGCAGAAGGTCGAGAGCGCGGTTATGGGCGATACGAAACAACCAAGCGCGCCAAGCATCCTTTGCCTTCAGGGTCTCAAGGGTCTGATAGGCCTTTACGATTGCCTCCTGCACCACGTCCTCGCCATCGATCACCGAACCGGTCAGGCGCGCGCAATAGCGATGAAGCTCTGGCCGGATCTCGCTGACCATGGCAAGGAAACTTTCCTCATCGACGCCTGCGGTTTGTTTTCGGTTCATGCCGCCTATTCTTCCAAAACGGTGACGCCCGTGTCACCCCTGATGCCAATTGCAAGCGCTGAATCATATGTCGCGTCGGTGAGAACCCGAACGACGTGATTGCCGAATTGGCGCGGCGGCATAGTGGGGTACCGAGCGAGGAATGCATCCTGCTCTATTCCCATTGCCTGGGCGTAAGCGCTGGAACCCGCGCCGCCGACACCAGTACCGGCGACCATCTGCTTAGGCACTATCGCCTGGAAGCGAATGTCAAGGCCTTTCTGTTCGGAGAAGCCATTGGCGTATTTGGCCATCAGCCACAGCATCCGCTTGGCACCTCCGTAACCACCGGACATGGGCGATCCCTGTTGCGCCGCGCCGCTCGAGCTCACCAGAACCCGGCTGCCGGGAGCAAGCGGAAGATTCAACGCAGCCTGCATCCAGTAAAGGCCACCCTTGACGTCCGTGTCCCAGGTCACCGTGAAGTCTTCCCAACTGGTACGATCGATCGGCGCCATGCGCGGCACCGCCCCGGCGTTGAGAACCAGGACCGCCGGACGCACATCCGAGAGAATACTGTTTGCGGCCGCTGCGTCGATGATATCGGCCGAGGCCGTCTCCACCCCCAGCCGTGTCCGCACCTTTTCAAGATCGGCAGCGTCACGGGCCACCACCCAGACTTTGGCCCCCTCATCAACGAGAGCTTCCACCAGTCCCAGTCCGAGGCCTCGGGTCCCCCCGGTCACCACGACGCGCTTGTTCTTCAGGCTCATGACGTTCTCCTTTGCTGTCCTGAAACAAAGACGAATGAGGCCTGGCAAAAGAGTCAGACAAAATACGCCGCAGTGCCTGAAAGCGTGTGTGATGGTCTCTGCCGGCTTACGTGGCTTTCGGCACGGCTGGCGGCCACATCATCGAAACACGCTGGAATTTGGAATAATATTCCATTCCCACGGTCGATATTGTGCATGGCTGCAATTTCCCTACGATCGGAAGCGATCTTATAATCCACAATCTTAGTAGATTACATCTCGAACCTATTACAATGGGAATATGGAACGGCAGCCGATCTGCGGTCGCTTATCACCAACATTACTCAGCCAAGACATCTTCCCATCGATTCCGTTATCCCAGCCACACATAGCCGCAGGCGCACAGCATGAGCAGCAATTCCGAATTTCTTTGGTATATTCCCAACGACGTCAAAGCCGGTCACCGTGGCGATTCCGCCGTCGAAAACCACAACAGCCTCACGACGCTGACCGACCACGCGAAAGCGCTGGAGGAGCACGGTTGGAAGGGCGCGCTCATCGGAACCGGCTGGGGCCGGCCCGACACCTTCACCGTCGCGACCGCGCTCGCCGCGCGAACCACCAGCTTCGAGCCGCTCATCGCGATCCGCCCGGGCTATTGGCGGCCAGCGAATTTTGCTTCCGCTGCCGCCACGCTGGACCACCTGACCGGCGGCCGCGTGCGCGTGAACATCGTATCCGGCCAGGACAAGCTGGCCGCCTATGGCGACAGCGAAGGCGATCAGGCGCACCGCTATGCCCGCACCAAGGAATTCATGCGGCTGGTTCGCAGACTGTGGACCGAAGAGAACGTCACTTATGCCGGCGAACACTTCCACGTCACCGAATCCACCATAGAGCCGCGCATCCAGGTCCGCGGCGACCGTCGACACCCCAAGCTCTATTTCGGCGGAGCCTCGGAGGCGGCCGAGCGAGTGTCTGCCACCGAGGCCGATGTCCAGCTGTTCTGGGGTGAGCCTCTCGACGGCGTTCGTGAGCGGATCGAGCGGCTGAAGGTTTTAAGCAGAGAATTGGGGCGCGACCTTCCTCCACTGGAATTCGGATTGCGGATCACCACGCTGGTCCGCGACACCACGGAGCAAGCCTGGGCCGACGCCGAGGCGAAGGTCGCTGAAATGGCCATGGGCAAGGGCGCCGGCTGGAACGATCACCGCCGGGCAGTGGCAGTGGGCCAGCAGCGGCTGCTCGATCTGCACAGGCGCGGGGATGTGCTTGACGACAACCTTTATACCGCGCCCGGCAAGTTTGGCGGCGGTGGCGCCGGCACGACATGGCTGGTCGGTTCCGCAGCCGACGTTGCGCGTTCGCTGCGCAAGTACCAGGATCTGGGCATAACTCACTTCGTGCTCTCCGACACACCGTACCTTTCTGAGATCAAGAGGCAGGGCAATCAATTGCTTCCGCTGCTGCGCAATTGAGGCCGGAGCCCGCGCTTCGAACTGCGGCCCTGGACCGTGGCCCTCCAATTTCCGGTCCGTGCACGGAGCTGTCGGTGGATCGGTGAAGAGCCTTGAAGCGGTTTTCCACAGCACGAATGTCCTGGAGCAGAACATGTGACGTAAGGGCATCAACCGGTTGCCGAACTTTGGCAGAATGCGGTTTATCAACTGGCAACCATTCGGGCCGGTGTAAAATCGCCGTTCCAGAGAATCGTGTACCCTTCGCTTGCTTCAATGACTGAAGGGGAATGAAACATGTTTTGGCAGATTGCGCGTCTCGTGGATTCGATCGTGGAAAATCCTGCTATTGGTGACGATGAGCTGATCATCGCGATTGATCACCTCAACAAGACACTGAAAGCAGCGGCAACCGGTGCAATCAGCCAGCCACCAACAGACGCACTCCACGTCAAGCAGGTTCTTGAGCACGTCGCACTACAGCGTGGGCTTCCCCTGAGCTGACGTCACCGCAGCCCGGGATAAAACCCGACGAGCCCAGCTGAAACGGTCGCACGCGTCCCGCGGTAAATGTCTCAGTGTTCGACGCGTTGTGTCTCGTGTGCCCTTACGATGGCATCCGCTTCCTTGCCATATAGTTCCTCGAAATGATCGAAGGCTTTGGAAAAATAACCAATACCTTGCGTTGCCGAGCGCAGGGTCCGCGCCAGATCGTCGAGCGCGCTACCCGGAACGAGTGCCCGGAAGATGTCCCACCCCTTGGCGGTTTCATCCCGGTCGAAGCCGAGAACTTGGCCCTTGAGGGCGGAGACGATCTGGACGAGATTGCCGGAATAGACCGACGGAATGTGAATTTCGCTGCGGAAGATCGGCTGCATTAAAACGGCCGATCCTTCGGAAAGCGCCTGTCGCACTCCCATCTTCGACGCGGTTCGAAAGGCGTGTTCCGAACTGTCGACGGCATGGTGCTGACCATCGAACAGCGTTACGCCGACATCGATGACCCCGAAGCCGAGCGGCCCCTTCTCCATCGCTTCGCGCGCGCCTGCCTCGACGGCAGGGATGTAGTTGCGCGGAACGACGCCACCCTTGACGGTTTCGCTGAAGGTGAAGCCCCGGCCACGCTCGTTGGGGCGAATGCTCAGCTTCACATCTGCGAATTGCCCGGCACCGCCGGTTTGTTTGCGATGGCGGTAATGAACCTCGGATGGCTTCGCGATTGTCTCGCGGTAGATCGGGCTGGGCGTCCGATCGGTCACGTCGATGTGAAAGACGTCGGACAGGGTTCGGCAGAGATCGCGCAGATGCACCGGCCCCTGGGCACGGACGAGCTGGGCACCGGTGCCTTCTTCCTGCAAAACGACCAGACCGCGATCCGTCTCGGAAAGTTTAGCCAGCGTTTCGGAGAGCTTGTTTTCATCGCGCTCGCTGCCCGGGACCAGTATCCTTTCAAGCATCGGCGTCGGTGGCTCCGTCCACTCCGGCGGGGCGACCGGCGCGTCTGATGTCAACAACGACGGCACGGGCAAGTGGTCGGACTTGACTGTCGCGAAGACATCCCCCGGCGCAGGCGCAATCGCCGAGTTGGACCGTCCGTTTGCGGGATCCTGTACGGCGCCGAGGCCGGATCCGCCCAATGATACGCCTTGCCGCAATCCCTCACCAAGCGCACGCACGAGCACCGTTTTGCCGATATTCTGACGATGATAGGCGTGGAAGCTTACGGCCGTCAGCCTTCCTTCCTCGACGGCGCTCGCACGAGCGAGACGCTGTCGAAGAGCCGCTACCGGCGGCGCTTCGTGGCGGAGCGCCTTCATCAATCTCATCATGCCGTTGCCATGGCTTGCAGAGCCGATCAGGACTGGAATGATCCTGTTTTCCCTGAGAACCCGGGATGAAATGGCATAAAGTGCGTCGCTGGCCGGTTCTCTGTCCTCGATCAGTTCCTCGAGGAGCCAGTCATCGAATTCCGACAGGTGTTCCAAAAGCTCGGTTCGCGCTTCGTGCTCGCGCTCGGCGGTGCTTTCCGGGATCGCGATCAACGCCGAAGTTTGGCCTTCCCGGTAGCGCCATGCCCGTTCCGAAATCAGATCGCAACTACCCACGATCCTATCCCCCTCGCGGATCGGGACCTGGCGAAGCAGAAGGCTGTGGTTGGCATAGTCCTGAAGCGCGGCGATCACATCCCTTAGCCGCCCTCTCGGTTCGTCCATCCTATTGACGAAGAGGATGCAAGGCGTCTGCGAAGCCTCGATTATGCGCAGATAGGGCGCGGCGAGCACAGCCTCCTCGGGAGCTGGAGAAACACACAGAATGCAGGCGTCGCTGGCGAGAAGCGCGTGCTGCACATGCGCTAACGCTTCGTTCGGTCCCGGTGCATCAAGCGCGCACCAGGCTTCGTTTGTGAAGGTGAATTCTGTCAAATTCAGTCCATAGGGAGAGCTGGATTTTCTCGGCGTTCCCTCCAGCGAGCCGAGCTTTTCGACAATTGTCGATTTTCCAGTCTGCGAGGGTCCAAGTACGGTAAAGCAACGCATCGGCATTCCTCCAACTGCCATAGGCACAATTTTCGGCTATCACAGGATGCCCTGAACCGCGGCAAGGCGCAATTTTCTTATTTTCTTATTGAACAAAGGTTCCGCCCTTGGCGCGAGCATTGAGCTAAAAAACCATCTGAGCGGTTCAAACCGGAGATCCCGCCATCGGCGATCGCGGGCGAAAGGAATAGAGCTCGATATCGCGGCCAGGCAGACGGTGATGGCATTGTGTGAGGTGCGTCACCGTTGTACCCTGTGGAAGTGCTCGATGTTTAGCCGGAACTGAAGTCCGGTGGCGCGTTTCAACCCGTGAAGAAGTAGCCGCGGATCATGGAACTTATCGTCGCCCTTGGTCTGATCGCCTTCAAGGTCGCGTTTCTGATCGCGGCCCTCCTGTTGCTGCCCTTGCCGCTGACCTGGCTTGAACGCAAGATCGCCGGACACATGCAGCAGCGGATGGGGCCGATGCGCGTGGGTTGGCACGGGCTACTGCAGCCGATGGCGGACGGGATCAAGCTCCTAACCAAAGAAGACCATATTCCGGCCGAAGCCGACCGCTTCCTGTTCAAACTGGCGCCGATCCTGGCGCTCGTCCCACCCTTTGTGGTGTTCGTCGCGATCCCTTTCGGCGAAAATGTCTCGGTCCTCGGCACCGAAATCACGCTCTACGTTTCCAACATGAATGTGGCGATCCTTTTCGTCTTCGCTGTGATTGGGATCGAGGTTTATGGCGTCATCTTCGGCGGCTGGGCCGCTAACAGCAAATATGCCGTTCTGGGCAGCCTCAGAACGTGTGCGCAAATGATCAGCTACGAGATCCCGATGGGATTCTCGGTCATTGGCGTGGTGATGCTGGCGCAATCCATGAGTCTGCTCGAAATTGTGCGAGCACAAGCCCATGTCTGGAATATCGTCTATCAACCGATTGGCTTCTTCGTGTTCTTCGTCGCCGGACTGGCCGAAGCGCAACGCATTCCCTTCGATCTGGCGGAGGCGGAAGGCGATCTGGGGGCCGGGTTCCATACCGAATACAGCGGCATCCGCTTTGCGTTCTTCATGGTCAGCGAATATGCCATCATGCTCTTGATGTCGGTGCTGGTGGTGATCCTATTCTTTGGCGGCTGGAACGGTATATTGATCCCGCTGCCACCGCTCCTCTGGTTTCTGCTCAAGGTCGCGTTCTTCGTCTATCTGTTCATGTTATTCCGCTTTACTTTCCCCCGCTATCGCTACGACCAGCTGATGGCGATCGGATGGAAAGTCTTGCTTCCTCTATCGATCGCGAACATAATCCTAACTGGAATTGTTTTCTTTTAGGGGCCATTACGGCTCCGCAGCGAGGCGGCAATGTCGCGCGCGCAGGACAGACTTGGAACATGGATCGGCTGGGCATTCTTCGCCGATCTGGCGAGAGCCTTGGCTTTGACCTCCGGCTACATGTTCTCCAGATCTGTGACCATGCAATATCCCGACAAGGAAAAATGGCTGCCCTACTCGCGTTACCGCGGTCACCACTTCCTGAAGCGCGACGACGAGGGCGAGATCAAATGCGTGGCCTGCGAACTCTGCGCGCGGATTTGTCCCTGCGACTGCATCGAAGTCATCCCTTACGAAGATGAGAAGGGCAATCGTCACCCCGCAAAATTCGAGATCGATACGGCTCGGTGCCTGTTCTGCGGGCTGTGCGAAGACGCCTGTCCCGCAGACGCGATCGCGCTTGGTCAGCAGTACGAATTCTCGAGTTTTTCATCCCGTGACCTGGTGATCGGGCGCGACGATCTGCTCGGCAAGCCGGGCAAGGCGATAACCGGCGGTGGCGTGGTCGCTGCGCGCCTGAACACCGAAGAGGAAGTTCTGGTCGAAACGAGCGAACCGCAAGGTTACAACTGGTGGCGAAATATCCGGCGAACGTGAACGCGCCTGCCGTCCAGCCGGAGTGTGAGACAGGAGGCTCAGATGCATGTGTGCCAAATTTTGAAAAACAAATCTCCCGAACTCATCTCGATCAGGCCGGATCGGCCGATGGTGGAGGTCCTGCGGCTGTTTCGGGACAAGAACATCGGCTTCGTGGTCGTTGGCCGCAAGCCCGGAGAATGCATAGGCACGCTGTCAGAGCGGGACTGCTGCAATGCGGTGGCCGAACACGGCACCGAGGCACCCATGATGCGGGTTGCCGACATCATGAACCGCAATGTGGCGACGTGTTCGACACAGGATTTGCTGCCCTATGTGATGGCGATCATGACCCAACGGCGGACGCGCCATGTGCTGGTCATGGATGGCAACACCCCCATCGGCGTGGTGAGCATCGGCGACGTGGTCAAGCACCGGCTCGAAGAATCCCTGCACAACGAAGAGGCAATGCACGAATATATTGCCGGGACCCGTTATCATTGATCTCGCCGGCTCGATGCGCGGACGTAGGCCAGTGAGACTGCGATGTTTCAGCTCGGACTCTCCGGTCTCGCCTCGGCGCCGGCAGCCCTGGGAAACTCGAAGACCGCATGTGCCTTTTGAACATCCACCGGACATGGGTATTCGCCCCGCCGCATGAGGTTGTTGAGACGCAGGGCCCTGTAGTTTTCAGGAACGAACACGAGGCCCGTTGGGAAACGTCTGTTGACTTTGAGCTTCGCCGTTAATTCACCCCGGTCGGATCGCACGATCACCTGATCGCGATCCGAAAGGCCAAGTTGTGCGGCATCCTCTCCGCTCATCTCGACATAGGGGTCTTCAGCGATCGTATTCAGGATCTCCGAGCGTTCGGAGAGATATCCATTGTGGAACAGGCCGTTGCCGGTGACCAGCATCAGCCGGTCGGCTGCTTTCGGGGTAGGCGACGGCGCGAAGAACCCGCCAGCCGGTGATGTTGGGACCGCCTTGGTGAACGCACCGTCGGCGCCAAGCTCCTCCTGCGTCAGACCCTGATAGGCGGGAACCAGCCGGGTAATCTCGGCAAAAATTTCGCCTTGCGTCGATGGCTGCAGTGGCTGGTTACGCAACGCCGCGACGAAATCGAAGATCGCCAGATTGCTTCGCGCCTCGAAGGCAGGTTCGCGGAATTTATGGACATTTTGGGTCCGGCCTTCGTTGTTGGTGAAGGTGCCGGATTCCTCGCCATAACCTGCGGCGGGCAGCACGACCTCTGCCAGGCCCGCCGTCTCCGTGAGGAAGGTGTCCTGCACGATCAGGAGATCGGCGGCGCCAAGTGCCCGTGTCACGAAACTCCTGTCGGGATAGGCGATCAATGGGTCACTTCCGGCGATGTAGAGCATGCCCATCCGTCCACCGACGCAGAGCTCCAGCATGGCGTCGAGACCCGCGCCGGGTTCGGAGGGGATTTCGGTACTCCAGTTCCGTGCGAGTGTTCCGCGAGCCTCATCACCACCGACAGCCTGCAGTCCTGGGAGAGCCGCCGGCAGAACCCCCATGTCCCAGGCCCCCATCTGGTTGGCACGGTCGAAGAGAAACTGCATTGTAGGGCATTTGCCGAGCCGGCTGAGAAGCTGCAGCAGGTTGTTGAGTTGTTGCAGCGTCGCTCGCGCTTCCGGCAATCTCAGCAGGTCGACGCTGACAAGCACGGTAACGCTGTGGCCTTCCTTGAGCGCGGCGACCAGACGATCCAGCCCGTCTGTACTCACCGCCGGCCTGCTGATTTTTGCTTGGATGTCCGCCAAGTCGTCGCTCGGCAACGTCTGATCGGCGACCGCTGCAAGCTCGGCTACAACAGCCGCCAGGCTTGCCGCTTCTCCGCCCGGTGGGGCACGAAGGACTGCCCGGGCATCGGCGTCCAGACGGGATGGCCGCGCCGAGAGCATGAGCAACGCGGTGTGTCGCCGCCGTGCGGCGTCCCGTAGCAGATATTCGGTGACCGGATTCTCTTCGGTAACGTTGCCGCCAACAATGAGCACGCAGTCTTTGCCGATCACTTCGTCGAGCGGTGCTCGGCTGTAGAAGCTTGCGGCCAACGGACCGAGTATATCGAAGGGTGTGGACCAGCGCGTCGAGCAGTCGATATTGTTGGTCCCGAAGACCGTCCGCATCAGCTTCTGGAACTGATAAAGCACCTCATTTGGCAGGCGCGGCGACGCCAGCCCGCCAGCAGCCTTGCTCTCGACGGCAGACAAACGCCGGCGCAGATAATCCCCCGCTTCGTCCCAGGAAACCGGCACCAGGACGCCGTCACGACGGATCATCGGCCGCTTTATCCGGTCCCGGCTTGTGACGAAATCGAGGCCGAAGCGTCCCCGTGCGCAGAGCGTTTCGTGATTGACCCCCTCGTCCCATTTCGAGCGCACCCGCATGAACTCGCCCTTGCGCGTGCCGACTGTCAGTTGGCAACCGGTGCCGCAATGCGGGCAAATGGTGTCGGTCTCAACCAGATCCCAGGGCCGCGCCTTGTAGCGATAGGGGAAGCTCATCAGCGCCCCGACAGGGCAAACCTCGACGCAATTGCCGCACTGATCGCAACTTGCGAGGCTCCCCTCGAAGCCGGTGACGGCGGTATCCATGCCTTTTTCGACGGTGCCGAGCGCAACCGCGCCGACAACCTCCTCACACATCCGGACGCAGCGCTGGCACTGAATGCAGCGGTTGACGTTCATGATGATCACCGGACTGAGGCGGATATCTTTCGAGTGGAACACACGTTTGTCATCGCGGAACCGGCTTTCGCGCGGGCCGTACGCCATCACCATATCCTGAAGCTCACATTCGCCGCCCTTGTCGCAGATCGGGCAATCGAGGGGATGGTTGGCGAGTAGCATGTCGAGCATGGAAGAGCGCGTTTCCTCGATCAGCGGCGTGTTCGTCCGCACCACCATGCCATCGGTTACCGCGGTGGCGCAGGACGGCTGCAGCCGCCGCAACCCCTCGATCTCCACCAGACACATGCGGCAGGAGGCCAGCGCCGGCAGGCGTTTCAGATAGCAGAAGGTCGGGATGTCGATGCCCAAACGCTGGGCGGCCTGCAGCACCGTCGAGCCGGCCTCAACTTCCAGCGTTTGTGTGTCGATCGTGACGCTAACCATGACTTCCTCACGCCTCTCACCCATTGCACTCCTCAGTGAAACGGGCACCTCCGCTCCTCGATATGGGCCACGAATTCGGGTTCGAAATGCTGCAGCGCCGCCCTGAGCCCCATGGCCGCGCCGTCGCCCAGAGCGCAGAAGGTATTGCCGAAAATGCCCTTGCAGAGAGCCTTAAGCTGGTCCAGATCGTCCGGCGCGCCCTGCCCCGCCTCGACCCGGTGCAGCACTTTCACGGCCCAGTCCAGCCCTTCGCGGCAGGGAGTACACTTGCCGCAGGACTCATGATGGAAGAATTCGATGATCCGGGTCGCGACCTTGACCATGCAGGTCGAGTCGTCGATCACGATCACTCCTGCTGAGCCGAGCATCGAGCCGACAGCGGCCAGCGAGTCGAAGTCCATCCCCACGTCCAGACCGCGCTCCGGAATCAGCGGCGCCGAAACCCCGCCGGGGATCACCGCCTTGATCTTGCGGCCCGGCAGGGCGCCGCCGGCGTAGTCCTCGACCAGCTCGCGCAGCGGTATGCCCATCGGCAACTCGTAGAGGCCGGGTTTGCGGACCTGCCCGCTGAGGCAGTAGAGCTTCGGGCCGGGGCTCTTGTCCGGCCCGATATCCCGAAACCAGTCCGGCCCTCGCATAATGATGTGCGGCACGCAAACGAGCGTCTCGACATTGTTGATCACGGTCGGGCTGGCGTAGAGCCCGGCCACGGCCGGAAATGGCGGCTTCAATCGCGGCTGCGCTCGCTTGCCCTCAAGCGACTCGAGCATCGCGGTCTCCTCGCCGCAGATATAGGCGCCGGCGCCGCAGTGGATGTGTATTGCGAAATTGAAATCCGAGCTTAGAACCTTCCGCCCCAGATAACCCTTTTCATGAGCCTCGGCGATCGCGTGCTCGAGGTGACGTATCGCCATTACATATTCTCCGCGGACGTAGACATAGGCGGTTTCGGCTCCAATCGCGTAGGCGCTGATCGCCAGCCCCTCGATGAGCTGGTGCGGGTCTCGCTCCATGATGATCCGGTCCTTGAAGGTGCCCGGCTCGCCCTCATCGGCGTTGCAGCACAGATATTTCGGCTTGTCGTTCCGCTTCGGCACGAAACTCCATTTCATCCCCGTAGGAAATCCGGCGCCGCCACGGCCGCGCAGATTGGACGCTTTGACGAGATCGATGACCTCGTCGGGCGAGTGCTCGTGCAGCACCTTCGCCAGAGCCCGGTAGCCGCCGCCGGCCTCATAAGTCGACAGCAAACGGCTGTCGGGATCACCTATATTTCTGAGAAGAACCGGGTCGAACATCACGCTACTCTCCCGACGGCCGGATAGAGGCGGGCTCAACGCCCACTACTCGCCCGGCGGTCGCCCGCAGACTGTTCAAGAGCGCGTCTATCCGAGCGACATCGAGGTCGCCGTGGTAATCATCGCCGACTTGCATCACCGGAGCCATCTCGCAAGCACCAAGGCATTCGACGGTCGAAAGCGTGAACAGCCCATCTGGCGTCGTGCCGCCCTTCTTGATCCCGAGAACATCCTCCATATGCCGCAGCAGGTCCTCGGATCGGCGCAGCATGCAGGAGACGTTGTCGCAAAGCTGCAGGTGGAACATCCCGATCGGCTCGGTATGGAAATGGGTGTAGAAAGTCGCCAGTTCGTAGACCCAGATCCGCTCGACCCCAAGAATGTCGGCAACCTCTTCCAACACCGGGCCAGGCAGATGGCCATGTTCCTTCTGGGCGATCAGTAGTGCGGGCATGATCGCCGAGCGCCGGTCGGGATACCGCACTGCCGCCTCTTCGATCTTTTCGCGCATGGTCATCGCATCCAAATCCCTGCTACTTGTCCACCTCTGCCATCACGGGGTCGAGGCTGCCGAGCACGGCGATCATGTCCGCCAGGTAGCGGGCGTTGGTGACCCCGAAAAGGGCCTGAAGGTTGACGAATGAAGGTGCCCGCACCTTCATGCGGAACGGCTTTGGCGACCCGTCGCTAATGATGTAAAAGCCGAGCTCGCCCTTTGGCGCCTCGATCGCCGAATAGACCTCGCCCTTCGGCACGTTGAAGCCGTAGGCCGACAGGTCGAAATGCTGGATGAGCGCCTCCATCGAGCAGTGCACCCGATCCTTGTCCAGCGGGAAGGCGATGGTCGGCATGTCGATCAGGAACCGCCCTTCGGGCATCTGCTCGATGCATTGTTCGATAATCTTCATGCTTTCGCGCATCTCGTCGACCCGGCATTGCCAGCGCGCGTAGCAATCGCCCTCCTTGCGGGTGATGACGTTGAAATCGAGCCGGTCATAAATTTCGTAGGGTTCGTCGCGACGGATGTCCCAGTCGACTCCGGAAGCACGTAGGTTCGGGCCGCTCAGGCCGAGATCGACGGCGTCGTCGCCGGAGATCACGCCCACGCCTTTCGTGCGCTTGAGGAACACCCTGTTATCTTCGAGCAATCGCTCATAGTCGCGGATCCGGCTCGGGAAGATGTCGCAGAACTCCCTGATCTTAGGAAGGAAACCGTCCGGCAGGTCTTCGCGCACCCCGCCAACCCTGCAGAACGAGGTGTGCATGCGCGCACCAGTAATCATCTCCATCAGGTCCATGATCATTTCGCGCTCGCGCATGGCGTAAAGGAGCGCAGTCATGGCGCCCAGGTCCATCGGCAACGCGCCGGTGATCAGGAGATGGCCGGAAATCCGCGCCAGCTCGGCCATCATCACGCGGATATACTGCGCCCGCAGCGGTGCTTCTATGCCGAGGAGTTTCTCCACCGCCAGCGCGAAGGCCAGGTTGTTCGAAGGCGGGCAGAGATAGTCGAGCCGGTCCGTCAGCGGGAATATCTGCGTATAGGTGAAGCTCTCCGCTAGTTTTTCGGTACCGCGGTGGAGGTAGCCGATATGCGGGTCCACGCGCTCGACAAGCTCGCCGTCCAGTTCGAGGACGAGCCGAAGAACCCCGTGAGTGCTGGGGTGCTGCGGGCCGAGATTGAGAAGCACTTCCCTAGTATTGAGCGCTTCGCCTTCGGGCCTGTCGAGCTCGGTGACTTCAGTCATCTCAACTTTCCGGTTTAGAACGGCCTCCTTGTGGAATATTCCTTGTGGCGAGGTCAGGCTGCGTTGGCGGCGGACCTTCGGCGCCGAAGGGGTTTAACTTATCCTTGTAGCCACGCAGGGGAAAATCCTTGCGCTGGGGAAAGCCCTGGAAACCCTCCCACATGTAAATCCGGCGTAGATCGGGATGCCCCTCGAACCTGATGCCGTACATGTCCCAGGCCTCGCGCTCATGCCAGTTGGCCGTGCGCCATACGCCCGTGACCGAGGGAACCTGCGGAGGATCGCCGAGCCGGCACTTGATACGAACCCGCCACCTGTTGGGTAGCGAATAGAGGTGGTACACCGCCTCGAACCGGGGCGTTTCGGGGTAATGATCAACCCCGCAGATGTCCGAAAGGAAATTGAGCCGCAACGCCGGATGTTCTTTCAGAAACCGACAGAATTCGACAATCGCCGCAGGTGGAACAGCAAAGACCTGGATACCATGCGCGACGCCGAGGTCCTCGATTGCTCCCCCGAAACGCTCCATGATCAGAGCGCTATTGAGAAGCGGCTTCACACTCATGATGTTGCAACCCGATCGAGAGGCGTCCCGGCGAGCGCGCGGGACCTCTTGATCTTCTCTTGAAGCAGCAGGAAGCCATGCATCAGCGCCTCGGGCCGGGGCGGGCAGCCCGGCACATGCACGTCGACGGGCACGAAGGTTTCCGAACCCTGCACCACGGCATAGGTGTTGTAGACCCCGCCCGAGATAGCGCAGGTGCCCATGGCGATCACCCAGCGCGGTTCTGGCATCTGGTCATAGAGCCGCCGCACGACGGGCGCGAATTTCCGGGTCACGGTGCCGGCGATAATCATCACATCGGACTGTCGCGGCGAAGGGCGGAACACCACGCCGAACCGGTCGAGATCATAGCGGGCGCATCCGGCCGAGATCATCTCGATGGCGCAGCAGGCAATGCCAAAGGTTTCCGGCCACAGCGCCGACCTCCGGCTCCAGCTAATAACGCTATCGGCCGTGGTGAACAGCACGCTGTCGCGGATCGCATTGTTTACGCCTCCCATTCCAGCGCTCCTTTCAGCCAGGCGTAGCCAAAGCCCACGAGAAGCAGCAGCATAAAGACGAACATCTCGACATATCCGACCAGCCCGATCTCTTTCAGGACGACGGCCCAGGGAAAGAGGAACATCGCCTCGACATCGAAGACGACCAGCAGGATCGCGAGAATAAAAAACGGCACCCTGAAGCGGCCGCCGGCTGCCTCTCCAGCAGCGTCCATGCCGCATTCATAGGGCATGTTCTTCGCGCTATAGGGATTGGACGGACGCAGCAGCGAGGAAACAAACAACGTCACCACCGCCACCAGGACCACTCCGGCGACCATGAAAAGAACCGGCAAGAATTCCATTGCAGTCATCGCACTGCACCGATCACCCAACTAAGGGCTTTTCTCAGGCGGCGACGGACCTCATTTGGGACCAGTTGCGCGGTCGCCCGGAAGCGGTTTGGGCAATCCTTTCCTACGTTCAGAGTTTATTCCGTCGGGCGGATCATTGCAAATCCAATCGATCAGCCGCCCAATACCGAATGTTGGGCAAGTCTCAGAAACCACGATGGAAATAGGCCGATGCCGATAGTGCCGGCGGCGGTGAAAGCGAGCGTGGCGCGCACCAAGGGCGTCAGCGCCGGGGCGAAGACCCTCCCTGGCTCGCGCATATAAATCACCATGACGATGCGGATATAGAAGTAAGCAGCAACGGCGCTCAGTAGCACCGCGATCACCGCCAGCATCACGAAACCACGCTCGACGAGCGCGACCAGCACGTAGAACTTGGCGAAGAAGCCGGCCGTCGGCGGAATGCCGGCCAGCGAGAAGAGATAGAGCAGCATCAGAAGCGCAAGCCCGGGATGCGACTTGGCCAAACCCGCATAGTCTTCGATGGCCTCGCCCGAAAAATCGGCGTTCCGCATCATGATGACCGTACCGAAAATCCCGAGGTTCATGAAAGAATAGATCAGCAGATAGAGCATCACACTGGCGATGCCGTCCGGACCACCGGCCACCACGCCGAAAATGGCGAAACCGGCATGCGCAATACTGGAATAAGCCAGAAGGCGTTTGAAGTTATCCTGTACCAGCGCCACGAAACTGCCGAGCGCCATCGTCGCCACCGCAAGGACCGCAACGATGATCCAGACGTCGGAGGCTGCGAAGAGAGGGTTGAGGAATACGCGCAGGATCACCGCGAATCCAGCCGCCTTGGGGCCGACTGACATGAAGGCCGTGATCGTCGTCGGCGCGCCTTCATAGACATCCGGTAGCCACATATGGAACGGAACCGCGCCGACTTTGAAGACCAACCCCGCGACGATGAAAACCACCGCCAGCAGCAATCCGGGATCGACCGGATGACCGCTCGCTGCCGCAGCCATCGCGTCCAGTTGCGTCGTACCGGTGAGCCCGTAGACCAGGGAAACGCCGTAAAGAAAAATCCCGGTCGAGACCGCGCCAAGGATCACGTATTTCAGCGCCGCTTCGTTCGACCGACGCTCCCGCCGCATAAAGCCGGTCAGCACATAGGTGCAAAGCACCATCAGTTCGAGCCCCACGTAGATCGACAGGAGATCGGTCGCCGAGGCCATGATCATCATTCCAGAAAGCGCAAAGAGCAGCAGGACATAATATTCGCTGCTCTCGATCCCTTCGATGTCGGCATATTTTCGTGAAAGGAAGAATGTCAGGACGGTGGCCAGGTAGAAGACGAGCTTGAAGAAGACCGCGAAGCGGTCGGCGACAAACATGCCCGCGTAAGCCGGCCGCACCTCGCCCGCCAGCATGAGTGTCGCAATCGCGGCGATCAGCACGACCGCGACAGACGCCCAGACAAGGAAATATTCCTGCTCCTTCCGCACGAACTGTCCCAGGATCAACAGGACGCAGGCTCCAGTGACCACCACGATCTCGGGCAAACTTGCAAGGATCGACTGGAACAGCGCGGCGTCGGTCATTGGCCGTTCCCCTTAGCGTGCACTTGCGCCAGCAGATGCTGCACCGAGACGTCAATGATGTTTAGAAAGGGTTTCGGATAGAGCCCTATCCAAAGCACGAAGACGGCCAGCGGCAAAATCGCGGCCATCTCACGGGCATTCACGTCGCGTACCTTAAACTGGAAGCCGGCGCTGGGCGAACCAAGTGCCACATTCCCAAACATGCCAAGCAGATAGGCCGCCCCCAGCAAAGCGCCCAAAACCGCGGCCGCACCAGCGGCCAGGTTGGCCGTAAATCCGCCAGACAGCACCAGCAACTCGCCCACGAATGAATTCGTTCCCGGCAGAGCCATCGATGACAGGGTGAACAGCGCGAGAAACGCGGTATAGACCGGCGCCACCTTCATCAACCCGCCATAATTTGCGATGCTGCGGGTATGCGTCCGCTCGTAAATCAGGCCGACGAACAGGAACAATGCGCCCGTCGTTACGCCATGATTGAACATTTGCAGGATGCCGCCCTCGATCCCGCGGAAATTCAACGCAAAAATTCCCAGCGTCACGAAGCCCATGTGGCTGATGCTGGAATAGGCCACCAGCTTCTTCAGATCGTCCTGCGCCAGCGCAAGCAACCCGCCATAAACGATCGCAAGCGCCGAAAGCGCCAGCATCAGCGGCGAATAATACACTGTCGCCGCCGGCAGCATCGGCAGCGAGAACCGCAGGAATCCGTAGGCGCCCATCTTCAGAAGCACGCCGGCGAGGATGATGCTGCCAGCCGTCGGCGCCTGCACATGGGCGTCCGGCAGCCAGGTGTGCACCGGGACCATAGGCACCTTGACCGCGAAGGCGATCAGAAAGGCGAAGAACAGCCAGGACTGGACCTGGAACGGCAAAACCTGTGCCGTGAGTGCGAGGATGTCAAAGGTCCTACCGCCCTGGAAATAGAGCACGATGACACCGATCAGGAAGAGGAGGCTGCCCGCCAGCGTGTAGAGAAAGAATTTGAACGCTGCATAGAGCCGCCCGTCGCCGCCCCATACGCCGATGATCAGGTACATCGGGATCAGCATTGCCTCCCAGAAGACGTAGAACAGGAACAGGTCGAGCGCGCAAAACACCCCCAGCATCAGCGCCTGCATGACCAGCAGACTAATCATGAACTCTTTCACCTTGCGGTCGATCGCAACCCAGGAGGCAAGCACGCAGATCCAACTGAGCAGCGCGGTCAGGAACACGAAGAGCACGCTGATTCCGTCGACACCAAGTGCATAGGTGATCCCAAGTGCGGGCACCCATTGGCGCGACTCGGTAAACTGCATCGCCTGGCTGGTGGTGTCGAAGCCGGCCAGCATGGCGATGCAGAAAGCAAGGTCGAGGATGGTGACGCCCAGCGCCGTCCACCGCACCGCATCGTCGCCGCGCAGAAACATCAGAATCGCCGCACCGGCGGCAGGCGTGAATACGACGAAGCTGAGGAGCGGGAACCCCATGGCACCCCCCTACCGCCACGCCACTGCGAAGACGATGATGGCTGCCGTCACCCCGACGAGCATCGCCAGCGCGTAATGGGTGACGACGCCGGTCTGGAGCCGCCGCAGCCTGGCTCCGCCACGCAGGATCGATCGGGCAACGCCGTTCACAACGGCATCCACGCCGGTGAGATCGACCCGCAGTCCCGCCCGCGCCGCACCATGCAGGAAGGGCAGCGCCGCGGTCTCGGACACGTCGCTCACCGCCTTCTCGTAGCGCGCCAGAGGCTTTTCAGCGAGCCACATGAAGCCCCGCGCGCCCTTGCGATAGAACCAGTCGGTATCGATGCTGATCGTGTTCTCGGGATCGAGCGCCTTGAGGAACAGCACGAATCCCAGGGTGGTGAACATCAGCAGGCCGAGGCTCTCCATGACATGGAGGCCAGTATAGGGTTGGAAATCGACGGGATAGGGCAAAAGCGCATAAAGCGGCTGGGGGAAGACCCCGATCGCAATGCAGAGCACCGCCGCCATGGCCATCGCGACCAGCATGTTGCGCGGCGGCTCCCGCGCTTCCAGTTTCCGATCCGTGCCGAAAAACATGTAATAGGGGAGCTTGAGCCCGGTGTGCAGGAACGTCCCGGACGACGCCATCGTCAGGGCCAGCACCACCAGCGCCCGATGATCCTCTCCAGCCGCGGCGATGACCATCGATTTGGTGACAAAGCCCGAGAAGAACGGAAATGCCGAGATCGCGAAGGCGCCAACCATGTAGAGTGCCACGGTCAGTGGCATGGTCTTGTAGAGCCCGCCAAGCTCGGTGAGCTTGCGCCGCCCCGTGACGTGGATCACCGCCCCAGCCCCCATGAAAAGCAGCGCCTTGTAGAGAATATGCGCGAAGGCATGACTGGCGGCGCCATTCACCGCCATCTCGGTCCCGATGCCGATCCCCGCCACCATGTAGCCCACCTGGCTGACGATGTGATAGGCGAGAAGCCGTCGGCAATCGTTCTCCAGCACCGCATAGATGACGCCATAGAGCGCCATCACGGTGCCGAGCCAGACCAGTATCTCGGTGCCCGGAAATGCCCGCGCCAGGACATAGACGGCGGTCTTGGTGGTGAAGGCGCTCATGAACACCGCCCCGGTGACGGTCGCCTCCGGATAGGCATCGGTCAGCCACGCGTTGAGCGGCGGCACAGCTGCGTTGAGGATGAATCCGGCGAGGATCAGATAGGCGCCGGCGCCCATCCCGCCATCGATCGCCCCCCGCCCCATCGGGCCAAAGAGCAGCGAGCCAGTGGAGAGCCCGTGGAGAATGATGCCGCCGAGCAGAACGACGCCACCGGTTATATGGACCATCAGATATCGGAACCCTGCCCGTATCGCTGGCCCGCCGCGTTGCGCGAAAACCAGGTAAGCGGAGGCGAATGCCATGGCCTCCCAGAACATGTAGAGAGTCAAGTAGTCACCGGCGAACACCACACCGAGCGCGCCGCCGACATAGATGAAGGCCGCCACGTGCTGGCCAGCATCCGTCAGGTGCAGCGCATAGACCATGCCGATCAGCGCCATGATGGTGAAAACGGTGGCAAAGACGATGCTCAGCTTGTCGACCTTCGCGATCAGGAGTTCCTGCCCGATGAACCGCACCTCGCCATAGCTGCCAGGCTGCATCGTGAGCACGGCGAGGATCGCGAGCGCCGGGATCAGCAGCAGATAGGCCTTGCGGATCGACCCGCTAAGGAACGGGATCGGCAGAGCGCCGAGGATGAAGAGCAGAGCGGGATGGATGAAGTCAGTCATAATAATCCTCGCGCCGCATCAGCCCGACCCGATGGCCGAGAAACTTGGAAACGAAGATGAGCACTATGCAGGAGCCGAAGCCGTAGACGGCGGACCACCCAGGTACGCGGTCCCACGGATATTCGGCATGATCTCGAGGGACCAGAAAGTCAGCCGCGACGATCAGGATGAGCATCAGATAGAACAGCTGGCGCCGCCGCCTGGCATATTCCTCGTCACCAAAGAAATGGACGACACGTTTGATCATCTGACCACTCCATCCGCCAGGGTGAGGAAATAGCCGGGGAAGATGCCCATCAGCACCGAGAGGATGGCGGTCGCGACAAGCGGGATCGTCACCAGCGGTATTTCACGGACCGTCGGCGGGCTCTCTTGCGCCTCCGTCCCGAAGAAGGCGGCGTAGCTCACCGGCAGGAAATAGGCTGCGTTCAGGACCGAGCTTACCAGAAGCACAGCCACGAACGCGATCTGCCCCGCGTCCACGGAGCCCATGGTCAGATACCACTTGCTGACGAAGCCCGCGGTCGGCGGTATTCCGATCATGCTTAGTGAAGCGATGAAAAATGCGCCCATCGTCCAGGGCAGCCTGCGGCCGATACCAGCCATGTCGCTGATGTTTCGCTTGCCGGACGCGCAGTAGATCGACCCGGCGCAGAAAAAGAGCGTGATCTTCGAGAATGCGTGCGCAGCCATGTGGATAATGCCGCCGACCATCGCGACCGGCGACAGCAGAACCGCGCCCAGCACGATGTAGGAGAGCTGGCTGACTGTCGAATAGGCAAGCCTCGCCTTCAGATCGTCCCGCGTCAAAGCATAGATCGATGCCATCAGGATCGTGAACGAGACCAGATAGGCTGTGGCGATGCCGAGGCCCAGCTCGCCGACCAGCTTGACGCCGAAGACATGGAACACTACCCGCAGCAAACAAAACACGCCCATCTTGACCACAGCCACGGCATGCAGGAGCGCGCTAACCGGCGTCGGCGCTACCATCGCGGCCGGCAGCCAGGCGTGCATCGGCATCACTGCCGCCTTGGCGAAGCCGAAGAGGTAGCAGAAATAGACGACCGTCAGTAGCGCCGCCGAGGCATTGACGCCGGCCAATAGTCCCCCCTCCCTAAAATCGAGGGCCCCTGCAATGGAGTAGGTCAGCGCCAGCGCGGCGAGCAGCACGCTTTTCGACGCTCCCATCAAATAGACGAGGTACTTGTGGGCGCCCTTCCATCCCTCTTCGTCCTCATGGTGATAGACGAGTGGATAGGTAACGAGGCTGAGCGCCTCGTAGAATATGACCAACGTGAACAGATTGGCGGCGAAGGCGCCCCCGACGGCGGCCGCAAGGCTGGTGGCGAAGCAAGCGAAGAACCGGGTCTGTGCATGCTCGTTCAAGTGCCGCATGTAGCCGATGGAATAGATTGCGGCCACGATCCATAGCAGCGACGAAATGGTGGCGAATACCATGCCGAGCGCATCGGCCCTGAAAGCGAACTCGACCCCCGGCAATATCTCGAACAGGTGCAAATCGACCGTCCCGCCCGAAAGCACCGTGGGGGCCATCGAGGCGACAATCGCGAACAGGACAATTGCGGCCAATGGCGAGACGAGATCGCGGAGTTTCTCACGGTTGTTCAGAAGCAGAATTATCAGGGCCGCCAGGCCTGGAACGGCGACGGCAAGCAGTGGCCGGATCGATGTCACCGGGTCCAAGCCGCTATCCTTTCATCATGGTCACGTCGTCGACCTTGAGGGTGGATTTGTTCCGCACAAGGGCAACCAAGATACCGAGGGCGACGGCAACCTCCGCCGCGGTGATTGCGATGACGAAGATCGCGAAGATCTGCCCACGGAAATCGCCGTACTGGCGCCCGAAGGCGAGGAAGTTGATGTTGACCGAATTGAGCAGCAGCTCCAACGACATCAGCACGACAAGAATATTGCGCCTGAGCAACACGCCTGCCGCTCCGATCACGAACAGAACCACACCGAGCAAAATATACCACCAGAGCGGAACCATCACCCCGACTCCTTGCGCGCCAGAACGATGGCGCCGATCAGGGCCGCCAGCAGGATGACGGAGGCGACTTCGAACGGCAGGAGATAATCGGCAAAAAGCGTTGTGCTGAGCTGTCTGATCTCATCGCCGCCACCCGGGGCGACGGGCTCCGTAACCGCAAAACGGCCGCTCCGGAGCACCAGCGCAACCATCTCGAGCCCAAGCAGGACGAGCAGTACCAGAGCTGACAGATTGCCGCCCGGTAGGAACCGCTGCAAAACCGCTTCGCGCACATCAATCATCATGATCACGAACAGGAAGAGGACCATGATCGCGCCGACATAGACGAATAGCTGGATGACCGCGAGGAACGGCGCCCCGAGTAAGACAAAGATGGCAGAAATCTGCAGGAAACAAGCCATCAGCGCCAATGCGCTGTGAACCGGATTGCGCGCCACGACCACCATCAGGGCCGCGATCACGGACACCGAAGCGAACAGAAGAAAAAACCCCTGATCCATCGACGCGACCCTCCCACGCGAGCTATTACTCGGCGCGAGACGGCCGGATTTGTGATAGCTCCGCACTTCAGGTGCATTCACAAATTGTGCCCTAGTATTGGATTTTTAACAAGATTGTTGTCGTCGATGGCGCTACCGCGCGGGTCCAAATGCAGCGAAAGACGCTTCGGAAGCTGGCTAAGCACATATTGGGAGCAAAATGCCGCTCGGTCCTCCGGTTATGGTCCGCAGGACCAGTGACACTGTGAACTTGTCGGCTGGGTCAAAATACGGCGCCAGGCGGTTTAAGCCGCCTTCCCGTTCATTGAAGCATTCAATAAAGCACGACGCTGCGAATGCTTTCCCCCGAATGCATCAGCTCGAAGCCCTTGTTGATGTCTTCGAGCGGCATGGTGTGGGTAATCATCGGATCGATCTGGATTTTGCCTTCCATGTACCAGTCGACGATCCTCGGAACGTCGGTGCGGCCGCGCGCCCCGCCGAAGGCCGTGCCCATCCAGGTGCGGCCGGTGACCAGCTGGAAGGGACGGGTGGAAATCTCCTGGCCGGCGCCGGCAACGCCGATGACGACGGATTTGCCCCAGCCGCGATGCGAGGCTTCCAGTGCCTGGCGCATCACCTTGGTGTTGCCCGTGCAGTCGAAGGTGTAGTCGGCCCCGCCGATCTGGTCGGCGCCGCGCTTCGTCATGTTGACGAGGTAGGGCACGATGTCGTCGCCGACCTCCTTCGGATTGACGAAATGCGTCATGCCGAAGCGTTCGCCCCAGGCCTTCTTGTCGTT
This sequence comes from Rhizobium jaguaris, assembly GCF_003627755.1. Taxonomy (NCBI): domain Bacteria; kingdom Pseudomonadati; phylum Pseudomonadota; class Alphaproteobacteria; order Hyphomicrobiales; family Rhizobiaceae; genus Martinezella; species Martinezella jaguaris. Next base: position 539,117 of record NZ_CP032695.1, on the reverse strand, counting down.
GTTGAGGTCGACGCCGATGATCATGTCGGCGCCGGCAAGCTTCAGCCCCTGGATGACGTTCAAACCGATGCCGCCGAGGCCAAAGACGATTGCGGTCGCTCCCATCTCCACCTTGGCGGTGTTGATGACCGCGCCGATGCCGGTGGTCACCCCGCAGCCGATATAGCAGATCTTGTCGAAGGGGGCGTCGGGATTGACCTTGGCGACGGCGATCTCCGGCAGCACCGTATAATTGGCGAAGGTCGAGCAGCCCATATAGTGATGGATCTTGTCCTTGCCGATCGAAAAGCGCGAGGTGCCGTCCGGCATCAGGCCCTGGCCCTGGGTCGAACGGATCGCCGTGCACAGATTGGTCTTGCGCGACAGGCAGGACGGGCATTCGCGGCATTCGGGCGTATAAAGCGGAATGACGTGATCACCCTTCTTGACCGAGGTGACGCCCGGGCCGACATCGACGACGATGCCGGCGCCCTCATGGCCGAGGATCGCCGGAAACAGGCCTTCCGGATCGGCGCCCGACAGGGTGAAATCGTCGGTATGGCAGATGCCCGTCGCCTTGACCTCGATCAGCACTTCGCCGGCCTTCGGGCCATCGAGCTGCACAGTCATGACTTCGAGCGGTTTTCCAGCGGCAACGGCTACGGCGGCGCGCACATCCATGGACATTCCTCCAATTATTGTTCTCGAGTTTTGTTCGAACTGTCAGTCGGCAGTTCTGGCCCACAAATCGCGGGCGTGCTGCATCAAAAGCAGGGATTCCTCCCACCGGTCCGTGGTGTCTTCTCCATCCCGTCCCGTAATCGCATAGGGCTTTGGCCCCAACTCGCAAGTGAACGCGAGGGTATCGGCCGCGGCAGCGCGCTTGCGCCAGCTGCGGAAACCATATTCCCACCAGCCGAGGAAAAGATCGACCCAAGGCCGATGATGAGGAAAGGAAATTTCGATCTGAACCTGTTCGCGTGAAGCGACACGGCCATGAAACGCCCATGAGCTATCAAGGATTCGGTGGATCAGAGCATGATTTTCGTCGGACACCGGCCAGGCGAATTCCCGTCCGACAAGAAAATGGGAGATGTCGCCCAACAGCTTCAAATCCGGAAGCCGGTCGAGCAGATCGAGCGTGAAGAAGAGATCGGTAGTCATGCGGTCCCGATGTGTCTCGATCCAGACGTCGATACCGGCTTCCTCCGCCAGCCGTTGCCAGCCCTCCAGCAAGGGAATGCAATCTTCCAGCCGCCGCAGCCGCACATCCGGCTGAAGACAGATGTGGTGAACATTGTATTCGGCGGCGATTTCGAGCACAGGCTTCAGGTCGTCGACGGTCTTGGGAAAGCATTGACCTTCCGCCTGCAGACCGTGCTCATCGAGCAAGCCTGCAACACGACGCACGACATTGCGATCGTACCAATGGGTGCTGATGCCATCAAAGCCAGCCACCGCGATCTTTTCGATATTCTCCTCCAGAGTGAGCTCCGGATATGTCGCGCTGCGCCGCTCCATGGCCCAGAGCGACTGGAATATGAGCATGCTCTGCATGGTGCCTCCCCCTACCTGTGGCTTCACAAATCACGAATTTCACGCCTTGGCCAGACGGTCGGTTGAGGTGTTTTGATCATCACGGCGTTTCATTGCAAAACGGATGTAATCCGGCGTCTGGAGCCATAGGCGTGATGGTTTTTCATCAAAAAACTCTCAGACGCCAACCGGCTCTATCGGTAACTCTCTGGAGGCGGTCACTTGGGCCGCTGTTTCCTGGGAGGAGAACATGCTGAAATTTCTGAGCGCAAGTGCTTTGGCACTGGTGTTGTCATCGCAAGCCCACGCCGCCGATCGCATCGGCGTTTCGATGGGGTACCTGACGACCAATTTCCAGACCCTGATCGCCAACGGGATGCAGGACTACGCCAAGACTAGAGGCTTGGACCTGCAGGTGGAGGACGCGTCCAACGACGTCAACAAACAGGTGGACCAAGTGCGGAACTTCGCAGCAGGCGGCGTATCGGCCATCATCGTCGATCCGGTGGATTCGGACGGCACTCCCGCGATGAGCAAGATTGCCGAAGAGGCCGGCATTCCGCTGATCTACGTCAATATCCAGCCGACCGATTTGTCGACGCTCGGCAAGAAGCAGGCTTTTGTGGGATCGAACGAGACCGAATCCGGAACGCTTCAGACCAAGGAAGTCTGTCGCGTGCTAGGGGGAAAGGGCGACGTCGTCATCATGATCGGCGATCTTTCCAGCCAGGCGGCGCGTCAGAGAACCCAGGACGTGCATGACGTGCTGAAGTCCAAGGACTGCGGTGGCATCAAGGTCGCACGGGAGCAGGTCGGTAACTGGAGCCGCGTTGATGGCGCCGACCTCGTCTCGAATTGGCTGACCTCCGGCTTGAAGTTCGATGCCGTCATCGCCAACAACGACGAGATGGCCCTCGGAGCCATCGCTGCGATCAAGAATGCGGGAGGCTCGACCGACAAGACGATTGTCGCGGGCATCGACGCCACGCCCGACGCGCTTCAGGCGATGAAAGCGGGCGACCTCAAGATCACTGTGTTCCAGGATGCGAAGGCGCAAGGGCGCGGCGCTGTCGACACCGCCGAGAAGGCCATCAAAGGCGAGCCGATCGACAAAGAAGTCTGGATCCCGTTCAAACTCGTGACGAACGAGAATATGGGCCAGTTCGAGCATCTCAATTAAGGTTCCGCGCCGCTAGTCGCGTCAGCCGAGCACGAAAAAAGGGGAGGCATAGGCCCCAGCCGCTAACTGATATGTAGAATATTTCCCGTCGCAAATACCTATCGCGAAGCGCCGACTTTTGCGAGTAGGTCTTGCGACGGGATTTTGTTGACGAGTTCAAAGCTGGCGATTGTCGCGAAATTAGGAATTGCGCGGCTACTGTCCTGCGCGCTTGACGCACGCCAAGCCAAAGCGACGGGGTACTTAGCCATTGCCAAATAGCCTGCAGTTAATCGAACGAGATCGAAATGGGCGTTAAGAACTATTTGATCGAAGGCGTTTCCGGGACTGGCAAGACCTCAGTCGCCACCGAACTGCAGCAACGCGGTTACCACGTCATCCATGGTGACCGTGAGCTGGCTTATCAAGGCGATCCCCAGACGGGTAAACCGCTCGATGGCTCTGCGCATAAGCAGAACATTCTGGATGTCGCCTTTGGGCATAAGCACCACCTTTGGGACGTCGACAAAGTCAAATCCCTGGTGGCCGATCGAAGCAACCCGATCTCCTTCTTCTGCGGCGGCTCAAGGAATTTCCATCACTTTATTGATCTGTTTGACGGGGTTTTCGTTCTCGACATCGATTTGGACACGTTAAAGAGGCGGCTTGCCAGAAGACCTGAAGACGAGTTTGGCGGAAAGCCAGCCGAACGAGACCTGGTTATGCGACTGCATGCGACGCAAGAAGACATCCCCAAGAACGCAACAACCGTTGACGCTACCGCGCCACTCGCCTCTGTTGTCGATGACATTCTATCGAAATGCGGAAAGACCGACTAACGGCGGCGCGCCGTAGTCTACTTCGATCGCGCTGGCCGGCGGCTCGGAACCGAGCACTTCGCCTTCCTTGCCACGCGTTTCTGCGCCGTGAGTAATTTTCATCAAATCTGTGCTGTCGTTCCGAGGCGGTGTCGGTGAGAATTGATTGCATAATTTCTGTCAATTGGGAGAGGACACCATGGACGACACACTCTACGGGTCGCGCGATAAACGCGGAGACTGGAAGCCCAACAAGCTGCTCAAATATCCTCCGGTATTCATCTGGCCCGCAAAGCCTGTCGCCTTCCTGAAATGGTTCTTCGGATATCCCGGCTATCTGCTGCCGTGGAACGTCCTCTACGCTGGCATCGGCACACTGCTGTGGCTTTATGCGACACCCTCAATGGAAATGATGAAGACCTTCGCGCCAGGTTGGATCGCATATCTTCTTCTGCGCAATGCCGTCCTCGTCTTTCTCTTCTTCGGCTTTTTCCATCTGCGTCTGTACATGCAGAAGGAACAGGGCACGAGCTTCAAATACAATGGCAAATGGCCATCGACGAACAATTCCGCCTTCCTGTTCGGCAACCAGACCGTCGACAACGTGATCTGGACGTTCGCGAGCGCCGTGCCCCTGTGGACAGCATTCGAGGTGCTGACCCTTTGGGCGTTTGCAAACGGGATCATTCCCTATGTCGATTTCGCTCAGCATCCCATCTATTGCGCCGTGGTCATGCTGTTGATCCCGGCGTTCCGAGACCTGCATTTTTATCTGATCCACCGCCTGATCCACTGGCCGCCGCTCTATCATACGGTTCACAAGCTGCATCATAACAACGTGAATCCCGGTCCGTGGTCGGGATTGGCCATGCATCCCGTCGAGCATCTTTTGTATTTTTCCGGCGTACTCATCCATTGGATCGTGCCGTCCAATCCGATCCACGCTGTTTTCCATCTGACGCATTTGGCCCTTGCGCCAGCGCCGGGACATGTCGGATTCGAAAAGATCGTGATCGGAGAAGACAGCGCCATCGATACCCACGCCTATGATCATTACCTTCATCACAAATTTTTCGAGTGCAATTATGCCGACGGCGTCATTCCGCTCGACAAATGGTTTGGCACCTTCCACGACGGCTCCAGGGAAGCGGAGGACCGTATGAACAAACGGTTCATGGAACGGGCGAAAAAGTACGCCGAAAAGCAGGCGCAGCGCTCGCAGGCCTCTGGCTGAGGCGCCAGCCGTCGTCCTCGACGAAAAACCGTGAACGCGACGCGTCCTACTACGGCATATCGATCTCCCCCCGCCGCCGGCCAACGGGCTGTAGACGGCGGGACATGCCGGAGCCTGTTCCCCTCCGTTGCAGGCTCCGGTCTTTTTCCGATCAGGCCGGCACGGAGAATTGTCCGATATTCTCGCTGGTGTAGGTCAGGAATGGAACCGGATCCTGGCTGACGGGAACGTCGATGATCCCCATCCTGTGAAGCACGGTATCCAGCGCGCGTCTGGCTTGCGTTTCAGGCGCCTGGTCGAGAACCAGCGTCATCAAACCGGTGGAAATGAAGCTCCGCGTTTCATCATTCAGTTCGTGCGCGATCCAGACGAGTTCGCCTCGCTTCCTTTCCCGATAGCGCTGTAGCACGGATCCTACGCCAAGATTTGCGCCCCCGGCATTGTAAATTCCGACGACGCCTGCTTGCCGGCGTAACGTTTCCGTCAGCATCTCGGCAGACCTCACGTCTTCGTCCAGGCCGAATATGACCTCCGAAAACAGATGATCCGGATTGTGATGGGCGGCAAGGTAGTCGGAGAAGCCGCGAATACGCTCCTTGTGAATCTGATAGGCCCAGCTATGACAGACGGCCACGATGCTTCCGGCCGTGTGTGCAAGCATCTTGGACATGTAAAAGCCAGCCGTTCGCCCCGCCGCATAGTTATCAATGCCTACGAATACATTGTCCTTTCCGGCGGTATACGAAACGATCTGGACCACCTCGATCCCGGCACAACGGGCCTGGCGCAGGCTCTCCCTGATTTTGGGATGATCGACCGCCACCACGATCATGCCGTGGCGGCGAATGGCGGTATTGGACACATGGGCCGCGAACTTCGCGGGATCATTCTCGTCGACGAAGGTCCGGTGCAGGGTTATCGAGCTGTCGAGCGACGCCGCAATGCATTCGAAAGCCCGGTTGAGCCTGGCGAAGAAGGGCGTCTCCGGTCTGACCATGATCACTTCGATGCGGATAGTGCCGCGATAGAGGTTTGGAATAAGTCCCTTGTATCCCAGCCGCTTTGCAGCAAGCACCACCTTCTCTGCTGTCTGGGGTTTTACGCTTCCGCGTTCATTGAGAACGCGTTCGACTGTGGCCAGGCCAACGCCTGCCGCCTGCGCGATATCGACCAAACGGGTTTTCTTCATTCCGCTCCTCCTGAGGAAAAATGATCATAATCGAACTGGAATGTGAAGGGCTACTTCCAGCATGCTCAGTTCTGCTCTGGGAGGAAAAAACCGAGTGCGATCAAGGAACATGCTCCACGGGGCGAAATGCCTCATGAGATACACCTTCCCCTCCCGCAGAGCTTTAGCGGTGGTCGCGAGTCACCGGACAGCCGTAGCCAGGAGAAGACAAATGACGACATGGATCGAAGCGTGTGGAGCCGACGACATTGACCAGGAGGACGTCGTTCGGTTCGACCATGAAGGCCGGACCTTTGCCATCTATCGAAGCCCTGATGACCAATATTTTGCGACGGACGGGCTTTGCAGCCACGAGAGGATTCACCTGGCCGACGGACTGGTAATGGATGACATTATCGAATGCCCGAAACATAACGGGCGGTTTAGTTACAAAACAGGCGAAGCCCGCGGCGCGCCGGTGTGCATCAACCTCAAGACATATCCAATCAAGGTGGACGGCGACCGCATCATGATCGGCCTCGGGTCATGAGTGATCGAGCCGGTATCATCATCGTCGGAGCCGGCGAATGCGGGGCGCGGGCAGCGCTCACGCTAAGGGAAAAGGGCTATGAGGAGCCGATCACGCTGATCGGTGAAGAATTTCAGCTGCCTTACGAGCGCCCTCCTCTCTCCAAGCAAGCGCTATTGGCCGATTCTGTTCCGCAGCCGCGTGCGGTCCTCAGCGAGGCCGCCATGGAGGAGCGCGCGATCCGGCATATTGCCGGAACCACGGCATCCGCCATCGACAAGACGATGAAGCACGTCCTTTTGGCGGATGCCCGCAGGCTGCCTTACGACAAGCTGCTCCTGACGACGGGGGCAGTCCCCAGGCGTTTGCCGAATGCCCCCGCCGGTCCGCGCGTACGGTACCTTCGAACGATCAACGATGCTCTGGCCCTTCGTCCTTGGATAGCTACGGGCATGCATGTCGCCGTGCTCGGTGGAGGCTTCATCGGCCTGGAGGTTGCCGCATCGGCGCGCAGCCGCGGCGCAGAAGTTACAGTTATCGAATCTCAGGAACGCGTTCTCCAGCGCGGCGTACCCGATGCTGTTGCCGAAGTCATAAATTCTCTGCATCGCCGTAACGGAGTTTCGGTGCGATGCGGCGTAACGGTTTCAGCGATCAATATTGATGACCAGAGCGTTAGCATCGATTTTCAGGATGGGGAACGGTTAGAGGCAGACGTCCTTGTTGTCGGGATCGGTGCTCAGCCGCGCACGGAGCTCGCCGAGCTGGCGGACATTGCGATCGACAACGGAATCGCGGTCAACGAATATCTCGAGACTTCGGTGAAAGACATCTATGCCGCCGGCGATTGCTGCTCGTTTCCGCATTCCTTGTACGATGGGCGCCGGCTTCGTCTCGAAGCATGGCGAAACGCGCAGGATCAGGGCATCGTTGCCGCTTTGAACATGCTTGGCTCAGCATGCAGCTATGATTGCGTGCCTTATTTCTGGTCGGACCAGTTTGACCACACCCTTCAGATTGCGGGCCTCGTAGGTGAGGGGCGCATGACGGTTCGAAGAGACATCGGTGACGACGCTTTCATCCTGTTCCATTTGGACGATGAACAGCGGCTTGTCGCCGCTAGCGGCATAGGGCCTGGCAACAAGATCGCCAAGGATATGAGACTGAGCGAAATGCTGATTGCGAAGCGGATAGCCCCGCCGATAGAAGCACTAGCCACAGGTGGGAACTTAAAGAGTTTGCTGCCCAGGGCAGGCTGATGATCGGTCATGCATCCGCGAAGATTAATTGGGTGGTGAATACGCCAGCGAATTTGTTCCGCCCGGATACCATGAAGCGATTGGTGGTCGTTTGGCCTGGCATTCCACCCTCACCCATCGAATTTGATCATCGCAGACGTTCCACCATGCACCACAGGGAACCGCCTTCGCGCTAGGGCGTTTCATAAGTTGTATCGGGTATCACCGGCATTCCGCCGACACGCCCGACTGGGAGAGAATGATGAAAACGCTGCTAGTCTCGATAGGCCTTTTGGCTGCTACCGCTCTTTCGGCTTTTGCCGCCGAGCCCGTCAAGATGGTCGATACGAAAATGGGTAAGATCATGACCACGGATAAGGGCATGACCCTATACATGTTCGACAAGGATACCAAAGGTAAATCAAACTGTGATGCGGCCTGCCTGAAGAAGTGGCCGGCCTTCCATGCCGCTGCCACAGCCAAGGCTGAAGGCGAGTGGTCGCTGGTCAAAGCCGCCGATGGTAAGGAGATGTGGGCCTATAGCGGCAAACCGCTCTACACATATTCCGGGGACAAAAAAGCCGGTGACATGAGCGGCGACGGCGTTGGCGGCGTTTGGCATGTGGCCAAGTGAATTTGACGTTTACATGCGGCGTTTGCCGCGTGCGCTTATCTAAGACGACAGCCATGAATCGTCGATCGAGGACGAGACCGGCTTAAGGCACGTTGGGGCGCTGGTGTCCCCACTTTCGGCAAGTCATCTATGCCACCGGCAAGCCGCTTGGTTTCGAGGCGGCTTGCCGGGGCCGGATGAAGAGTTGTTGGCAGCCGTGTTGCGCTCGCACCAACGAACGCAGGCGGATACTCAATACTAATTCGCCGCAACTCTTCGAGCGAGAGCCATCACATATTCATCTGCGATATCGGCCAAGGTCAAAGCGACCTCGGATTCCTTCCAGCCTGCGGCAACAGCCGTAAGCACGAATTCTCGAAATGCCTCAGCAAGGACCTCCTCGCGCTCGACAACGCGATATGGGTTATTCGCAGCATGCTGAGGGGCGCTGATTTGTATTGTCGGGCGGGTAGGTTCCATTGATGCGTCCCCTGAAGGTTGATTCATTGCATTTTCGTCTGCACTCGGTCTGTCATGCCAGCACCGCTTTTATGCTTCTTTTCTAAAAGGTTGCGCGTGACCTGTCGTTAGACACGCATCCTGAAATTTGCCGCAGCGTCCATTTCTGCAATTACAGACCCGAAATTCCCGCCCTTTGCGCCCTTCCATCCCGAGAGCTTGAGAGCACTTAAACCAAGCAGGTTTTCTCGAAATTCAGTCAATCGATTGACTTATTCAAAAATCGGTTGATTATGAGGGCATGAAACAAAGAAATGATGCAAGATCCGAGACCGCGCGCAGCGACGCCACGCGGGAAAAATTGCTCGAAAACGCCCTCGACGTTTTCGGTCGATATGGTTTTGACGGTGCTTCGACGCGCAAGATCACAAATGCGGCCGGCGTGAACCTTCAGGCGATCCCTTATTATTTCGGCAGCAAGGAAGGGCTTTACATCGCGACGGCCGAATATCTCGCCGACATGATTGGTCAGTATGTCAGCGGCATGCGGCAACGGATCGCGGAACAGATCGCAGCGCTCGATGCAGCGGGTGCGCCGCTCGACGAAGCGCAGGCTCGGCTCTTCTTGACCGAGATTGTCGAGACAATGGTCGTCCTTTTCGTCAGTAAGAGATCCGAAGCCTGGGCGCGTTTCATTATTCGCGAACAGATGGAGCCGACGGCGGCCTTCGAACGTGTCTATTCGGGCATCATGGGGCCGATGCTTGGCCTTGGGCGACGTCTTATCGGGGCGATCATCGCCGATGATCCTGCATCAGAAAATGTGCGCCTGCGTTGCCTGTCTTTCGTCGGCAGCCTGATGGTTTTCAGAATGGCCAATGCGGCGGTGCTCGCTCAGATGGAATGGGATGCCATCGGAGAGAAGGAGATCGTCAGATTGCAGCAGCATGCGCGCCGGCTTGTCGTCGCCCTCGGGCCGGCGAGAGGAGAAATATCGTGAACAGGATCATTCCGATTGCTGTCGTCGCCATCGTTGCCGCCGGCGCAGCCGCCTGGTGGTCTGACGCTCCGGCAAAACTCGGCTGGAATTGGCAGCAGCAACAAGAGTTCGTGCTCTACGGCAATGTGGATATCCGCCAGGTCTCGCTAGGGTTTCGCGTCAACGGCAAGCTCAGTGAGGTTCTTGTCGACGAGGGCGACGTGCTAAAAAGCGGCACGGTGCTCGCCCGGCTTGACGCGGAGCCCTATGATTATGCCGTCCGCTCGGCCGAGGCCAATGTGGCAGCGCTGCGCGCCACGCTCGACAAGCTCAAGGCAGGGCCGCGCCAGACGGAAATCGCGCAGGCGCGCGCCTCCTATGAAGAGCGGCTTGCCGATCTGGAAAACGCCAATTTGGCCTATGACCGCGCCAAGCAATTGCGGCCCCAGGGGAACATATCCGAAGCTAATATGGAGCAAGCGGCGGCGGCGCGGGCCATGGCCGCGGCGCGCGCAGATTCCGCCAATCAGGCGCTGAAGTTGCTGGAAGAAGGCAGCCGCGCCGAAGATATCGCTGCGGCGGAAGCACAGCTAAAAGCTGCCGAGGCAACGCTCGCGACCGCACGGACCTCGCTTGGCGATACTGAACTGCGTGCCCCGAATGACGGTGTGATCCTCTCGCGTGTGCATGAGCCAGGCTCGATCGTGGCGCCGACCGACCCGGTCTTTGTACTGTCGTTGACCGAGCCTGTCTGGGTGCGCGCCTATATCGCCGAACCGGATCTCGGCCGGATCCACCCCGGCATGAAGGTCAAGGCGACGTCGGACACCAAGCCGGACGAAGCCTATGACGGCACGATCGGCTTCATTTCGCCCGTTGCAGAATTCACGCCGAAATCCGTGGAGACGCCCGAATTGCGGACGGATCTCGTCTATCGGTTGCGGGTCACCATCGACAAGCCCGGGCCTGATCTGCGCCAGGGCATGCCGGTAACGCTCCACTTCCCGACATTGCAGGCGGCGGAAAAATGAGCGACGTGGGCGACAGAAACGGCGGCAACGACCTTGTCCGGTTCGAAGGGGTCACAAAGCGGTTTGACGTGGCAAAGCCGGCGCTTGACGCCATCACCGGCGCGGTCCGAGGTGGCGAGATAACCGGCCTCGTCGGTCCGGATGGCGCCGGCAAGACGACGCTTATCCGCCTGATGACGGGGCTGATGTTGCCGGAAAGCGGAACCGTGCAGGTTCTCGGCTTCGACACGCGCAAAGACCCCGCCGCGATTCAGGCGGGGATCGGCTATATGCCGCAGCGCTTCGGGCTCTACGAGGATCTGTCGGTTCAGGAAAATCTCGATCTCTATGCCGATCTGCGCGGGCTGCCCAGGCATGAAAGGGCCGCGACCTTCGACGAGTTGCTTGCCTTTACTGACCTCAAGCGCTTCACCAGCCGCCTCGCCGGCAAGCTTTCCGGCGGCATGAAGCAGAAGCTCGGCCTTGCCTGTGCGCTTCTCAAGAAACCGAAGCTGTTGCTGCTTGACGAGCCCGGTGTCGGCGTCGATCCCATTTCGCGGCGCGATCTCTGGAAAATGGTCGAAAACCTGACGGAGGAAGGCATCGGCGTGGTCTGGTCGACCGCCTATCTCGAAGAAGCCGAGGCCTGCGACCGCGTGTTCCTGCTGAGCGAAGGCAAATTGCTTTTTTCCGGTGAGCCGAAGGATCTGACCGCGCGAGCAGCCGGCCGCGTCTTTCGGGTCAGCGGCATCCCCGGAAGGCGTCGCCAGATGCTGACAAAACTCCTCGATGAAGACGGCGTGGTCGACGGTGTCATTCAAGGAGACGCAATAAGACTTGTCACGGTCAAAGACAGGGAAACCCGGTTTTCGGCGGCCGGAGATGCCGAAGTCACGGCTGCGGAGCCGCGTTTCGAAGATGCATTCATCGACATGCTGGGCGGCGGACCGGGCGGACGCTCGCGACTGGCCGAGACGCAGCGCAGCTTTACGGTCGAAGGCGAGAAACCCGTGATCGAGGCGCGTGCTTTGACCAAACGCTTCGGCGATTTCACCGCGGCCGACAACATTACCTTCGACATCCCGCGCGGACAGATCTTCGGATTGCTTGGCCCTAACGGCGCCGGTAAGTCGACGACGTTCAAGATGCTATGCGGCCTGCTGAAGCCGACGAACGGCGAGGGCCGGATTGCGGGTTTCGACCTGCGTCGCGACACCGCCGAGGCACGCAATCGTCTTGGCTATATGGCTCAGAAATTCTCGCTCTACGGCGATCTCAGCGTTTCCCAGAACCTGCAATTTTTCGCCGGTGTTTACGGCCTGCACGGTGCGCACAAGCGCGAGCGTGTCGACCTGATGACATCGATCTTCGATTTTCGTTCTCGGCAATCCATGTCGGCGAAGGTCCTGCCGCTCGGGCTGAAACAGAGGCTGGCGCTTGCCTGCGCGGTGATGCACGAGCCGGAGGTGCTCTTCCTTGACGAGCCGACTTCCGGCGTGGATCCGATCACGCGGCGGGAATTCTGGACCCATATCAATGGGCTCGTCGAAAAGGGCGTCACGGTCCTCGTCACCACGCATTTCATGGACGAGGCCGAATATTGCGATCGCATTTCGCTGATCTATCGCGGGCGCTCGATAGCACTAGGCTCGCCTGACGAGTTGAAGGCCAGGGTCGCCAATGCGGAAAACCCCGATCCGACGATGGAAGATGCCTTCATCGCCCTCATCCAGGCATCGGAGGAGGAAAGGATGGCTGCATGATGTCCCCTTCCCCGACGGCAACCGTTTCCTCACGGCGCGAGCGCGCGCGCCGCTTCGCCGCGCTAGTGCGCAAGGAGAGCTTTCAGATCATGCGTGATCCGAGCAGCATCCTGATTGCTTTCGTGCTGCCGATAATCCTGCTCTTCCTGTTCGGATATGGCGTTTCGCTCGATACCCAATTGACGCGCGTCGGCTTGGTCATGGAGGAGACGACGCCGCTTACCGCTGACCTCGCCGCCAGCTTCAGTGCATCGCGCTATTTTTCCGTCGTCAGCGGTCGCGACCGCCGGCAGTTCGAGGAGGATCTCGTCCTTTCACGCGTCCGCGGCATCATCGTAATACCGGCGAACTTCACGGCGAATTACATGGCGGGCGATCGCCCGCAGCTTCAGGTCATCGTCGACGGCTCCGATCCCAACACTGCCAACTTCGTCCAGAATTATGCCCAAGGCGCGGTCACCAACTGGCAGCGACAACGGCAGGCGGAAATGATGGGAGGCAATCCGGCCATCGCTGTCGAGCAACGCTTCTGGTTTAACCCGGAACTTACCAGCCGCTCCTTCCTCGTGCCCGGCTCCATTGCGATCGTCATGACGCTGGTGGGGACATTGCTGACATCGCTGGTGGTGGCGCGCGAATGGGAACGCGGCACCATGGAGGCGATGATGGCGACGCCTGTAACGGCGGCCGAACTGCTTGCCGGCAAGCTGCTGCCCTATTTCGTGCTCGGCTTGACCTCAATGACACTCTGCGTCCTGCTCGCCGTCTTCCTCTTCGGCGTCCCGTTCCGCGGCTCGGTCCTGGCGCTTTACGCCTTGTCGGCGGTCTTCCTGATGCCGGCGCTGGGTCAGGGTCTGTTGATCTCGGCTGTGACCAAGAACCAGTTTCTCGCCTCGCAGCTTGCGCTGATTTCTGCGTTCCTGCCGGCTTTTCTGCTTTCGGGTTTTCTCTTCGAAATCAACTCGATGCCCACTGTCATCCGGTGGATCACCTTCATCGTGCCGGCCCGATATTTTATTCCTAGCCTGCAGACGGTCTTTCTTGCCGGCGACATCTGGCCGATGTTCCTGCAAGCGATCGCCATCATGTTTGCCATGGGCTGCATCTTGTTCCTGCTTGCCGCGCGCAGCACAAAAAAGAGGATCGGGTAAGATGTGGTGGTCAAGGCTAAAGGCGCTCATCATCAAAGAGCTGCTGGCGGTGCTGCGGGATCCGAAGAGCCGCTTGATCTTGATCGGCCCACCGATCGTGCAGCTTCTGGTCTTTTCCTCCGCGGCAACTCTGGAGGTGCGCAACGTCGATATTGCGTTGCTGAATCGCGACAGCGGCCACTGGGCACAGGAACTTGTCCAGCGCATCGAAGGCACGCCGACTTTCCGAAGCATCTCGCAGGTACAAAATCTCACCGAAATACGCGAAGCGGTCGACCGGCAGCACGTCACCGCCGCCCTCGTCGTCGACCCGGATTTCTCACGCGATATCGAGGCAGGCAGGCCAGCCGGCCTGCAGATCATCCTCGACGGCCGACGTTCGAACGCCTCGCAGATCGTCGCCGGCTACCTCAACCAGATTGTGGCAACCCTTGCCGCCGAAACGCCAGCGGGGACGCACGCGGCTGCGAAATCCGTCGTCGTGGTGCCGCGCAATTGGTTCAATCCCAACTTGATCTTCCAGTGGTTCATGGTGCCGAACCTGATTGCCAGCATCGCGCTGCTCATCGGCCTCATCGTCACCGCGCTTTCCATTGCGCGTGAGCGGGAGCTCGGCACGTTCGATCAGCTCATGGTGTCGCCCTTGCGCACCCATGAAATCCTGATCGGCAAATTCATCCCGCCGATGATGATCGGCCTCTTTCACATGACGATCTATATTCTCGCGGCGGTCTTCATCTTCGGCGTGCCGCTGCGGGGCTCGCTGCTCCTGCTGTACGGTAGTTCGCTCTTCTATCTCGCTTCCGTCGCCGGTCTCGGCCTCTTCATTTCAGCGCTCTCCGCAACGCAGCAGCAGGCAATCCTCGGCGCCTTCCTTTTTCTGGTCCCCGCCATGCTGCTTTCAGGCTTCGCCACGCCGATCGAGAATATGCCGAGCTGGCTGCAGCCGCTGACCGTAATCAATCCCCTCCGCTATTTCCTGGTGATCGTCAAAGGCGTCTTTCTCAAGGACATCCCGCCTGCCGAGGTGCTCAATCAGACGTGGCCGCTCGTAGTGATCGCGGCGGTAACCCTCAGCACCGCGTCATGGCTATTCCGCCGCAGGCTTGAGTAGCCGGGGCGGGCGAATTAGAGGTCGACGCGGCGCATATGTTCGTCGGGATAGCGCGCACCTTGGACCTTGATGTTGGCAGCTTTGATTTCGGCAAGGTCCTCTCTCGTCAATTCGACCGCCAGGGAACCGATATTCTCGTCAAATCGCTCAAGTTTACGGGTCCCGAAGAGCGGAACGATCCACGGCTTCTGGACGAGCAGCCAGGCAAGTGCCACCTGTGCCGGAGTCACACCCCGCTTTTCGCCGATATGTCTGAGGAGATCGACGAGCTTCTGGTTGGCCTCCCGCGCATCCGGCGCAAAGCGCGGGATGCTGTTGCGCATATCCGACTTGTCCAGTTCCGTGCCGACATCGATCTTTCCGGTCAGGAATCCCTTGCCCAGCGGACTGAAGGGGACAAGGCCGATGCCGAGTTCCTCGAGCACCGGAATGATTTCGGCCTCGGGCTCGCGTGTCCATAAAGAATATTCGCTCTGGAGGGCGGCGACCGGCTGGACGGCGTGGGCGCGGCGGATCGAGCCGGCGCCTGCCTCCGACAAGCCGAACCAGCGGACCTTGCCCTGCGTAATCAGATCCTTCACGACGCCCGCAACGTCCTCCATCGGCACTTCCGGATCGACCCGGTGCTGATAGAGCAGATCGATGTGATCCGTCCTCAGGCGCCTCAGACTACCGTCGACGGCGCGGCGAATGTGATCGGGCTTGCTGTTAACCCCGCCATGATGGACGCCCGTATCTGGATCGATATCCCAGCCGAACTTGGTTGCGATTTTGACTTGGTCTCGCAGCGGTTCGAACGCCTCGCCGACCATCTCCTCATTGGTGAAAGGGCCATAGACTTCGGCCGTATCGAAGAAGTCCATTCCACGTTCGACTGCCGTGCGCATGAGGGCGATCATCTCAGCCCTGTCAGGCAATTCGCGCGCCTTGCCATATCCCATGGCGCCAAGTGAAAGCGCCGAGACCTCAAGGCCCTGTCCGAGTTTGCGTTTCTGCATAGCGATATCCTCCACCTCGGGATTCCGCGCCAATGCGAGCCTGCCTCGCTTGCGCAGCATGCCAAGATTAACGCATGATGCGTGACCACATCGAGTCCTAGCCGCGGCAATGAATTCAGAACCAGATATCGCAATCATAGGCGCCGGCGCAGCCGGCATCGGCGCCGCACGGCGCCTTGGCCAAACCGGGCTTTCCGTTTCAATCTTCGATGCCCTGCCGCGCCTTGGGGGCCGTGCCTGGACGTACAAGACATCCGTAGGGCCTCTCGATCTCGGCTGCGGCTGGCTGCACTCCGGCGATCGCAACCCATGGACACGTATCGCTGAAGAATCGGGATTTAAGGTCGACCGTGGCTTGACTGCCTGGGGCCGGCAATTTCGCAATCTTGGGTTCCCGAAAGCCGAACAGGAGGAGGCGCGACGTGCCTTCGCGCTATGGAGCAACCGAGTTGCGACGGCGCAGCTTGCCAGCGACAGAGCGGCGGACGCACTGGATCCCGACGGGCCTTGGACAGCCTATCTGCAGGCCCTGAGCGGGTATATCAGCGGCGATGAGCTTGAGCGCATTTCGGTGAAGGATTATGCGGCCTATGACGAAGTGTCGACCGATTGCAATTGGCGCGTACCCACCGGCTATGGTGCCCTGATTTCGGCAAGCCTGCCGGCCGGCATCGAACCTCATCTCTCCACCCCCGTGGAAGCGCTGACAACAAACGAGCGCCGCATCGTGCTCCAGACTGCAGGCGGGGCCGTGCGAGCCCGCACAGCCATTCTCACGGTTTCCACAAATGTTCTTGCCGGCAGCGCAATTTTGTTACCATCGGCGCTTGATCCATGGCGCGAGGCCGCAGCCCGCTTGCCGCTTGGCAACAACGAAAAGCTGTTCCTGGAGATTGTCGGCGATAGCCCCTTCGCGCCTGAAAGTCACGTTCTCGGCGATCCCCATGATCCGACGACCGGCACTTACTACATCCGCCCCTTCGGGTCACCGGTGATTGAATGCTTTCTCGGAGGAGCCGGTGCACGGGTCGCGGCCGCCGAAGGGCAACGTGCTGCGTTCGAGCGAGCGATAGGTCAACTTGCATCGCTTTTCGGCTCTTCCGTGCGCGATTGCCTTCGGCCACTCGTCGCTTCCGACTGGGCTCACACGCCATCGATCGGCGGTGGCTACAGCCACGCTTTGCCAGGTCATGCGGACGCTCGAGTTGCTTTAGCCCGGCCATTCGACAACCGGTTGTTCTTTGCAGGTGAAGCTACGCACACGAGCGATTTTTCGACTGCGCACGGTGGCTATGAAAGTGGTATTCGCGCCGCCGAGGAAGCGATTAACGCCCTCGCCAACGATTGCTGATTGCGGCATCCGGCTGGAAGTGTCTCGGGCGTTCAATCGCTTAGCTGTCTTTCAGTTTCTCACGCAGGAACTCGATAAACCTCTGCGCCTTCGCAGGAAGCAAGCGGGTCTCCGTCACCGCATACACCGACCCTGGTGATCCCTGCCAATCCGGAAGAATGTTTCGCAATTGTCCGCTGGCCACTTCTTCCGCGACGACGCGCTCGGGAAGGAAGGCGATGCCCATGCCAAACCCGGCCAGCCGCCGGATCATGGCGACGCTGTTGACCCTAAAACGACTCGTAGCCTTCGCCTCGAAGGTTTCCATGTCCGTAAACATCTTCCAGACGGGCGTCGTGTTCATCGTCAGACACTCATGTCTTTCGAGCTCCGAAGGGTGGACGGGGTCTCCGTTTGCCTCGAGATAGTTGGGCGACGCGTATAGCTTCGCAGACACACGCGTGATGACACGCACGATGAGATTGGATGTCTCTGGCGTCCCCATCCTGATGGCTAGATCGAACGGCTCTGCCACGAGATCGACATTGCGGGGCGTCAAATCCAAGTCGAAGCGAATGCCTGGATAGAGCGCTACGAATTCCGGAAGCAGCGGAGCGAGGTAGGTCGTCGCGAAATCTACCGGAAGCGACACACGCAGCACGCCACTTGGCTGGGCGACCATATTGCCGAGTTCTTCGTGCGCGAGCCGGGCCTCGTCCACGATTCGTTTGCATCGCTCATAGTAGAGCTGCCCGGCTTCCGTCAGTTCGATCTTGCGGGTCGTCCGATGCAGGAGCCGCAATCCAATTCCTTCTTCCAGTAGGCTGATCCGGCGCGACAATGTGGAGTTTGGCATGTCGAGCGCATCGGCCGCACGGCGGAAACTGCGCGTCTTCACCACTTCGACGAACAGTGCCATGTCGTTCAGATAATCCAACCAATTGCTCCATTGGTGAAATAATTATTTCCATTCACGTGAGCTTATCCCACAGGATGGACAAGATTATGTTTCTGTTCAACACACAGAAGGATTTTCGAAATGAGCGACATCTTCAGTCCCACGCGCCTCGGCCGGGCCCAGCTTTCAAACCGCCTGGTCATGGCACCCATGACCCGCTCCCGCGCCGAGCAGGACGGTTCGCCAGAAGAACTGGCCGCCGAGTATTATTCCCAGCGGGCGACCGTTGGCCTCATCGTCACCGAAGGGACGCAGCCGTCCGATGATGGGCAGGGATACCTGACGACGCCGGGCATTTACACGGACGCCCATGTTGCGGGCTGGAAAGCGGTCACCTCCGCCGTCCACGCCAAGGGCGGCCGCATCTACATCCAGCTCATGCATGCCGGGCGCATGTCACATCCCGACAACACGCCGCATCACCGTCAGGGCGTCGCCCCCTCCGCCATCGCGCCTGGCGCTCCGATGTTCACCGCCACGGGCATGAAGGATATCCCAACGCCGCGCGCGCTAACCACCGAGGAGGTCCGCCAGACCGTCCAGGACTTCCGCTTCGCCGCGCGCCGCGCAATCGAGGCCGGAGCAGACGGCGTCGAAATCCACGGGGCAAACGGCTATCTCGTTCAACAGTTCTTCGCCCCCAACGCCAATCTCCGGACGGACGAATATGGCGGCTCGATCCAGAACCGGGCGCGCGTCGCTATCGAGGTGGCCAGCGCGATCGCCGAGGAAATCGGTGCAGACCGCACCGCCATCCGTCTTTCGCCCGGCACCACCATTGGAGGCATCGACGAGGGTGCGGAAGGTCCCGCTCTCTACCGCTATCTCGTCGAGGAACTCGACAAGCTGGGTCTGGCCTATGTCCACGTCATGCACACTGGCAACGAAGCGCTGCTGGCCGACATTCGCAAGCTGTGGCACCATGCACTCATTCTGAACAGGCCCAGTCGCCCGCGCGGTGAAATCGGTACCGATATCGCATCGGGCCTCGCCGATCTGGAGGCCTATGGCCAGATGGTCCTCGCAAACCCGGATTTCATCGACCGCCTCAAGGCCAACGCCCCGATGAACGAGGCCGATCGGAGTACGTTCTTCGGCGGCAACGCGAAGGGCTACACGGATTATCCGGCACTGTCCGACGCTATGGCCGTGAAGGAAGCGGCGCAATAAAGCACAACAAATCGCTGGCATAACGTCGCGTCGATAAGAGGATGCTCGATCTCAAGCCACCAAGGGTGGCGGTCGTCGGCGGGACGGGTGGCATCGCCGCCCGTTCAGCCGGCATTCGGACTAGAACCAGCCCCGGCGCGATGACGCCGTTAGCCGCCAATCATCAGCTTGACGATTTCCTCGTGCGTGGTTTCGCTGATCTTGCGCTCTCCGGCAACGATGCCACGGCGAAGGACGATGATGCGGTCCGACACCGCGAAAATGTCCTGGAGATTGTGAGAGATGAAGATCACGCCACGACCTTGCGCCTTCAGCGACTTGATCAATGCCACCACCTTGCGCTGTTCCGGCACGCCGAGAGCTGCAGTCGGCTCGTCCATGATCAGGATCCTGGCGTTCCAATAGACCGCGCGGCCGATGGCGACCGCCTGACGTTGGCCGCCGGAAAAGTTGCTGACCGGCGCATCGAGCCTTTTCACGTGGAAGTCAAGCCGCGCCATCGTTTCGCGAGCCGCCTCTGCCATCGCCTTTCGGTCGAGGACGGGCAGAAAGCCGAAAAGCTTTTTCATGGGTTCGCGGCCGAGGAAGATATTGGCGCCGATCGTCAGATTGTCTGCAAGTGCAAGATCCTGGTAGATCGTCTCTATCCCTTTTTCCCGCGCATCCTGTGGCGAGGAGAAGGTGACAGGCTTTCCTTCGATCAGGATTTCACCCGCCGTTGGTGGATAAACGCCGGAGATCGCCTTGATCATCGTCGTCTTGCCCGCACCGTTGTCTCCCGCCAGCGCGACAACCTCGCCGGGGTGGACGGTCATGGAGCAATTGTCCAGGGCGCGTACAGCTCCGAAATACCGCGACAGATTCCGGACTTCGAGAAGGGGCATTTCGCTATTCATCCTGTTTTGCTCCGCTGAACCGGCGCTGTGCCTGATCGATGAGCACCGAGATGATGATGACGATGCCGACGGCGATGAACTGCCAGAAAGGCTCGACATTCATGAAAACCAAGCCGTACTGAATGACGGCGATGACCAGCGCCCCGGCGATGGTGCCCGTGATCGTGCCCGAACCGCCGAACAGGCTGGCACCGCCGATGACGACTGCGGCCACGCTATCGAGCAGCAGCGGTTCGCCGGCCTGGGCCGCGCCGGCCGTGAAGCGGGCGGCATAGAGCGCGCCACCGAGACCTGCACAGACCGCCGAGAGTATGTAGAGCCGCAGGAGGTGGGTTCTTATATCGATGCCGGCCCGTCGCGCGGCCTGTGCGTTGGCGCCGATCGCATAATTGTGCTGGCCAAAGCGTGTTTGGCTCAGCAGGTAATGCATGATGATAACAAAGACGATGGTGACAATAACGAGATAGGGCACGCCGTAAAAGCGGCCGTTACCAAGCTCGGCGAAATAGGAATTCTTGACGGGCACCGTCGTGCCGCCGGCGAGAAGAAATGCGGTGCCGCGGGCGACACCGAACATGCCGAGCGTGCCGATGAAGGGCGGGACCTTCAGGCGGGAAATCAGCAGGCCGTTGATGAGACCGGGCACGACGGCGGCAAGCATTGCGACGAGAATTCCGAGAAGCATTGCCACCGGCAGCGGCATATAAAGACCGGCGATATTGGTGACGTGCGCGGCAATGACCGCCGCGAAACCCATGATGAAGCCGGTCGAAAGGTCGATGCCGCCTGATATGATGACGAAGGTCTGGCCGATGGCAAGCAGGAGCGGCGCAACGGCAAAAACCGCAACCGATTGCCAGTTGAACGATGAGCCGATGAAGGTACCGCCGAAATCGATGCGCGCCCAGATCTCGAAAATCACGATCAGCGCGGCAAGGAAAAGCCACGCACGCAATTGTGCGATGCGGTTGACAATGGTCTTTGCCTGATCGCCGTGGTCTGCCTGTGGCGCCACATGTTGCTGGTCCGTTTTGCGGGCCTCAATATTGTCGATTGTCATGTATCAACCCGAACCAGAGCGAGGACAGACAGAAGTCGCCCCGCTCGTTCTCTCTACTGTGGTCAAAGATGCGCCTCGCCCATCGAGCGGGGCGCCAGACTCCATCCGATCAATCGGAGTAGATGAATTTCGCGACGTTCTTGTCGGTGACATTCGACTTGTCGATGACCGTAAAGCCGGTACCGATGGCAGTCGGAATAGAGTTGCCGGTCAGATGCGCATAGGCTGCCATCACGCCGAAATAGCCGATTTCCGACGGATGCTGGGCAATCGCAAGATCGACAAGACCGGAATTGATGTTGTCGACGATCGATGTCGGCGCATCGAAGGCGACGACGCGGATCTTGCCCGTCTGACCCGCCTGCTGCACACCGTTCGCAGCGCCGAGAGCGGAAAACAGATTGGCTCCGAAAACGCCATCGAGATCCGAATTGCGGGCATAGACTGCCTGCAGTTGGGATGCCGCCTTGTTGGCGTCATCGTCATTGTACTGCGTTTCCAGAACGGTGATGTTCGGATATTTCTTCATCTCGTCCTTGAAACCCTGCTCGCGCTGGTCAGTGGTCGAGATACCGGGCTTCACGTTTGAAACGTAGACTTTGCCTTTTTCGCCGATGGCCTTTGCAAGCGCGCGTGCAGCGATCGCGCCCCCGAGCAGATTGTCCGAGGCAATATAGGAAAGCGGGAAATCGGCATCGCCTTTGCCGGTTTGGTAGACACCCGTGCCGATGAACGTATCGACGGTGATGACCGGAATGCCTGCATCCGCAGCCTTCTTCAGGGGCTGGATAAGCTGATCCTTGTCGGTCGGCGCAATCAGGATCGCATCAGGCTTCTTCGCAATGATAGCGTCGAGAACCGGAACCTGCGTGACCGGATTGAAGTCAGGCGCCCCTTGGAACACAAGCTCCGCACCTACGGCCTTGGCAGCCGCTTCGGCACCCTTGCGCATGGTGATGTAGAAGGCGTCTGTAGTCAGGCCTGGAATCAAGGCGATGGTGAATTTCTTGTCTTGTGCCTTGACGCTTCCGGCAACAGCCGACACGCCAGTGGCAAGTGTTGCCACAGCGGTGGCTTTTAGAAATGAGCGACGCTCCATAGTTTCCTCCTCTTGAAACCGAACCTCCCCTGTCCGGCAGAACGGATAATCAGCGGCTTATAGCGGGCCGTCAAGTAATTTTTTTCTGTAACGAATTTCCGGTATCTATTTGAAATAACTCGACAATCAGCGCGATCGCCGACGCTCCGCACCCTGCGCGCCGATGGAGTGCCGCGCCGCGGTTTGAAGTCAGGTCAAGCTTTATCGTCCGCCGGGACGGCGGCTACTTTCATGCCTGGTCAAATACCTTTGAAATCCAGGCCGTCACATTCGCCATGTCGGGTTCCTTTGTCTGATCGACTGTCATCACTGCACCACATCCCATGGGTTCTGCGCGATCGGCGAGCGCCACCAGTTCCGGAACATATTCGGCCCCCGGATGGCCTGGCAGCCTGTTCTTCAGACGACTGGCATATCGTTCTCCGGCTATGACGCCAGGGATCTTGCACCAAAGCTCGGCGACGCGATCGACACCAGCATTTTTGATATAGGCTTCGAGCACGGCTTTTGGCTGAAACCCAAACCATGCATCGACGATGAATGTCGATCCGGCCGGCGCCTCACGAATAAACGACCAGATCGCCTGGTAGCTTGCTTTTCCCAATGTCCGGTTGAAATCCCGGTCCACGCCGCCGATGTGCTCCAAGAAGGGGTTCTTGATACCATCGAGGGAAAGGACCGGCCATCCGGTCCCCTGCGACAACAATTTTGCGAGACGGCTTTTTCCCGATGCCGGCACGCCGTTGACGAGCACAACGCGCTTTTCGGCAGAGCTGTCGGAGCCCGCGAATGTCGAAAGGCCCGCCCCAATCACCCCGGCGTCATCTCCGAGTTTCGCCGGCACTATCGTTGGCCGAAACCACGGTGCTATCGCCGGAAGATCGGCGAGCGCTCGCGTCGCGTCGGAACCGAGGCCACCTCCCAATACAATGATTTCCGGATCCATCGTTGCTGCGATGTTGTCGAGCGCCATACGCAAAGGGCACGCCCATGCCTGCAACACCGCCCCGGCGGCCGCATTTCCGCGCGAGGCCATTTCAAACACCTCACCAACGGATACGGCCGGGAGCCCGGCTGCTTTCATATGCCGGCGCAACGCCGTTCCCGAGCTGAAGGTCTCCACGCAGCCACGTCTTCCACACGCGCATAACGGACCGTCCTGCAGCACGGAGATATGGCCGAGCTGCCCGGCCGTCATATGGCCGTGATAAATTCGGCCGTTATTGGCAACCGCGCCGCCAATACCTGTTCCTATGGTCAGCATCGCGACGCTTTGGTAACCCCTGGCAGCACCGATGCTCATTTCGGCTATGAGCGCCATGCTGCAATCGTTATCGAGGACAATCTTCTTGCCGAGACCGGCCTCCAGCCGATCGGCGAAATCAATGCCGGCCAGGTTTAGGATGCCGCCGGATAGAACCGTGCGATTTGCGATGTCGACGCGGCCGGGGATGCCAACGCCGATCCCGTCAATTCCAGCCACGTCGAATTGCGTCACCATTGCCCTGACGCGCTCGACAACCTGCAAGGGATCGGTCGGAGTTTGTTCCGATAGCTTGCTGAGAAGCTCGCCTCGACTGGAGACGAGCGCGGCACGGATGTTCGTACCGCCAATATCCACGCCAATGGCTATGTCAGGCATCTGCTTTCTGTCCCTGGTCAATACCTTCGGACTTAACGCCTTTGAAATGGGCTGATATCACCGCTTGAATTTCGCGAAGCCGCGGAACCGCCACCGACTGCAATCGGTCCTTCGTCACGGAACGGTCGAGCGAAATGCAGTCTTTCCATAGTGACCGGCCTGCGATGACGCCGGATGCTCCATTGCGCATGGCATCTTCAACCTGCTTCAGGAACGTCGAGTGGTCGACGCCGGCGGACAAAACCGCCCACGGCACGTCTCCTGCAAGCCTCGTGACTTCCGCGCAGGCCTCGGCAGTTCCAGGATAGGGAATCTTCAGCACCTTCGCGCCGCAATCCAGGCAAATCCTGCTTCCTCCGATGACCAGCGACGGCAGCATTGTCTTATACTCCGCCTCGTCTTCGTCATCAAATCTGTAGGTCAGGAACTCGACGACGAGCAGCAGGTCCTCGCGTGCAAAGTCGTCGATGCACTGGCGCAGGATTTTGATGTTGTGAGTATTCGCCTCTTCCCTGTCTGAGCGGAGATAGACCATGATCTTGCCGCCGGTGGCGCCGAGTTGGCGGACGCTGCGGGCCGATATGCCGGGAACCAGCTTGGATAGGCGATATCCTTCCGGCGACGTATCCCATCCTGACGCATCCAGGCCGATCAGAAGCGCTGTATCACGTTGGATGATGCGGTCATCGACCAAAGCCGGAACAGCACAGATCGGATCGACCAGCACACAGGATGCCTGGCTTGCCAGAAATCTGGCGATGTCAGCCTTCGTGTCGCCGAGCGTCTTGTCGGAGATAGCTGCTTGCGCCTCCGGATCCTTTGCAAGCAAACTGCGCATGCCGCCGCGTTGATCGCAGGCGATAACCATCATTGCTCCGTCATTACCGCAAATCTGCTGGTAACCTCGCATTTCGGCTGTCGTCAATCTGGACATCTAATCCTCCCTTTAGGGCGCTCGAAACAAGATGCTGAAGGCCAATCCCACCCCGGGTTCCCAAGGGATGGCCAATGAACATTGAGATCCCTCATGCGCCGCATAATCGTTGCGAAATCGGCTGTTTTGAGCGATAACTCCTTCACACGCCGCACATGTAACACATTGCAGAAAGGAATTTCAACCTGAATCCGTCTCAGTCGCAAGAGGCTGCAACAAATCGTGCCTTGCTGCATATGGTTGCAAAGCTGCATTACGAGTCCGACATGTCGCAGGTCGACATCGCTAAAAAGCTGGGACTATCAACGGCTACGGTTTCGCGATTGCTCCAAAAAGCCCGCTCGGCAGGGATCGTTCGGATCGAGGTGATCGATCTCTCCCCGTCGGAGGATTTGAGTGCGGCGCTGGTTGACGGCCTGAAATTGCGTACGGCAGCCGTAATCGACACCCCGTCGTCCAATGTCCTCGCTGCGCTTGCTCCGCCGGTCGGGTCCATGCTCCAACAAGCGGGCCTGCGATCGGGTTCGACACTTGGCATCGGCTGGGGACGTGCCGTTCGGGAAGTTACGCTTGCGGGCTTGCCGCGGTTGCCCGGCATCGTGACTACCGCCCTCAACGGCGGAATGCAGCAGGCAGCGCCGCATTTCCAAATCAACGAATTCGTGCGCCTGGCAGCAGAGCAAATGGGCGGTATCCCGCATTTCCTGCACGCCCCCTACATTTCGTCATCGGAACTGCGCGATGCTTTCCTCGCCGATCCCACCGTGCAGCAGGTGACCTCGCTCTGGGACAAGCTGGACGCCGCGATCGTTGGTGTAGGTCTGACACACGCTGCAAATCCGTCCGAAGCGACGGCAGCGCTTCCGGGAGAGAAAGCCCTAAGCCATGCCGCGGGCGATGTTCTGCGCCACTATGTGACTGAGGCCGGCGAAATCCTTCATTGGGATGGTGAGGAGCGTATGATCGCCGCGTCTCCGCAGCAATTGCGGCAGGTTCCCTTGTGCATCGCGGTCGCCGCAACGCCAGCCAAGGCGGCCGGCATCATCGGCGCAGCCCGGTCAGGCATGATCAATGCCCTTGTAACGGACGCCAACACGGCGCAGGCCGTTCTCGATCGCCTGTCCGCCCACAAGAGCGAGGAAACATCGTGACGACCCCGCTGTCAGGGGGGTTCGATCGGTCACGCACTGATTTCTACCCCGACCGATCCTTCGGCGCCTTCCTGTTCGACATGGATGGAACTGTCTTGAATTCGATCGCGGTGGCCGAGCGGGTTTGGACGGCATGGGCTTTGCGGCACAACGTCGATGTCGAGAGCTTGCTGGCGACGGTTCACGGGAGAAAGGCAGCCGAAACCATCTCGCGGCTTGGGCTGCCTGGGATCGATCCGGCCGAAGAAATGCGGCTTCTCACATTGGCCGAAATCGCTGACGTGGCAGGCATCGAGCCTATAGCAGGAGCGGGCCGCTTCCTGGAGGCTTTGCCCAGGGACCGCTGGGCGATCGTAACATCGGCGCCGCGAGACCTGGCGGTTGTCCGCCTCAAAGCCGCGGGCCTTCCCTGGCCGCCACTCTTGATTGCCGGCGAGGATGTTGAGAACGGCAAACCGGCACCGGACTGCTTTTTATTGGCCGCCGAGAGATTGGACCAGCCGATAGAGGAATGTCTTGTCTTCGAGGATGCTCCAGCGGGAATAGAAGCCGCGGAAGCGGCTGGCGCTGCGGTGATAGTGATCAGTGCGACCCATCGGACCCTGCTGCAGACGCCGCATCCGAGCGTTGCGGACTATGATGACATCGTCGCAGACATCACGCGTGCCGGGTCCCTTCAGATCTTGTGGAAGCGGCGTTAGGTTTGCTCATGCCGAGATGAAGATTTTCCGGTGCTTCCTCTGCGTTGCACTAGCTTTGTTGAGCAGAATTGATAGCCTCCGCGTAGATATCGAGCACGCGAATGACACTGCCGAGGACGATAGCGTCTGCCTGTGGCGCCAAAGATCCAGATGCGACCATCGGCTCCAGCTGGCCGAGATGCTGACTGATCAATGGGCGCGGAATTGTCAGCCCCTGAAGGGCCGACATAAGTTCGTTCACTGCATTTTGCGCGGCGGGCGCTGCCCAATAATAACGGATACGGTCGCTGAACGAGTAATGCCGCTGGGCATGTTGTTGATGCGCGTCTCCCGGATAATATTTCTGCCAGTGATCCGGCGACGAGAGCATGGCTCGCTCCATCGCGGCGGGCAGGCTTTCGCGGATCGCGTTCGGCACCAGGATCCCGGCAATAGCGCTCAGCCCATACAGGGCCTCGCGCAGAGCGAACGTCAACCAGGGACCGACTTTCAAGATCGCAAATCCGTCGCCGACGAGGTCGGTAAGTGCTTGCTGGCTCTGGTAGTCCGTCGAATGGGCCTCGAAAACAAATTGCGGTATGTCGCTCAATGTGGCGACGAGCTCGGCCGCTGCTTCGCGCTTATAGGCAATGACCTCCGCATTTCCGAACTCCACGCCCGGTTGGACGACGATGCCGATCGCGCGTGCGAAAGCCTCGTCGAGCCCGAGCCGGGAGAAGGCAGCGCGGTGAAGTTCCACGGTTTCACGGGCGTCCGCGGGGGTCGTAATATGCAAATGGTCGAGTGCTTCGACCGCGCCGCCCGGAACAGGAACCTCAGTGCCGATGATGTAGCTTGGAGCCTGCGTTCCGATTTGGCGCACCCTTGCTTCCGACACCGCAGCCAATTGGGCTGCGCGGGATGCAATCGTCTCATTGGGAACGGCCTGAGGATCGCCTGCGCAGGCCATGCTTGTATCGAGATGGAGTTTGGTGAAGCCCGCGGCTGCATAGGCATCAATCATTTCGCTGGCTTTGCGCATAGCCTCGCCGGCGGCCAGGTGCTTCCAGGGATTTGGCCCAAGATGATCGCCGCCGAGAATGAGTTGATCCAGGGGAAAATCGACTTTTGCCGCGATCTTTTCGACGAAGGCGCGAAAAGCAGCGGGCGTCATGCCGGTATAGCCACCATCCTGATTGACCTGATTGCAGGTCGCTTCGATCAGCACATTGGTATTCCGGCCCCTGCCGTGGATCAGCGCCGCCTCGATCACCACGGGGTGGGCAGAACAGACGGAGGTGATGCCGGATGGCCGACCGAAGCCACGGTTATTCGGCATGCTTGCCAGCCGTTTCGCCGCGGCGCTCATGACGATGAGCCCTCCGTCGCATCGGAAATAAAAGCCTGTACTTCGTCAAAGGTGGCTATTCCCTCCATCGGTCCCTTGCGTGTCACAGCCAGGGCGCCGCAGGCGCAGGCAAACCTCAATGCTTCCTCTGGCGGCGCGCCCCGTAGCCAAAGGGAGACGAAGCCTGCGCCAAAGCAATCGCCCGCCCCCGTCGGATCGACCTCCTGGACGGAGAAACCGGCGGCGGTGACCCGACGATGCTGCTCGTAGTAAACGGCACCCTCCGATCCCTTTTTAACGATGACTGCCGATATGCCGCGCCCAAGCATCTCGGCGACCGCGGATGCCTCGTCTTCGGCCGTGGTGAAGATTAAGAGCTCCTCACCGCTGGGTAGGAAGAGGTCGGTTCGAGCCAGAACCTGGTTCAGCGCCTCGCGCATGCCAGGCAATTCGATCATCTCTTTTCGTATATTCGGATCGAAGGAAACGGTGCCGCCACGGCGTTTGATCGTCTCGATTCCTGCAAGAATGACGGCGATTGCCTTTTCGCAAAACAGGGAAGAGCCCATGACATGAAAGTGATCGGCACTGTTCAGCAAGGCTTGCGCTGCGTGGCCGATCTCCATCA
This sequence comes from Rhizobium jaguaris, assembly GCF_003627755.1. Lineage (NCBI taxonomy): Bacteria > Pseudomonadati > Pseudomonadota > Alphaproteobacteria > Hyphomicrobiales > Rhizobiaceae > Martinezella > Martinezella jaguaris. Next base: position 510,473 of record NZ_CP032695.1, on the reverse strand, counting down.
ATCCCGCCGCACTATGCCTGATATTGAAGACGAAGTGGCGTGAGCCATCTGTCCGATAGGCCACAAAGGCCGTGCCGGTCGCTTGCCCTTTGTGAACCGTGACAGCGGAGACGTCGGCGCCCCAATCGCGCAGTCTGTCTATGTTCATCTGACCGAAATCGTCTTCGCCAACAGCGCTGATCAAACCCGCCGGCTGCCCCAGTCGCGCAGCTTGAGCGATAAAAATAGCCGGTGCGCCCGATGGAAATGGCCCGTGAAGCAGCCCAGGCTCGGCCAAGCTCTGACCGAGCTGATCTGCCATGATTTCGACAACGATCTCCCCGGCACTGACGATCTTCTTCATGAGGGATTGAACTCGCTTCCAGAGAAATCTCTTTTGGTGGTTGAGGTGGCCGATTAACCGCGCACATTTTCTACGGCTTGTATTTTTATGCGTCAAATAATAAATTTGCGCATGTAATGTTTTTACGTGGCATAAGGCCCGAAAGAAGTTGCGCGAAACTTGCGCTGCCAGTTGCGCCGCTTTCCGCGCAGACGCATAACGATCACTAGCAGAAACAGTGGTTTGAAGAATGGTCGGCTTCCGATGGAAAAATTGACGCATAGGACAATGGAGGATTTCGCAAAGTCCTGCGGCGTCTCTCGCCCGACCCTTTCAAAATATTTCGATGATCCGACGAGCGTGAAGCCGGCGACGCGCGCGCTGATCGAGGCCGCGCTTCGCTCGTCGGATTACCAGCCTAATCTTTACGCGCGAAACCTCAATCGGAAAAGAACGCGCAATGTCGGCATTCTGGTTCCCGCTCTCACCGACCCATTTTACGCCGAGATGGTCAATCGCCTGGAACTGCGGCTGCGGAACGAGGGATACTGGCCGATCGTGTTTTCCTCGCACGGCCTGCCGGAATTGGAAGCCGAGGCCGTCAGCACGATGCTGTCGTTGAAGGTGGCGGGTGTGCTCGCCGCACCGCTCGGGCAGAAATCCGATCCGCGCGCGTTCGAAAAACTCGCGCAGAATCTGCCCGTTGTCTATTTCGACACCTATATCGAGGGCAACACGCCGTTCATCGGCAACAATAATTACCAGAGCGTCGCAACGATTGTCGAATATCTCTGCAGGTCCGGAGAGCCACCGGCCTATTTCGACATACCGCACGTCAACCACAACTCGCCGGAGAGACTGGCAAGCTATGTCGCCACGATGAAAGCTTCGGGCTTTGAGCCGGTGGTGATCAAGACCAACGCCGCCTACACCTGGGATTTCGAGCGTGTCGGATACGAGCAGATGGACGCCATCCTCGATGCAAAGAAGCTCCCCCGCAAAACCATCCTCTGCGCCAATGATCGCCTCGCTTTTGGCGTTATGGCTGCGGCATTCGCACATGGGCTAAAGGTCGGACGCAAGAAGGGCGACGACCTCCGTGTTGCGGCCCATGACGATCATCCCTTGAGCCGTTACACCTGCCCACCGCTCACGACGATGGCGCAAGATTTTGCTTCCATGACGGCAAACAGTGTCGATACGTTACTGACGTTTCTGGGAGACGCGGAGGCGCCAGCTGCAACGATCGCACTCAAGGTCAGTCTGGATGGGACGCTGGTGATGCGGCAATCGGCATAGGGCGACGTCTGCGGCCACTCAATCCGGAGTCCCTTCAAAGCTGCGCCACGCCGCCGCTGCTTCCTGTATCGCCAACCGTGCGGCCGGTATGAATTTCCCCATCGACACAAAGCCGTGAATCTGACCCGGCCAATGGCGCGAGATGACCCGAACCCCATCCTCCCGCAACCGCGCGGCATAGGCTGTGCCTTCGTCCATGAGAATGTCGTATCCGGCGGTAGCGATGAATGCCGGCGCAGCCCCTGCAGTGCTTTCGGCCAGCAGGGGCGAGACCTGCCAATCGACGATATCGGCAGCGGTGCGAACATAGTGATCGCGAAACCATTTCATCGCCGTCGTGGTTAAACCGAAGCCTGTGCCATAGCGGCGATAACTGTCAGCCGTCTGCGTGGCGTCCGTGTTGGGATAGATGAGCAGTTGAGCCGCAAGCCGCGGAGCGGCGTCTGAGCGCGACATCAGCGCAAGCACAGCCGCAAGATTGCCGCCGGCACTATCACCGGCGACGGCGATCCGCCGAGCATCGACGCCGAAATCCGTGGCGGACTTTGCCATGAACGCCAGCGCCGCGGCGCAATCCGTTAGCCCAGCGGGAAACTTGTGTTCCGGCGCCAAGCGATAATCCGGGCAGATCACGGTGCATTCGGCGAGATTGGCGAACCATCGGCAGATCTCGTCGTGAGAGTCGAGATTGCCGATCACCCAGCCGCCGCCATGAAGATAGAGAAGACCCGGACCATCCTTCGAGGGCGCGCCAATGCCGCGATAGATGCGCAGGGTGATCAGACCGTCGGGGCCGCTGATCTGACGATCCTCCACCGACACAACTGCCTCCCGGACGCCCTGCAGCACCGGGAAGCCCGCATTGTAGTCGATACGGGCTTGCCGAGGAGTGCCGGTTTCAAGCGGTCGAGTGTTAGACCGATTGCTTATATCGAGAAGGTATCGAACACTCTCATCAAGCTGGTCTGTCATATCGGCTTCTTCCTTCGGCGATCAGGCCAAAAAACTGCGCGCTTCTTCTTCGCCAAGGAGTGGCGGCGGCGTCAGACTTTCACGAACGCCAACCGACTGCCCACTTTCGCCGGATGCCAGAATGGCCTCCATGATCTCGAGCACATGAAGGGCCAGCTCGCCGGATGCGCGCGGCGGTCTGTTCTCCTCGAGTGCACGTGCGAGGTCGGCCACGCCCAGCATGCGGTAATTCGCCCGGTCTGGCGCCGCGAACGGCCAGTTTCTTTTTCCATACAGCTCGTCGTCACTTTCGAAATCACGCCACTCGGCACCCCGTTCGGACAAGGAGACCGTCCCGCCGAATGTATCAGGGTCCGGCAGGCGCAGTGAGCCTTCGGTGCCATGCAGTTCAATCGGATGATTTGAATGGCGGAAGACATCCCAGGACGCGCCGAAGTTGACGGTCGCACCGGACTGAAATTCCAGCAACGACAGGACGTTGGTCGGCGTGCCAACCTTGAACGTCGTATTCTTGAACGGCCCCTCGGCGGTGATGAGGCGTTCATTCTGACCCTTCGTCGCCATCGCCATGACACGCACCACGGGGCCGAGCAGATTGACCAGCATTGTCAGGTAGTAAGGTCCCATATCGAAAATCGGACCGCCGCCTGGTTGATAGTAGAATTGCGGATTGGGATGCCAATGCTCCATACCGCGCCCCATCATGAAGGCCGTCCCGCTCACCGGACGGCCGATTGAGCCCTCCTCCATGAGGCGGCGAGCGCGCCGGCCGGCAGCGCCGAGGAAGGTATCGGGCGCTGAGCCGAGCAAAAGACCGCGGCTCTTCGCCTCCGCCACCAACGTCCGCCCCTCTGCAGCCGACGTTGCAAGCGGCTTTTCCGTGAATACGTGCTTACCCGCGGATAAGGCGGACATGGTCACGTCAAAATGCACCGCGGGAACGGTCAAGTTGAGAACGAGGTCCACCTCGGGATCAGCGAGCAGCTGGTCGACGCTGACGGTGCGAATGCCGTATTCGCGGGCACGAAAGGCCGCGATGTCAGCGGCGATATCGGCGCAGGCGCGCAATTCGATACCGGCGAACAGTGCGGCGTTACGCAGATAAGTCATCGATATATTGCCGCAGCCAATGATACCGATACCAAGCCTTCCCTTTGTTTTCTCTACCATATTTCTCATCCCTCCCTGGATCCGATGACTGCTGCGCACTCCACGGGCAAACCTGCCTGATGCGTCTCTATATGACTTAAAGCATCTTATTTCTTGACGCGCGACAACTTTTTATGGAACATATGAGAATACTGGCACGGAGATTGTGGAGGTCGCCAGTCTTTCCTGGGAGGGAAACCATGCCTGATTTCAAGAATGCGTCAGCCGGTTCGAACGCGACCGGATTTTCCGCAATGCTCGACCGCCGCCAATTGCTGCTCGGCGCTGCGGGCGCCGCTATCGGTGCGGCTACTCTCGGTGTCGCATCGGGACTTGGCATCCGCACTGCACGCGCCGCCGATCGCACGGAGATCAGCTTTGCCAGCGCAAGTTTCTTCGGAAAGGAAGGTATCGGTGATCTCGTCAAAGCCTATAACGAGTCGCAAGACCGCATCATGGTCAAATTCATCGAGCTCCCGCCGCCGAGTTCGTCGACAGAGGTCTATCAGGGCCTGATCCAACAGCTGGCCCGCCGTAACGGAACGCCTGACGTCTTCAGCCAGGACGTGATTTGGATCGCCGGCTTTGCAGCGGCGGGCTGGGCATTGCCCTTGGACGAGTATTTTCCGAAGGAAAAACGCAGCGATTATTTTCCCGGAACCGTCGCCGCCTGCACCTACGATGAAAAGCTGACCGCGCTTCCGTGGTTCGTCGATTCCGGCATGTTCTACTATCGCAAGGATCTCGTTGAGAAGCATGGCGGCAAGGTTCCGGACACATGGGACGACATGGCGACCATGGCTGCTGCGGCCCAAAAGGCCGGCGATGCCAAGTTCGGCTATCTCTGGCAAGGCAAGCAGGCCGAGGTTCTGATCTGCGATGCCGTGGAAGTCATCACCTCGAACGGCGGCTCCATTCTGGCGCACGACGGCAAATCCTCGATCATCGGCGAGAAGGCGGCGGTCGAAGCGATACAGTTCCTATACGACACGATCAACAAGAGGAAGATCAGCCCGCAGAACGTTCTCTCCTGGGATGAAGAGCCTTCCCGTCAGCCCTTTACCTCGGGCGAAGCGATGTTCATGCGCAACTGGTCCTATGTCTATCCGATCGCGCAGGACCCGAAAGCCTCGCACGTCGTCGACAAGGTCGCCGTTGCGCCGCTGCCGCATTTTGCCGGCGGGAAAAGCGCCGCCTGCCTCGGCGGTTATCAGCTTGGCGTCAACGCCAATTCCAAGAAGCGGGAAGCAGCGATCGAGTTCCTGACCTGGATGTCGTCTTCGGAAACGCAAACCCGTCTCGCCCTGAATTTCGGTCTCGCGCCGTCGCGGCCCGCGATCTTCCAGGATGCGAAACTAAAAGCCGAGCAGCCGTTCATGGCAAGTCTTCAAAACGTCTTTACGGGTGCCACACCCCGACCAATTACACCGCAATATGCCAAGGTGACGCTGGCTCTGCAGTCCGGCATTTCCAAGGCGTTGGTCAGTGGCAACGTCCAAGCAGAACTGAAGGCTACTGCCGAACAGATCAACAAGATCGTTGCCTGATATGGCTACCGCAGTGACGGCCCCCGCCAACGGCCGAACACAAAAATCAACGAGGGCGCTTCCCAGCGCCCTCTGGCCCTGGCTCTTGCTGTTGCCGGCCTTCATGTCGCTAGGATCGGTCTCCTTCTATCCGATCGTCAATGGCGTCTATCTCTCCTTCACCAATCGTTCCTTGATCACGCAGGACAATGATTTCGTCGGCATTGCCAATTATCTGCAATTGTCGGCGGATCCGTCATTCTGGAATGCATGGTGGCATACGATCTGGTTCACCACCGCATCGACCGGGCTCGAGACCCTGATCGGTCTGGTCATGGCACTGATCCTTTGTGAGGCTTTCAGCGGCCGCGGGATCGTCCGCGCGGCGATGCTTGTTCCCTGGGCGATGCCGACAGTCGTCACGTCAAAAATGTTCGGGTGGCTGTTCGACGGGCAGCATGGGATCATCAATTTCATCCTGCTTCACGCGGGACTGATCGATCAGAATGTAAACTGGTACGGCGCGCCCGAAACCGCGCTGACGACGATCATTCTCGCCGATGTCTGGAAAACGACGCCGTTCATGGCCTTGCTGTTGCTGACGGGTCTTCAGACCGTTCCGAAATCGTTGATCGAGGCGGCCCGCGTGGATGGTGCCAGGGCATGGACAATCTTCTGGAATATCCGCCTGCCTCTATTGCTTCCGACCTTGCTTATCGCCGGCCTTTTTCGGGCGCTGGACGCGTTTCGCGTCTTCGATCTGGTCTACGTACTGACGGGCGGCGGTCCGGCCGATTCCACGGAAACCCTTTCGACGCTATCCTACAAAATTCTCTTTTCGACTTTGCAGTTCGGCTACGGCTCAGCCGTATCGACAGCGATGTTCATGACCGAAGGGGTGATCGCCCTGGTGTTCTGTCTCTTCCTCGTCAGACAGCTAAGGAAGACGACATGAACGAGCGCTCCGCTTTTCAAAGCATCATGATCTACTTTGGCGCGCTTCTCATTCTCATCTGGTCCGCCGGCCCGTTCCTGTGGCAGTTTTCAACCTCGTTCCAGCACGACAAAGCGCTGACGGAAGGCACGCCCTCGCTCATCCCGGACCCGTTCACGCTGGAGCATTATTACAATGCCTTCGTCGAAAAGGGCCTGCACCACTATGTGCTGAACTCGCTGGTCGTATCGCTCGCCACCACAGCTCTCTGTCTGATCGTTGGCTCTTTAGCCGCCTTTGCCCTGTCGCGTCTCGATGTAAAGGGGCGATTTGGCATCCTGATGGTTATCCTGTCGGTTTCGATGTTTCCGCAGATCGCGCTCGTCGGACCGCTTTATCTGATCGCCTCCGACCTGGGACTTCTGGATACCTACAGGGCGTTGATCATCACCTATCTGGCGCTCGGGCTTCCACTCGTGACCTGGGTTCTGTTCGGCTATTTTGAAACGCTGCCGCGGGAGATCGACGAAGCCGCGCGCATCGATGGCGTGGGCGTGATCGGGCTGCTCTGGCATATCATCCTGCCGATGTCGCTTCCGAGCCTCGTAACCACGGGTTTGCTTGCCTTCATCACTGCCTGGAACGAATTTCTGTTCGCACTGGCATTCACATCCGACAGAGACAGCCAGACGATTCCGGTGGGCATCGCCAATTTCACCAATCAATATTACGTGCCTTGGGGGGACATCGCTGCAGCATCGGCGGTCGTGACCGTGCCGCTGATTGTTTTGGTCCTCTTTTTCCAACGCCACATCATCGAAGGCCTGACACAGGGCGGAATCAAGGAATAATGACATGATTAGGGATTTGAAGGTTGGCTGCCAGACGTTCACATGGGAGATGCTTGGCGAAGCCTGGACCGGAATGCCCGATGACCTGCTCGCAGCGATTTCCGCCGGCGGTTATTCGGGCATCGAAATTACCGACACGATGATCGGCCACTACGCGACAAAACCCGGCGAATTCGCCAAGGCTCTAGCGGATAGGGAGTTGCAGCTCGTCTCTTTCGCCTTCGGCTCCAAAAGCGGCTTCACTGTTGCCGATGCAATGGAAAAGGATCTGGCCACGGCACAGAGGTGGATCGACCATGCCGCGCAATTTCCGGGCGCGCTCGTCTCGATCGGCTCAGCGACAATCGTCTCGGAAGGATCGCGCGAAGATAAGTTTGCCATCGCCGCCGAGTTCTACAATCGCGCCGGTGCGCTCGGCAAGGCATCCGGTGTCGATGTTGCAGTCCATCCGAGTTCGCACCACAATACCCTGCTGTTCAATCGGGCCGACTACGATCGGATCTTCGCATTGCTCGATCCCGCACTGATCGGCTGGGTTCCCGACACCGGCCATATTCTGCGCGGACATGAGGACATTCTGGATACGATGCGCACCTACCAGGATCGCATTCGCTATCTGCACCTCAAGGATGTCGATGCGAACGACCAGTGGGCGATGCTCGGCAAAGGTGTTCTCGATACACCGGCGGTGATCGATCTCGTTTCACAGGCGCCACGCTTCAACGGATGGCTGGTGCTGGAAGAGGAATCCGAGACGGCCGCGGCTGATCCGGCCGCAGCCATAAAGGCCAACCGCGAAACGATGCGCAGCTACGGCGCGTAAGGAATAAAATCATGATCGAGAAGGAAAATCGTCGTCTTCGCGTCGGTGTTCTGGGCTGCGGCCCGATTGCCCAGTTTGCGCATCTGGAATCCTGCGTGAAGGCCAGGAATGCGGATCTCTATGCGATCTGTGACGCCGCACCCGATCTGCTGGCGCGTATGGGCGCGACCTATGAGCCGCAGAAGATGTTCAGCGACTATGATGCCATGCTGTCCGACCCCGATCTGGAAGCGGTCATCGTTGCAACGTCCGACGCCTATCATGTGCCGATGTCCATCAAGGCGCTCGAAGCCGGCAAGCACGTGCTCTGCGAAAAGCCGATCGGTGTTTCGGTCGAGGAAGGACAACAGCTCGCCGATGCCGTCAGGCTCTCGGGCAAGATCCTGCAGGTCGGGCACATGAAGCGTTTTGATCCCGCACTTCAGGCTGCGCGTGACTTCGTTCACAACGATATCGGCCAGATCTTCGCGCTGAAAGCATGGTATTGCGATTCCACCCATCGCTATACCAACACCGATGCGGTGCAGCCGCTTCCCATCACAAGCAAACTTGCCCGCAAGCCGGCCGGTAATCCGAAAGCCGATCTCAGACAGTATTTCATGCTGGCGCATGGCTCCCATCTGGTCGATACCGCCCGCTTCTTCTGCGGCGATATCGTCGCCGTGCGCGCCCGCCTGCTGGAGCGGGCCGGCGCTTATTGCTGGTTCGTGGAAACCGAATTCGCCAATGGCGTCCTCGGCCATCTCGACCTCACGGTCGCGGTCCGCATGGATTGGCACGAAGGTTTCCAGCTCTACGGCGAAAACGGTTCCGTGCTCGCTAAGACCTTCAATCCCTGGTACTTCCGCTCCAGCGAAGTCGAGATCTTTCACGAGAAAGATGCGACCAGCAGGAATCCGCTCGGCGCGGACGGGCATTTCTTCCGCAGGCAGCTTGAAGGCCTGGCCGATACGGCGCTCAAGGGTGCACCGATGCGCGGCGCCAATGTCGAAGACGGTATCGCCTCCATCCGGGCGATGGTGGCGATCGCACGATCGGTGGAGACCGGCGAGCGTGTCGAACTCGCGGCCGTGACAGGAGCCGTCTGATGCAGGTCGGGATCTTCGCCAAGACCTTTCCCGGGACGGATCCCCTAAGCGTCCTCTCCGCGGTGCGCGACAGCGGCTATGCCGGCACGCAGTTCAATCTCGCCTGCTGCGGCCTGCCCTCGATGCCAGACGCTGTGCCGGAGCCTTCGGTATCGGCGACCCGGGCGGCAGCGCAAGCGACGGGCGTTACGCTCGCCGCCTTGTCCGGCACCTACAACATGGCCCACCCCGACCCGTCGGTACGTCAAAAAGGCCTCACCCAGCTCGCGGTTGTCATCGAGACGGCGGCAGCACTTTCCATTCCGCTCGTCACACTCTGCACCGGCACGCGTCATCCCACCGATCAGTGGGCACATCATCCGGACAACACCGATCCCGCGGCCTGGGCCGACATGGCGACCGAAATGTCGAAAGCGCTAGCACTGGCCGAGGACCATGGCGTCGATCTCGGCATCGAGCCCGAACAGGCGAATATCGTGACATCGGCTGCGGACGCCGAGCGGTTGATCGCCGAGATGAGATCGAAAAGGCTGCGCATAGTCCTCGACCCTGCCAATCTCTTCGAAAGCGCCACGCCTACGGAAGCGCGCGCCATTGTCGAGCGAGCAGTGGAGACGGCGGCCGGGCATATCGCCATGGCACACGCCAAGGATCGTTATGCCGACGGACGTTTTGCGACCGCCGGCCTGGGCGTGGTGGATTTCCCTGATTTTATTGCCCGGCTGCGGTCCGTAGGTTTCGACGGTCCGCTCGTCACCCACGGCCTTTCGGCAGCGGAGGCACCGCGCGTCGCGGCCTTTCTCAAGGAATTGGTCTGATGAGGGCAGCAACGCGTTTCATGCGCGGCGATGCGAGCCTTGCCGTTTTCGACAGCGGGCAAGGGCTGCCTGTCCTCTTCCAGCACGGCTTAGGCGGAGATGAGGCGCAGGTTGCGCAAACTTTTCCAACGGTCAGCGCGGCGCGACGAATCACGGTCGAATGCCGCGGACATGGCGCGTCATCGCTTGGCGACATCAGGCCCTTTTCACTTCGAATGTTTGCCGAGGACGTGCTGGCCGCAGCGACAGATCGCGGATTTGATCGCTTTGTCGTCGGCGGTATTTCCATGGGGGCTGCAATTGCCTTGTATCTCGCTCACCATTACCCGGACCGCGTCGCAGCCCTCGTTCTTGTCCGTCCCGCCTGGACCTTTACCGCCGCACCGGACAATCTGGAGCCGGTTCGCGCTGTCGCGGCCTTACTCCGCTCGTATTCGATCGGAGAAGCCAAGGAGCGCTTCGCCAGTTCAGAGATCGGCATGCAGATATGCGCGAACGCGCCCGATAATTTTGCCTCCCTGCTCGGCTATTTCGACCGACCGAATGCCGTTGCTTTCGCATCCGTGCTGGCCGATATCGCGGCCGACGGTACGGGCTTGACTCAAACAGTGGCTGCCGCCCTCACCGTCCCTACCCTTGTCATCGGTAACGAACAGGACGCTATCCATCCGCTTGCGCACGCACGGACTCTCGCCGACACCACTCCCGACGCGTGCTTTGTCGAAGTCACTCCCAAGGCGGCCGACAAGGCACGGCATTTCGCCGAAGTCCAAGACGCCATCGCCACTTTCCTCGCATCCAAGACCATCCGGAGCCTCATCCCATCATGACCCTCAAGACTCTTTCAGGCCCGGCAGCCATCGCTGCACTCCCCCGCGACCGGCTGCTGGGCGAATTCTCGCTGTGGTCGGCCGATCTCGCCAACATGGAGGCCGATCTCAGACGCATAGAGCCCTATGCCGACCTGCATCATATCGACGTCGCCGATGCACGCTTTACCCCGGGCTTCCTGTTTTTTCCGGATTTCGTCGCGCGCATCGCCAAGGCAACCGCTAGGCCGATTCACGTTCATCTGATGGTCGAGGCCGAAATCGTCGAGGAACAGACGCGCCAATTCATCGAGGCGGGTGCCGATCTTATTAGTGTTCACGCCGAAAACGGCGAAGCCGGTTTACGCGCCATTGCGCTGGCAAAGAAGCTGGGCGCAGAAGCCGGTGTCGTCCTGCGATTGGAGACCCCCAATTTAGCCGTCCGGCCATTCATCGACCACGTCGCCTTCGTGACTTTGCTTGGCACCTCGATCGGCGTCAAAGGGCAAAGCCTTTCCGAAAAGGCCTGCGACCGGCTGATCGAGATGCGCTCCCTACTGAAGCAGTTCGGTCGCGAAGATCAAGTCATCTTGGCCGCCGATGGCGGCATTCGCGAACAGACCGTGCCGCTTCTACGGCAAGCCGGAGCACAAACGGTCGTTCTTGGTTCGCTCGCATTCGGTGACAAGAACCTGGGTGAGCGGATCGCCTGGCTGCACGGATTGGAGAGTCGGGTTTCGTGAAAAAGGTTGCCCTTGCATTCGATCTCGGTGGAACGGAGCTTCGCGCCGCGCTGGTGAGCGACAAGGGGAGCCTTCTGTCTTTCTCGGTCGTCCCGACGCATGCCGCCGGAGGGCCAGCTGCCGTGGTCCAACAGATCGAATTGTTGGCGTCTACGGTGCTGGCGCAAACACCCGATCTTTCTCCTGTCGGAATCGGGATCGGCGCGCCCGGCCCCCTCGATCCCGAAGCCGGCATCGTTATTGCGCCGCCGACCTTGGCCGGATGGTATGAAGTTCCGCTGGCTGACATTCTCTCCAGCCGTTTCCAGTTACCGGTGCGGCTCGAAAACGACGCCAATGCGGCGGCACTTGGCGAATGGCGATATGGCGCCGGGCGCGGCGCGAGGTCGATGGTCTTCGTCACCGTATCGACCGGTATCGGCGGCGGCGTGATTGCCGATGGACGGATCTTGCATGGCAGACGGGGCCTGGCCGCGGAAATCGGTCACATGACGATCACAAGCGAAGGGGAGCGGTGCTTCTGCGGCGCGATCGGCTGTTTCGAAGCGGTCGCCTCAGGGACGGCTCTTGGCAGACGGGCAACGGCACGCACCCAGCAGTTCGATGGGTCGGCGCTGCGCCAACTCTCTGCGGACGCGGATGTGACCGGACGGCACGTCGTCGAAGCCGCGCGAAAGGGCGATGTCCAAGCCCTCGAACTGCTTCAAGCCGAGGCGCGATGGCTGGGGATCGGCTTTACCAATCTGCTCCACCTCTATTCCCCGGACATACTGGTGATGGGCGGCGGCATATCACATGGCTTCGACCTCCTGCAGGAGGCCATGACGACGACCATTCACGATCGCGCCATGCCGGCCTATCGTGATGTGCCGATCGTTCCCGCGCAACTCGGGCGTCATGCGGGTCTGATCGGCGCAGCCAGTCTCATCCTGAGCAGTGAAGAAAAAATCGGCCCTGGGCCATCGAGCCCTGAAGATGCTGACAAACGTGGCGCGGCGTGATCTTCCGGCAAAAGGGAGACTAGCGATGGCTAATCGCAAGCTCCGCGATACGCGCAGCTCCTACAGCGCCCTCTGATGGGATGGAGGAAAGCGGGCTACGAGCGGAATAGGTGGCCGCGGTCGGTATATCGGCTATCCTTTGCGACGACTGCCGCACCGATACCCCCCGGCCTTCCCAACCGCGCTTGTCTCGAATGTGCAGAAGGCTGCAGGTTTGCCCCGTTGCCGCATCCTGGTGCATCGATGGTCATGCGTATCTTACGGCAGCTCGGCCGGCATTACCGTAACATACTTCCGTGTGCGTTAGCTTTCGGGCAGGTTTTGCCGGCACGCCGATCCCGGCGTTGAAATCTCCATGGGGGACAAGAATGTCGAGGAGAAGCACTCTTTTCGCGGCGGTTGCGCTTGCCTGCATTGTGCATGGCGGGCTCGTGCAGGCCCAGACCATGAGCTATGCGGATGCGATCACGAAACTGGCGGGCGACTGCGGTTCCGACATCCACAAATTCTGCAGGGGTCTGAACCTCGGTGGCGGCCGCATCGCCGACTGTCTCCAGCAGAACGCCGCGAAGGTGTCGCCGACCTGCAAGGCCTCGGTCGCCAGCGTCGTCCAGTCGATCAGCCTGCGCGAGCAGGCGCAGGCGGCCTATAGCGACGTCTGCAGGTTCGACATTGCCCAGCGCTGCAGAGGCATCAAGGGCGACGGCAATATTCTCGCCTGCCTCGTCAAGAACAAGCTGACCACCGACAAGTGCAGCCAGGCAATCACCGATGCAGGCTGGAGGTAAGACCATGATCGCGCGTTCCTTCAAGACACTCGCAGTTCTCCTTGCCGTCTCCATGGTGCCGGCAAGCCTCGCCTTCGCCCAGCAGGTATCGCAACAACGGATCATTTCGGGGCTGGGCAAACTCAAGGCGAACGCCCAAGCCGTCGATGTCGAACTGTTGCGCCAGGAGGCGATGAAAGGGGCGGGCCAGCCGATGTCGGCGCTGCCCAATTGGAGCAGGATCGGCCAGCTGCCGCAGATGGTCGTCGAGATCAATTTCGAAAATGACTCGGTCGCCATCGAGCCGGAATCCTATCGCACCCTCGGATTGATCGCCGACGCCCTGCACCATCCCAACCTTTGGGCCTACAAGTTTCTGGTGATCGGCCATTCCAGCTCGACCGGCGACGCGAAACACAATCTCGAGCTCAGCGATCAGCGTGCCGCAGCCATCAAGGAAGCGCTGGGAACCACCTTCGCCGTCGATCCGCAACGGCTCTATGCCGTCGGTGTCGGCGAGGCCTTCCCGATCCCAGGCTCCAACACAGAAGCCGCAGCCAACAGGCGCGTGCAACTCGTCAATCTCGGCGTCTTCACTCAAAAAAAGTGAAATCCGAAAGGCCTTGTGTGCCGGTCGTGAGGATCGCGCCCAGACGCAACCGAAGCCTTGCTCTTTTGGGGGCAGCTGGGCGCTCAACGCACGCTACGCCGGGTCTTCCGAAAATCATCACTCAATGAGAGATCTGATCCTGTCGAGATCCGCTGACGTCACCGGATTGTAGATCACCATGCTGAGATCGGGGCGGCCATCGACCGCAAACGCTGAATATTCAAACGCGAGCGGGCCTAGAACCGGATGCTTAATGTGCTTGACGGTCTCGCCATGGCTGCGGATGTCGTTGTCGCGCCACATCACTTTGAACTCAGGGCTCAATTGGCAGAGTTGAGCGACGAGCGGCTCCACTTCCGCCGCGGCCCCTGCACGCGCCGCATCTATCTTGAACGCGCCCACGACGAAGCGCGCCACGCTTTCCCAGTCATATTGCGCTGCGCGGGCGCGCGGATCGAGGAAGATGAAGCGCAGGATGTTGCGCTGTTCCGGCGGTAGCGATCCATAGTCCATCGACATCACGGCCACGGCGCGATTCCAGGCGACAACGTCCCATATCGCCGTCCTGATGAGGGCGGGGGTCGGCTCCAAGGCATCGAGCACGCGCTGCAACCGCGGCGTGACGCCATCATCTTTCCTGTAGCGCACCTCAGGTGGATGACCGAGGCCAAGCAGGAAGAGATGCTCGCGCTCGATATCCGTCAGCATGAGGGCACGCGCGATCCGGTCGAGCACATCGGCCGAAGGCGCCCCGCCGCGCCCCTGCTCAAGCCATGTGTACCAGGTCGGACTGATATTGGCGCGTTGCGCCACCTCCTCGCGGCGCAGGCCAGCGGTGCGGCGCCGCGCCGGAGAAAAGCCGAAGGCAGCCGGATCAAGCTTTCCGCGCCGGTCCCTCAGATAAATGCCAAGCAGATTCTCGCTCGTGACGTGTTTGTCCATCCTGTTAGCCATTATACTACGATAAACTCACTACTTTACCAGGATAGCGCATCGGTACACATCTGTCTCCAACGAAACCACAGGAGACTATATTGATGCGTGTATTTGTCACCGGCGCGACCGGTTTCATCGGCTCGGCCGTCGTAAAAGACCTGATTTTGGCCGGCCATCAGGTGCTCGGCCTTACGCGCTCACACGAGAAAGCGGCGGCCCTTGCTGCCGCTGGTGCCGAGGTTCTTCACGGATCGCTGGAGGACCTGGACAGCCTTAAGGAGGGAGCTGCTCGCGCGGACGGCGTCATCCATCTGGCCTTCAACCACGACTTCTCGAGATTCGTGGCGAACTGCGAGGACGATCGCCGTGTGATCAAGGCAATCGGCTCGGTTCTCGCGGGCTCCGACCGGCCACTGATCATTACGTCCGGGACCCCGATAGCCAACACCGTACCCGGTCAGCCGGCCAAGGAAGGCAACGCGACCGTCGGTTCCGACGTACATCCTCGCGCGGCCTCTGAGGAGGAGGCCGCATCTGTCGCCGCAAGCGGGGTCAATGTCTCGGTGGTGCGACTTCCGCAGGTTCACGACCCGGTCAAGCAAGGTCTGATCACCCCCTTGATCGAGATGTATCGCGAGAAGGGCGTGTGTGCCTATGTTGGAGACGGACTCAATCGCTGGCCGGCGGCGTACGTTCTGGATGTAGCCCGCCTCTACCGGTTGGCCATCGAAAAGGCTGAGCCGAACGCAAAATATCACGCGGTCGAGGAAGAAGGTGTGCCGGTGCGTGATATTGCGCAAGCCATTGCTGGACGCTTGAAGCTGCCGGTCAAATCCATCGGCCCGGAAGAGACCCAGGCTTATTTCGGTTGGCTCGCAATGTTTGCCGGGCACGACATGCCCGCTTCCAGCGAGCAAACGCGGAGGAAGCTTGGGTGGGAACCGGTGGGACCCAGTTTGATCGCCGATCTCAATCAGTTGCGCGGCTTCGACAGCTGAAGCTGAAAGCGCCTGCCCTGCTCTCCCCTGCCGAGGCTCGCCCGCAAAGATAGCGGACGAGCTCAATCGCCTGGCGGCTTGCCATATTTCGTCTTGGTCTTTGGTACCGTTGACTAGCCCCGCTCTTCAATCGGTACCAGCGACTTAACCAGACTTATGATCTTAAGCCGCGTCCGCGTGTCTTTGATCTTGGCGAACGCGCGATTTAGTTCGACGCCCTCCCCTGAGGCGAGGAAGCCGGCTAGGCCATTCCCGGCAGCGAAAATTTCTTCCCCACTATTCTCCGGCGCCGCAGAGACGCCCTCGAAGAAAAATGAAACCGGCACGTCGAGACAGTTTGCAACGCGTTGCAGCCGGCTGGCTCCGACCCGGTTTGTACCTTTTTCATATTTCTGTACTTGCTGAAACGTAACATTCAGGCCTTCTGCGAGCCTCGTTTGACTCATGCCCAATATGCGACGCCGTATTCGAATGCGTCGCCCGACCTCGATATCTATCGGGCTCGGGTCCTTCTTACTTGTTCCCTTTTGCACGATTCCCTCGTTCTGCCTGACAGTGTCTTGGTGCCCTGAATGGACACAAAAACCGTCCATCGAACCTGGGGACTCGATGGACGGGGATTGGGCCTGCTCCGGGACCTGCTTACGTCATGGCTGCAGGTCCCACTGCCCATGAGTGCCGTGCTGCGTGTCGCACTTCAATGAGATTGAAGCACACCATGAGCGGGCGCTCCGTTTTCCTGCGTATTCGGGATAACGTTCGCGCTATGCGAACATTCCTCGTTACCCGACAGGCAACGGCGGACGACTTCTGGTGTCCTTGAGTTTTGCCGACCTTTTCGATGACCGCTTGCTAGCTGTGATGGTATCGTTCACTTGTTCAGAGAGTGCCGTCAGCAATGTTACCGTCGAAGTTTTACTTGCCCCCGCCCCGGCGCAGTTTCGCTGCGTTGGATGGCATTTCACCAAAGGATTGGTGATAGAGCGCTGCAAAACGTCCCATATGGGAGAACCCCCAACTCCGCGCGACCTCGGAAACCGACAGGGAGGTGGCAGGATCTGTCAGCGCTTTGCGCACACCTTCCAAGCGGATTGCCCGCAGATAATTTAGAGGCGTGGTGTCCTTGAATTGCTGAAAAGCTGCCTGCAATGCCCGCACGCTTGTGCCAGCCGCCTCAGCGATATCAGCGATACCCATCGGAGACGAAACATTGGCATGCATATATTCGATTGCTCTCTTCAAGCGCTTTGGTATCGCCGGAGAAATCGGTTTTGTCAGCCGCGCCGAATAATTATTTGGCACGGTTTCCAGCAGCAGGGTCATCATCGCCTGCAACAGGCGTTCGATAAACGCCGAAGAGGCCTGATGCACCTCATCAACATCCAGGCAACTCCAGATAAGATTTCCGAGTGCCGCTATCCGCGAACCTTTTACAGTTCCCAGATTAACCGTGTCAGCAAACTCGATACCATCAGCAACAGGCGCATCCAGCAGTTCACTTAATTGCCGGATCATCGCGGATTTTTCGAACGCGATGCCGATGTGGCTGCGGTCCTCATGAAGAACCAGCTTATCGAAGCACGACATATCACCCAAGAGGCCAACTGCCGGCTCCGATACGAGTTGTTTTCGACCCGTCTCTATTGCCATCACGCCTGAGGACGGAAGGTAGAGAGCATAGGCATCTGGCCCGCCCGAGAGCGTGACCCTCATCCCCGAATGGCATCTTCCATTCCAGACGCCGCAGCGTTCAACGGCATAATGCCGGTCTTCCACCGAAATCAGAGAGCGTCGCTGAAGGGGCTCCACCTTCACCGGCGATAAGGTCTTCGCATAGTGCTCCGTCATTTCATCGGCATCGGCATTCATGATCTTGAAAACGGAAAGACCGGCGTACTTCATCAATTTCCCCAAACAGGCAGTCCCCCAGAACGCTCTCAAGGGTCACCCAAACCACATGAGAGGCAGACCGCAAATCACCACTCGAAGTCCATTTCTATCCAAAAAGCGTATTCCATATCCGTTTTGCGAGTATTAATTCGCAAATCCGGATCACCTGGTTATGCTTTAAGTAATTATTATCAATGAAACACCAAAATAAACGTAATTTTGAAGACAACAATCTAAGATAGAGCTTTCAAGCAAAGCACAACTTCGCAAACTACAGTATATATACTTATAGAGATTTCTTGATGCTCTCCTAGCGATTTCTGTTGCCAAAGTTTTACAGGCCCACACCCGCGCTTCAGGTGATGCGCGAGGGGGCAAACTTTTACGGTGAAAGCGCCGCATGACGAAGAAAATCCGCAGACAGCCGTTCAGCAAATTATACGAAATTTCCCGGCGACTGATCGTCGATAGATCGGGAAATTTTGGCGGGATCACGGTCTTGCTTGCCGTTCCTCTCGTGGCAACGGCCGGTCTGGCACTGGATGTTACAAATGCGCTGTTGGTCAGGACAGAGCTTTACAACGCAGCCGATGCCGCAGCGATCGGAGCAGTCGCAAATTCCTCGCCCGCGGTTGCCGCGGCTATGGCCATGTCCGGTGACGGGACCGTTACCGTTGGTCAGGATGACGCGCGAAAACTGTTCTTCGGCCAGGCATCCGCGGACCTTCGAACCATGCCGGTCAACGTCAACGTCGCGGTAACGAAAGCCGCGAACGTGGTTACGTCCAAGGTGACTTTCAACGCCACGGTACCGACCTCGCTTCTGCAAATTTTGGGGAAGACGTCCATACCGGTCGCCGGCTCCGCCACCGCGCAGTACCAGACGGCAAATTTCATCGATTTTTATATGCTTCTCGACAATTCGCCTTCCATGGGGGTCGGAGCCACTTCGACCGACATCACGACCATGGAAAACAATACGAGCGATAGCTGCGCGTTTGCATGCCACAATCTGGATACGACGAACAACTACTACAACTTGGCAAAGAAGCTCGGCGTAAACATGCGCATCGACGTCGTGCGTCAGGCCACCCAGAAGCTGACAGAAACTGCCACCACCAACCGCTCGAGTCCCGACCAATATCGCATGGCCGTTTACACCTTTGGAAGCCAGGCCGAAAAGGCAGGGCTAACAACGGTATCCGATCTATCGGCCGACATGACGCAAGTGAGAAATTCCACCAGTTCGGTGGACCTGATGACCACTCCCTACCAAAATTACTTTAACGACCAGCTGACGAGCTTCGACACGATGCTGTCGCAACTGAAGACGGTGATGGGCACGGGCGGCGGCGGCACGACCAATACCGATCGCTCAAAAGTGCTTTTCTTCGTGACCGATGGGGTTGGCGACAGCCACAAGCCAAGCACGTGCACGGAGACAACGACAAGCGGCGGCCGCTGCCAAGAACCGATCGACACATCTTTCTGCCAACCCCTGAAGAACCAAAACATAAAGATCGCCATTCTCTACACGACTTATCTGCCGCTGCCGAAAAACGGCTGGTACAATATGTGGATAGCGCCATTTCAGTCGCAGATTTCCACGCGTCTCCAAAGCTGCGCCTCTCCCGGCCTATATTTTGAGGTAAGTCCGACGCAGGGTATTGTCGATGCGATGAATGCGCTGTTTCTCAAGGTCATTCGCTCGCCACGGCTCACGGGCTAAGCGTCGCAAGGGGTGCCGGCGCTAGGCCTCTTGCTTGCGAATATCTGCATGCGTGCGATGGAGGTGTCAAAGATGGCAGCCGACACCTTACCGTCACGGCTGCCTCGCTTCAGAGCGACGCCGTGATGCCGCCGTCGACATAGAGCACATGCCCGTTGACGAAAGAGGATGCGTCGGAAGCCAGGAAGACGCAGGCTCCGATCAGTTCTTCAACGCGTCCCCACCGCCCGGCTGGCGTGCGCTTTTCCAGCCATGCCGAGAAATCGGCATCGGCGACCAGCGCCGCGTTCAATGGCGTGTCGAAATAGCCCGGCGCGATGGCATTGCATTGCAGCCCGTATTTCGCCCAGTCCGTCGCCATGCCCTTGGTGAGATTGCCGACCGCGCCTTTGGTTGCCGTGTAGGGCGCTATCGAGGGCCGCGCCAGCGCTGTCTGAACGCTCGCGATGTTGATGATCTTGCCGGCACCGCGCTTGATCATGTGACGTGCCACAGCCTGGCCGACGTTGAAGACGCTGGATATATTGGTTCGAAGAAGCCGCTCGAACGCATCGGCAGGGAAATCTTCCAAAGGCGTGCGAAACTGCATCCCGGCGTTGTTGACCAGAATGTCGATGGCACCGGTCTCGGCTTCGAATTTATCTATGGCGTTGCGAGACGCTTGATGATCCGTCACGTCGAAGGGCAGAACGTGAACCGTGCCGTCGAGCTTAGCCGCAGCCGTGGCAAGCTTTTCGGCATCGCGCCCGTTGAGAACCAGCTCCGCACCGGCGCCCGCCAGTCCTTGCGCAAGAGCGAAACCGATGCCTTGGGACGAACCAGTCACAAGCGCGCGCCGCCCTTTGAGATCGAAGAGGTCAAGAGACACCGTTTCCTCCGTTTTCAGCTCGACAAATACCGGTATTTGCTTAGTTATCGATAACATTCGATGTCAAGGGAGGCATCCATGCAAAGGCCAGCGGTCGTCGAGATCGGGATGGGCTTCGACATGCAGATCGCCTGTTCCGAAATCGAGGCGAAAGCTCGGGCGACCGACATGGAATTCATCTCTGATCCGGCGAAACCGGCAGAGACGCCTGTTCTTTGAGGAGAAAGACATGAAGGCCATTGTCGCTCACGACGCCAAGGACTTGCGGATCGAGGACTATCCGGACGAGGAACCGGGTGCGGGAGAGGTCAAGCTCAGACTCGCCACCGGCGGAATCTGCGGCAGCGATCTTCATTACTACAACCACGGCGGCTTCGGTGCCGTCCGATTGCAGCAGCCAATGATCCTGGGCCACGAAGTCAGCGCCACGGTTGCGGCGCTCGGCCCCGGCGTTCAAGGGCTTGAGCTCGGCCAACTCGTTGCCGTTTCACCGTCCCGTCCGTGCCGGTCGTGTCGTTACTGCCAGCAGGGCTTGCACAATCAGTGCCTGAACATGCGCTTCTATGGTAGCGCCATGCCCTTCCCGCATATTCAAGGCGCATTCCGAGAAACGCTCGTCGCCGACGCCATTCAATGTGTTGCGGCAGACGGCCTGACAGCCGGCGAAGCGGCCATGGCTGAACCGCTTGCCGTTACGCTGCATGCTACGAGGCGCGCCGGCGAGTTGCTGGGCAAACGGGTCCTTGTCACCGGCTGCGGACCGATCGGCGTCTTGTCCACCCTCGCCGCTCGCCGTGCCGGCGCCGCGGAAATCGTGGCGACCGATCTGACGAATTTCACCCTTTCGGTCGCCAAGCAAGCCGGCGCCGACAGGGTCATCAATACCAAGGAAGAGCCGGAGGCGCTCGCCGCCTATTCGGCCGACAAAGGAACTTTCGATATTCTCTATGAATGCTCGGGTGCCGTCGCGGCGCTTACCAGCGGGATCGGCGCGCTCAGGCCACGCGGCACCATCGTGCAACTGGGTATCGGGGGCGACATGACGCTGCCGATGCTTGCGATCACCGCGAAGGAACTGGACCTGCGCGGCTCGTTCCGTTTCCACGAGGAATTCGGCACCGCTGTCGAATTGATGCGCAAGCGCCTGATCGATGTCAGGCTGTTGATCACCCATTCCGTGCCGCTTGCCGACGCGATCGGCGCTTTCGAGATCGCTTCGGACCGCAGCCGGGCCATGAAGGCACAAATCGTCTTCTCCTGAGGCAGGGTTCATCTGCCTTACGAGTCAGAAAAACCAAACGGTGCCTCAGTGCGACGATAGTCGTCCGGCAGGATTTGGCGGCCAATGGGCGGCTCGGAGCGCGAAGTGCACGTCGTGCGCTGGCAGAGCCGGCAGGCGATTCCGATAGGCGTGGGTGCGCCAGCCTGGGGATGATTGCGGCCGTAAATCAGGCGTTCGGCGTGATGCGCTTCGCAAACGAGGGCGACGGCACGCTCAACGCGCGGCGCCCCAAAGGCACCCCCGCCGGAACTGACAGTGCGTGCAATCGAGAAGAAGCGCTGGCCGTCCGGCAATTCCAGCCATTGGGTTACGACCTTGCGAGGCGTCGCGAAAACCTGATGGACGCTCCAGAGGGGGCAGCCGCCCCCGTGGCGGGCAAACGGGAAGTTGCCGCTGTTGAGCCTCTTGGAAACATTGCCGGCGACATCCACGCGGATAAAAAAGAACGGAATTCGCTCATGCCCCGGCTTCTGGAGCGTCGTCAGCCTATGGGCAGTCTGCTCGAAGCTCGTGCCGAACTGACGCGACAGCGCCTCGATGTCATAGCGGCGCGTCTCGACCGCCTTCGCAAAAGCCGCATAGGGCATGATGATGGCGGCGCCACAATAGGCCGCAAGGGCCCGATGCGCGAGCCTGCGCGCGCTCTCGGTTTCGAAATTGCCCTCCTGCGTGGCAGTTCCGATCTCCTGGTCGAATTCGAGATAGGCGAGCTGTTGCGCAAGCTGAAAATTCTGGCTTGCGGCATCCAGCGTCTCATCGAGCAATAGGTCCTTTCGATGCCAGTCCAACCGCCTGAGAGAGCCGGCCATCACCTCTGACGGCAATCGCCTTACTCGAAGCTGATGACGCTGCTTGAAATAGTCCGGAAGCCCTCCGGCCTCCGCGATCTTCGTCGACAGCTTTTCCGCGGCGACATCCAAGATTGGAAAACAATTGTGCCGCGCCGACAGGAAGTTGCGCACGGCGGCGACCGGGTCTCCCGAAGCCCCGACACCCTCGCGAAAACCTTCCTGCCTTCGATCGGCGAGAGCGAACTGCTCCTCCTTGTAAGCGGTGTAGAGGCGCAGCATGGCTTCGGCAACGCCAGGAAAACTATGCACGACATCGCCAATTTCCAAGGGCACCAGGTCAATATCCGCAAAGATCGGATCACGCATGACTGTTTGAAGTCGCGCGATCAGGTCAGGCCCCGTCTGTTCCGCGAAATCGGAGAAATCGACTTTGTAAGCTTTTGCCAAGCGCAGCAGTGTTTCCGCCGTCACCGGCCGCTGATTGCGCTCCATCAGGGCGATGTACGAAGGGGAAATCTCGAGGTCCGCCGCCATATCGGCCTGCGTGAGTCCGAGATCGCGGCGTAGCCGCCGCAGACGTGGTCCGAGGTAAACGCCGTGCTTGTCCATGTCCAATATTACAACATTACAAAGCCAGCTTGTAAAGTTTGACAACATGACACCGCGATGCCTTCCCTCGCGAACCGATTGGCTTACGCTCTCTTCGCAGTCGCAGCATCATGACCTGTGGAGGAACAATGTCTTATCAGACCTTAGTCGAAGACGCCGACAAGCTCATTCAAACAAACGAAATGTGGACGGGCATTACCCCCGAGGCCGTCGCCCGTATGCGCCTGCAGAACCGTTTTCGCACTGGCTTGGATATTGCCAGGGATACTTCAGCGATCATGCGGCGGGATATGGCCGCCTATGATCAGGATCCAAGCAAATATACGCAGTCGCTCGGTTGCTGGCATGGCTTTGTCGGGCAGCAGAAGGTTATTTCGCTGAAGAAGCATTTCGGTTCCACCGAGCGGCGCTATCTCTACCTCTCGGGTTGGATGATTGCAGCTCTCCGCTCGGACTTCGGGCCGCTTCCCGATCAGTCGATGCATGAAAAAACCAGTGTTCCGGCTCTGATCGAGGAACTTTACACCTTCCTTCGCCAGGCCGACGCACGTGAGCTCGGCATGTTGTTCCGGGATATCGACCGGGCTCGCGAAACGGGCGACAGCGTTCGTCATCGTCAGTTGCAACAGGCGGTCGACAACTATCAGACGCATGTTATTCCGATCATAGCCGACATTGACGCCGGCTTCGGGAACGCTGAGGCGACCTATCTGCTCGCAAAAAAGATGATCGAGGCAGGCGCTTGTGCTCTGCAGATCGAAAACCAGGTCTCCGATGAAAAGCAGTGCGGCCATCAAGACGGTAAGGTCACGGTTCCGCATGAAGACTTCGTCGCCAAGATCCGCGCTTGTCGTTATGCATTTCTCGAACTCGGCATTGACGACGGCATCATCGTCGCGCGCACCGACTCCCTTGGTGCCGGTTTGACGAAACAGATCGCTTTCAGCGCCCGGGAAGGCGATATCGGCGATCAGTACAATTCATTCCTGGATTGCGAGGAAATCGCCGATAGTCAGCACCAGAACGGCGAAGTTCTGATCACAAGAGGCTCAAAGGTTCTTCGGCCGAAGCGGTTGCGTTCGAACCTCTATCAGTTCCGCGAGGGCACGGGCAGCGACCGCTGTGTCCTGGATTGCATCACTGCCCTACAGAATGGCGCCGACCTTTTGTGGATCGAAACGGAAAAGCCCCATATCGAGCAGATTGCCGGCATGGTCGACCGCGTTCGCCAGGTTATCCCGAATGCCAAGCTTGTTTACAACAACTCTCCTTCGTTCAACTGGACACTGAACTTCCGCCAGCAGGTGTTCGATGCCTGGAAGCACGACGGCAAGGACGTTTCCGGCTACGATCGGTCGAAGCTCATGAGCGAAGAGTATGATGGCACACGACTGGCGATAGAGGCGGATGAGAACATCCGGACATTCCAGCGCGACGCCTCGTTGCGTGCCGGTATCTTCCACCATCTTATCACCTTGCCGACCTATCACACCGCGGCTCTTTCGACCGACAATCTCGCCAAGGACTATTTTGGCGACCAGGGCATGCTCGGTTACGTCGCCAACGTCCAGCGCAAGGAGATTCGTCAGGGTATCGCTTGTGTAAGGCACCAGAATATGGCCGGCTCCGATATCGGAGATGACCACAAGGAATATTTCTCCGGCGAGGCCGCACTGAAAGCGGGCGGCAAACACAACACGATGAATCAGTTCGCCGCATAAGAAGCGGCCACACACTACAAGCACATGGGCGGGCGATAGCGTCCCGCTCACCTCTAAGATGGGAGAAAAAAATGTCCGAATATCATGAGGCAACAGTGCCCAACCAGCCGCAGCGATCGCGTGCCGTTTTTTCGCAGGAAGATTTTGAGCTCATACGGGTGGCGATCGCACACTATCTGCAAGAGGTCGAAGGCAAGCGTGAAGCAGTCAAATATTCGAACCTCTATCACCGCCTTGGTCGGATCGGCTGAGCAACAGTTCGACCTTTACGTCAGTTGGCAGCGGATGTGTTGTAGCGAGGCGTAGCAAAACGGTGGTGATGCCGCGCGGCGGTCGACAGAGATTGACATCGACCGACCGGCGCCTTGTCATTGCCGATCAAGCGTAAGTTGCTCTTTACCCAAATAATCGCCTGTCCCAATAAACCGGGTGATGCAGGCTGGCAGAGATAGCCCGGAATTCGGGGTGAGCCGGATTGATGATAACATTGTTGTCGAGACGCGCTATCACACTGGGCACGATCAAGATCGCGCTTCGTTTCTCCAGGCACCATTGCTCGCCGAATCTCTTGCTGACCGTCGCGGGCATGACATCCCAACCTGGAAGCGCCGGTTGGGAAAAGACCTCATAGGTCAATCCCCGTGGAATCGTGATTTCCACATAGTGCTGGTTCGGAGGCAGCTGGCCACTGCCATGGACCAGCTTCTCCAGCAGGGCGGTCGAATAATGTTCGCTGCTGTAAATGACTGGACTTCCCGGTGTGTTCCATCGTCCCGGCGCGATAGTCGAACCTGTAGCATCGAAGATCGGAAATGTTCCTGTCGGATCACCGATCCTGAAGGACGAAAGCGTGCGATCAAGAATCTGAGCCGTCACGCAGCGCTGCCGTATTTGAGGCTGGCAAGAATATCGAGCACCAATTCCGCACCGATCTCATTCTGGATAACCACATCAATCGGCCTTCTGTCCTCGAGCATCGGATGAGCGCGAAACAGAAAATCTCGTGCAGCATCAGCCGTCTGCCAGACATCAACGGCGAGATTCCAGACGCGCGCCACCCGCGCGACCCGCATTCCTTCATCCGACGACAGGCGATGCGAACTCTTACGCCGCTCATAGGTCGCTTTCGGAACAAAGCGGTATTTGAACTGGCTATCATTCGGCGCAAGCAGGTTCGACACATGCTCCAAGGCAGAGATAGGCAACCCGCCCTCTATTCGAGACATTAGCCCGAACGGCGAACGAGCTGATGTCTCCTTGGCAGGCAGGCCAAGCACATCGGCAACATTTTCGAACGCCAGCATCTTCATCTCCTTCGGTCCACTTGAGGCTAAATATAGTCTCATCCAAGACTATCCGCAAGTGAGAGACCATGAGGCCTGCTTTTGTCGCGCGGCGAGGGACCCTGGTTTGCTGCCCAGCACACTGAATTTGTTCAGAAAAGCGGGCGCACTGCGGTGGCCGACAGGTACTCACAACGAATAATGGGCGATTCTGCTTCCCGAGGAGTATATTCAGACGCCATGTAACTCGACAAGGATAGCCATCTCGCCGCGTGGGAGCAGCGCAAGCTCTTCTGCGCGGAACTGCGCATCGCGTTCCGGCCGCTACGCCAGGAGATTTGAAGCCCACATCTACGGCGGCTTGCCGCCTCGTTCTCCTTCCTGGACCCGGACATCCGAACCCGGCCGCCGCACATGACCTCATAAAGGCAACCAACCTGAGGAGCTAAAAATGAGCAATACTCAAGTGCACAGCGAAGCAGCAATTGAAATACCGAGGCCGCAGGCAGTCGATACGAAACTGGAGGTCATCGTGATCCCCGTCTCGGACGTCGATCGCGCCAAGCGCTTTTACGCTGACATGGGCTGGAGGCTCGACGCCGACTTCGGCGAGGGTGACGACTACCGCGTGATCCAGTTCACGCCGCCGGGTTCCGGATGCTCGGTCATATTCGGCAAGAACGTCACCGCGGCCGCACCCGGCTCCGCCCAGGGATTGTACCTGATCGTCTCCGATATAAAGGCTGCTCGTGACGAGTTGCTTAGTCGCGACATTGCGGTCAGCGAGGTGTTTCATCCCACCGACGGCGTGTATACGGGCGCGGACGAACCCTACCTCTTTGGACGGCGTCGCGTCAGCGGCCCCGATTCCGAGCAACGCAGCTATCGCTCGTTCGCCTCGTTCAGCGATCCGGACGGCAATGGCTGGCTATTCCAGGAGATCACCACGCGATTGCCCGGACGCGTAGATGCGAACGAAACCACATTCACCTCGGCCGGCGACCTCGCAAGCGCGCTCCGCCGCGCGGCGGCCGCGCATGGTGAGCACGAAAAGCGGAACGGTGGTCAATACGATGAGAACTGGCCGGACTGGTACGCCAAGTACATGGTCCGGGAACAAGCCGGCGAGCCGTTGCCCTCATAGGTAACGAATACGGCATCACATTGAACTTGGCCTGATCAAGGCCGCGAGCAAATGATCGGCGTTGCATTGCGCGACGCCGATCATCATAGACTTGCACCGGAAGGCGTTTATTTCGGCCGACGAATGGCCCGGATCTTGCCGCTGTTTCCGCCGCCGCAAAAAAACTGATCTCCACCATCGGACTCAAGCCCGGATACGAAGAAGCCGGCCGGCATGGTGACACGCTCCAAGATCTTTTCCGTTTCGGGATCCACCCGCCGCACATCACTCTCCTCGCCGTCCCAGCTGGCGTGCCAGAGTTCGCCGTCGACCCAGGTGACGCCGGTGACAAAGCGGCTGGATTCGATGGTGCGAAGAATCGTCCCCGTTTCGGGATCGATCTGATGGATCTTGCGGGCCTGATACTGCCCCACCCAGAGCGTTCCCTCAGCCCAGGCCAATCCGGAGTCGCCGCCGTTACCCGGGGCCGGGATCATCGAGAGCACCTCGCCGGTCTTCGGATCGATCTTCTGGATGCGATCCTCGGCGATCTGGAAGAGATACCGGCCGTCGAAGGCCGTTCCGGCATGTGAAGCGACATCGATCGAGTCCACGACCTCGCCGGTTGTCGGGTCCAAAGCGCTGAGCTTGTCTCCGGACGCGAACCAGACATGCTCGCCGTCATAGGTGATGCCGTTCACACGACTGCCCGCCGGAAAGGGCCCATACTCACGAAGAATTTCGGCTTTAGACTGTTTCATCGGTTCATCCTAATCGCTGTGAAACGAACCGTAGAGTAACAAAATTGACGGGAATCGACTCAGGGGAACGCCCTATTTCAAGTCGTCGGCATCTTGTCGAATTTCGGCAGTGCTGGATCGAGATGATCCCAGGCATGCCCGGCTGCGGTCCAGGACACCAGTTGCGGCTTATAGCGGCTTGGGTCGTCGAGGCTTGCCGGCGTGACGATGAACACATCCGGCATGTCGGGAAATGTCATGTAGACGGAAGAACCGCATGTTGGGCAGAAGCCACGCCGCTTCACGGTTCCGCCGTCACCGACGGTCTGCCAGTGCGATGCTTCTCCCTCGACCTTTACCTCCGACGCAACAAAAGTCAGGTGCGATTGATGTCCGGTGCCGCTGTCGCGCTGACATTGCCGACACTGGCAGTCAACCATGACGGCCGGCTCGCCCGCAATCTCATAATGAATCGCGCCGCAGGCGCAGCCACCTGTATACAGATTGTTCATATCGTTCTCCTGTTGCTTCAATGCTTTTGCGAAGACGCCTCTTCGGCGATCACTATGTCGAGGTTCTTGACCACCTTTTTCCAGCCTTCGCCCATATTGCGGTAGGCGATGTCGTTCTTCGGAAGCACGAAGCCGGAATGGACGAGGCGCAGGCGCGTGCCTGCCTCGGTCTTGGAGAGAGTGAAGGTGACCACCGTCTCCAGTTTTGAGCCATAGCCGTCATTGCTCTCATGGCCGCCCTTCCACGCATAGGCTAGCCGCTCATTCGGCACGACCTCCAGCACCTCGCAGTGAATGGTACCGTCCCATTCGCCTGCCGGCGTGGTTTGATAGGTAAAACGGCAGCCAGCCACAGGCTCGAAGCCCTTCGGTGCCATCAACCAACGGCCGATCAGCTCGCCGCTGGTCAAGACTCTCCAGACCACCGCCGGCGCGTGCGGGAAGACTTCTTCGGCCACGATGGCCTGCGTGTTCGGATTGACGGCTTGGTTCATGGGTCGATCTCCTTCAGGAGGGTTCTGAGATTGGTGAAGCGCTCGCGCCAGAAGACGCCATAGTGGCTCATCCAGTCCACAAGAGGCGTCAAACCTTCCGGTTCAGCGCGATAATAGACATTCCTGCCTTCGGGCCGCTCGGCGACCAGACCGGCTTGTTTCAGCGATTTGAGGTGCTGGGAGATGGCGCCCTGCGTCACGCCGCTCCCCCGGGTCAGTTCGACCACGGTTATTTCATCCGAACTTGCGATCCGTTCGTAGACCGCTCGCCGCGTCGGATCGGCAAGTGCACGCATGACATTGGTAATGGAGGCTGGTTCGATCATGAAGATACGATAGTCCGCACTAATCAATTAGTCAATACTATTTATTTTAGATAGCGATAACCGCCTACGATCTCTCGCCGCCTGTCCTGCAGCACGGCACGTACATTGCCCCGGATTGTCGGATGGTTAACGCTCTGACCAGGGCAAACCGCGCGAGAATTGTTCGATAATCCAATCGGCAAAGGCGCGTGTCTTGTTGGGAACGTGCTGCTTGGACGGATGCACGACGTAGACGCCGCCTTCGTCCGGAACCGGATAGTCGCCAAGGACGCGAACGAGGCGTCCGTCGGCGAGTTCGCGGCCAACAAGCCAATCGGTTGCGTAGAGCAATCCGTGCCCAGCAATTGCCGCAAGGACCAGTGCTTCCGCATCGTCCGAGATGAACGGACCGGCTATCGGCACCGAAAGCTGCCCCGCCCCTGGCATCATGAACTCCCAAAGGTAAGGGTTCGCCTTCCCGGAGAAAATCAGGCAATCATGTCTGGCGAGATCTTGCGGTGTCGTCGGCGGGGCATGTCGCCGAAGATAATCGGGGGATGCGACGATCATGCGCTTTCTCTCCGCCAGCTTACGGCTCACCAGTCGCGAATCCGGCAGGACGCCGAGCCGTATCGCCAGATCGAAACCTTCTCCGATCAGGTCGACGAAACGGTTTGAAAAGGCGACGTCGAGCGTCACTCCCGGATGAGTATCGAGAAACTCGACAAGCAGCGGCATCAGCCACATGCGCCCGAAGCTTCCCGGCAGGGCAAGACGCAGCCGTCCTTGCGGCTCTCCATCCGAGAAGCGCTCGGTTTCCTGGCCCGCCGCCAACAGCTCCCGCAGCAGAGGACGAATTCGCTGAAGATAGGCTTCTCCAGCTTCCGTAACGACAACCTTGCGCGTGGAACGCTCCAGAAGCCGAACCCCGAGACTCTGCTCCAGGTTCTGGATGCGTCGCGAAACAACGGTCGCATCGCGGTTCACGCGATGGCAGGCCGCACTGAAGGATCCCTCCTCGGCAACGGCGATAAAGGCCATCAAAGCGTCGATATCCGGTAGCTGGTTCAATTGCTGCATAAATTGCAGTTATAAACTGCGATAGCGCGTTATTCAATGATCTGGACGCAGGGATCATAGTCGCAGGCATTGGAGTTCGCGAAAGGAAAACTGATGCACGCGATTTCACTAACCGGACCTTCCCTGGATCATCTCGCGAGAGTTGAGGTCCCCGACCCCCTGCCTCCCGGTCACGGGCAAATCCTTGTGCGCATGCGGGCCGCAAGTCTCAACTTCATCGATTTGGCGGTTGTCTTTGGACAATATCCCGGCATCAACTATCCGCTCATTCCCGTTGCCGACGGTGCCGGCGAAGTGATTTCCATCGGGGACGGCGTTACCGGCCTCGCGGTTGGAGACCGGGTCGCCGTGCATCCAAAGGCGATATGGTTTGCAGGACGCGGCACGATGGAAAAAGCCGCTACGACCCGCGGCGTTTCGTTGCCAGGTTCTCTGATCGAAATAGCAACCGTCGATGCAGCCTCTGCCGTCAAGCTTGCCGACCATCTCTCCTACGAAGCGGCCGCGACACTGCCGATTGCCGCGACAACGGCCTGGAACGCGCTTGTTTGCGCCGACGTCGGTCCCGGCTCGACGATCGTATTGCTGGGAACGGGTGGCGTTTCCGTTTTCGCTCTGCAACTCGCCAAGGCACGCGGCGCCCGCGTGATCGTTACCTCCTCATCCGACGTCAAACTTGCTTTGGCGCGAGAGCTTGGGGCAGACGAAACGATCAATTACAGCACATCACCGGACTGGGATGCCGAGGTCCTACGTCTGACGAATGGCCTTGGCGCCGACCTGGTGCTCGATACAGTCGGATCGGCTACATTTGGCCGATCAATTGCCGCCACTCGCTATGGCGGCGTCATCTTCACGATTGGCTTCATCACCGGCACGAGTTTGCAACTCGATCTGATGCCCGTCATCGTCAAAGCCTTGCGAATACAAGGTAACAACACCGGATCGGTCGAAGATTTCGGCAACGCGATGCGGGCAATCCATGCGGCGCGGATCGAGCCGGTGCTCGCAAACATATTCGGCCTCGGCGATATCGCCGAGACCTATCGCGCCCAATCCAGCGGTCCCATCGGCAAAGTCGCCATCCGGCTCAACTGGTAGCCTCCGCTATCTTGGTTGCTCAGCTTATCGCTGCTCGTCGCGGAAGCTGGGATCATGCGCGTCACAGCGGCGTGGTCATACTTTGTGAAGACGCCGTTTGCTGTATCCCGTTTAATTTGTGGCCTCCCTGACAACGCGCCAGTTGGGGAGACCATAGGGCTTGGGCCAAGGATAGAGCTCCTTGTCATTGAAGTAGACAATGGCCGTCAGATTCGGAAATTCGGCATATCGCTTGGCAGCGTTCGCAGCCCAGTTGCCAACATATGTGGAGTCCCCTTCATAGCCCAGCTCGGCCACCATGACGGGCTTGGCAAAGCCCTGGACCAGCCGATATTTGGGTGCCAGCAACTGAGCAAACGTCCGATCTGTACCGAAATGATCCTTGTCGAACTGTTGCAGGCCGAAGACTGACAGGCCGATGACGTCGACGACGTCATTCCCGGGATAGAATGCGGCAAGGCCGGGCTCCCCCTTGGGCGACCACATATATTTCGCCGATTTGTCATGCTTGCGGCAAACGTCTACCATTCGCCGATAGGCAGCGACGTAACTGCTGGGTTGCCAGTGCGACCAAGTGAACCGGTTTTCGGTTTCGTCCATCTCCTGCGCCCAACGGATGGTGACATCACTCTTCAGCGTGGCTGCAGTCGAGCAGACGGCAGCCATGTTGCTGTCATACCTGCCAGCCAGAATGCCTTCGAGCAGTTTCTCGGGTGTCGAACGCCAATCTGTCGACCAGGACCACGGCTCCACCGTAATCAGAAGCTTCCGTCCCCGCTTCTGCGCGTACTCATCGGCGAGCGTCAGCGTTGAAAGATCGACATCTTCCCAAGGAAGGAAAATATGCTCGATCTTTGAGTTCGGGTCGTTGGTGAAATCACCGTGAGGATCATATGCGCCGAAGGTAACGGAGTCCGGACCGATTTTCGGACGTTTGTCAGTTATCTGGTCGTTCTGAACCGCCGCGCCAGCCGGGATTCCGCGGGGTATACTTGCCGCCAAGATTGTTCCCGTCGTCGCCAAAGTTACAAATAAGGCGACTGTTACTGCCTTGGTTTTCTTGTTGCTCATTGGGTTTTCCTCCTGTCAACAAAACATTGATGTCGTTTGCCTAGTCGTTTCCGGCCTCAGATCGGATCCGATGGCTCGTCTTGCAAAAGCCCAGTGTTCGACGTGGCGGGCAACCAATGTGGCTTGAACGTGAACCTTTGGAGCTCTTGCCTTCCAAAGCCTGCGCCAGCCACTGCGTAGGTGGTTTCATAAAGCCTCAATTGCCCGGCACCCCACGTCAGAGACGCCAATCCTTCCGTTCCGCGTTCGACGGTGGCGAACCCCGGCGCGGCGATGAGGCAGAGGAGGCTCGCGGCCATAACCGGCCGATACGTGTTTGCTCGAATCCTCACGACATTTTCTCGGGCGTGCTGGATGACGATCGTCAGCAGCAGAAGGGTGTAGAGCACGGAATTGATAATTCCGAAGATATAGAAACCTCGCGTTTCACCAGCGTTGTTCACAAGCAGAACCGGTGCCACCGAAGCGAGTGACAGGACAGCGTAAGGCATCAAGACTCGCCACGGCAGCGGATCCACTTCAGACGCGCCTTTGGGCGTGATGCGAAAGTCGACATAGGAGTCGGTCATCCAGTCCCGGACGGCAGCGATCGTTCCAGCCACCGCCCATGGCCAGCGTGCAAAGAGGAAAAACACGGCCTCCCAGCTCAAAATCTTGGCATCGAACGGCCGGAATGAACCGCTGGCCCGCCAACGATAAGCCAGAACCGTCAGCGTGACAGAGAGCGGCGCAAAATGCGCGAGAAATTCGGGATAGCCCACGGCAGCAAAGTTCTGATGGCAGGCAAGTGCCAGAATTGGCATGACGAACATCAGGGTCATGAACAGCGCAAAAAGCGGATACCACAACTGAGCGAACACAAACTGGCACTTCAGTCTCAGGGGCAAGCGCGAAAGGTAAATCGGCGAATATCGCAGCAGCAGCATGACAAGGCTGCGTGACCACTGAAATTCCTGAGTGACGAGATCCGCAAACGTGCGGGGGCCGTCGCCATGCGCGATAGCATCAAGCGCATGCACACCACGCCAGCCATGTGCATTCATGATCAACGTCGTCGAATGGTCTTCCGCAAGCTCCGGTCCCAGCCCCCCAATTTCCTTGAGGGCGGCGGTGCGCACCGCATAGTGCGATCCGATGCAAAGAGGAGCGAGCCCGTAGTTATAGCCAGCCTGGAGCGAGCCATGCATGCTCGCCTCCGCATAAAGCCGCCCACGTGCAGACCAGCTTTCCGATGCATTGCGATCGCAGATGCTCGGCGCGGAGACATAGCCGACAGCCGGGTCGCCAAAGGGGCGCAGCATTTCGACGAGATAACCCGGCTCCGGAACATGGTCCGCATCGAGCTGCGCGACGAAATCGTAGCGGTCATAGCCGTAGTGATCGTAGAAAAAGGCGAGATTGCCCTCCTTGCAGCGCGTGCGGCGCGGCCAGGTCGTACGGTGATAATCCGGCCTGTTCTTGCGCGTTGAAACGAAGACGCCGCGCTGTTGGCACCAGTTCAACGTCTCCGGGCTCGGATCTTCGTCGGCAAGCCACGTGTCGTGCGGAAATGCTTGATCGAGCATGGCTTGCAAGGTCGTTGCCACGACGGAAAAAGGCTCGGACGGGGCTTTCGTTACGACCATGGCGACGCGGCTGCCGGCGGGCAGCTGCAGCGGTCCGCTGGGTTTGCGCGCGCGATGGAATATTGCAATGAAGTAGGCCGGCAGAAGTGTGACCCAAGCCAATATGGCCGTGACCAGAGCGAAGCGCCAAAAGCCGATATAATGCTCTGGCTTCAGCCACCAGGCCCAGAAATAAACAAGCATTGCCAGCCAGATTGCAGCACCGACAAGATATTCCTTGCGGTACCGGCCTTCGAGAACCGGGACCTGTGCCGGTTCAGCCGCATCCAGAGTGATTTTGTCAGCGACATCCGTCATGCCCGTGACCCCAAGCCAAAAAAGGGAGCCGCTGTGCGGATGATGGTGTCGATGTCGGAATATTCCGGCGAGAAGCCCAGCGTCTCACGCGCAAAGGTCGAATCAGCATATAGAGCCGGCGGGTCGCCGGCCCGTCTTGGATGCATTTCAACCGGTACTTCGCGACCGGTCACGCGAGCGATGGCCGTCAGGATTTCGCTTATCGACAAGCCATGACCGGTTCCGAGATTGACTGCGAAGTTCCGGCCACCGTTGACGAGGTGTTCAAGCGCCAGAACATGGGCGCGTGCCAGATCCGTCACGTGGATGTAGTCGCGGACGCAGGTTCCATCTTCCGTGTCGTAGTCGTCGCCGAAAACGCCGAGATGCGAGATCGCCCCGCTGGCCGCGAGCAACGCTCTTGGAATGAGATGCGTCTCCGGCTCATGCCATTCGCCGAGCTCGCCATCAGGATCGGCCCCGCATGCATTGAAATACCGCAGCGCAACATATTTCAGATCATAGGCTGTCGCATAATCCCGCAGGACCTGCTCGGCAATGAGCTTCGTCCTGCCGTAGGGATTGATCGGCTGCTGCGCCGTTGTCTCCGTTATCGGGAGAAACTGCGGCGTGCCATAGGTCGCGCAGCTTGACGAGAATATGATCTTGTCGATTTCGGCATGACGGCAGGCGTCCAACAGGGACAGCGTGCCGATGACATTGTTCCGGTAATATTTCGCGGGGTCCTCGACGGATTCTCCGACATAGGCCGATGCAGCAAAATGCACGACCGCATCCGGCTTGTATTGCATGAGGGTCCGTGTCAAGGCGCTTGTGTCAAGGATGTCGCCGTGCACGAATGGTCCCCAGCGCACTGAAGAGCGATGTCCCGTGACCAGATTGTCAAAGACAATCGGCTCAATATCGTTTGAGTGAAGGAGCTTTGCCGTGTGGCTGCCGATATATCCGGCGCCACCGGCTACCAGAACTTTTCGTTGCGACATCACGCGGTCCCCACCCATTCATGTGCTTCTACGGTGAGGAGGCGATCGAAATAGCAGATCGTCCTTTCCAGGCCGGTGGACAGCGGCACCAGCGGTTGCCAGCCCAGTTTGCTCTGTGCGAGGGATATGTCGGGACGGCGCTGCTGCGGATCATCTGTCGGCAGCGGCTTACGGATCATTTTCGAGCGCGAGCCGGTCAGTTTGATCACCTGCTCGGCGAGTTCCAGAATGGTGAATTCACCCGGATTCCCAAGATTAACAGGTCCGGTGAACGACGGCTCGGTCGCCATCAGCTGCTGAAAGCCCTCGATGAGATCATCGACGAAGCAGAACGAGCGCGTCTGTGAGCCGTCGCCGTAGATCGTTATGTCCTGACCCTTCAGCGCTTGAACGATGAAGTTGGATACAACACGGCCGTCATCGGGACGCATGTTGGGGCCATATGTATTGAAAATTCGCGCGACCTTGATCTCGACATCGTGTCTCTGATGAAAATCAAAGAATAGCGTTTCGGCGCTGCGCTTGCCCTCGTCGTAGCAGGACCGAGGGCCAAACGGGTTCACGTTTCCCCAATAACTTTCAACTTGAGGATGTACCAGAGGGTCGCCATATACTTCCGACGTGGAGGCCTGGAAGATGCGGGCACCGGTGCATGCAGCAAGTTCCAGCAAATTGAGTGCACCGAAAACGGACGTCTTCATCGTATGCACCGGATCAGCCTGATAGTGAGGAGGCGATGCCGGGCAGGCAAGGTTGTAGATCTCATCGACTTCGATGTCGATCGGATCCACGACGTCATGCCTTATGACACTGAAGCGCTTGAAGTCCCGCAGATGGCTGATATTGCGTTCCAGTCCCGTTGAAAAATTGTCAACGCAGATGACCGTGTGGCCCAATTTGAGGAGGCGCTCGCAAAGATGCGATCCAAGAAAACCAGCACCACCGGCGACCAGAATATGTCGAGCCTGCTGTTTCGAGCGGAGAACACGTATCTCGCTAATGAGCGAGTCAGTATTAATGCGGTTGGTTATCGGACGCATGACTTTCATCGATCTAATCCCAAAGTCTGCCTATTCTTTGTCGATTGGAGGCACACTTGTGATGTGCCTAATCGGAGCAAAGCGTTGTATTCGGCGTTGTTATGATTGTTTTTTTATACTTTCTAAAATTCTAACTGTCGTTAGACGCGAATCCTGAAACTTGCCGTAGCGTCCATATTTGCAACAGCATGTCTTGCCGATCGCGATTTTGAGAGGATCGGCGAATGCGGCTCCTTCGGCCCGGTCTGCAGATCAGCCAACGATGTCCGCTTCTCTCATCTGGCGCCGGTCTTCTGACCGATCCCATACCGCTTCGAAAGTGCCCTCAGGCTCCGTTCACTATTTTGTATTGCTCGACGGATTGCCTTGTCGTCGGGCGCTCCCATGTAGAATATGGCCACGGTGAACTCCTCCGAGATCGCGAGAAGATTGCACCATCAAACATCGGCACCAAACATCCAGAGTAAGGATCCAATCGTCAGGGCGATGCGCGCCACCTGTCTATTTCACCCACAGGTTTTCCATGTCTGCATCGAAGTTATACTGTCTACGGGCCGGCATTCGCAGGCTTACTGAAATGCGATCAATGTTTCAGGCAAAGGAAAGCCGATGAGAAATTCAGCCGTCGCTGCGCTTCCGCTTACACTCGCCATGATAATGTTTGCGGCAGGTGCCAGGGCGGACGACACGGCACCGCCATCCTACGCCGAAACGACGCTCACCGGCGATTGGCATGGCTATCGCAACTGGTTGCGGGATCAGGGTGTCACTTTCACGATGTCGCAGACCAGCGATGTACTTGGCAATGTATCGGGCGGTCTGAGAAGGGGAGCTGCCTATGACGGTGTCTTCCAATTGCAGGGCGACTTCGACATGGGCCGGTTGGCAGGCTGGACCGGCGGCAGCATTCATATTTCCGGTTATGCCATTCAGGGCCAGGGCTTGTCTGGGAAGAATATAGGCAATCTCCTGACCGTGACGTCGGTTGAGGCAGATCCCGGCTTCAGGCTTGGAGAATTTTATATCTCGCAGAGTCTCATGAATGGCGCGGTGACGGTGAAGCTCGGGCAAATTCTGGCGGACCAGAATTTCGCGATCAGCAATACCGCCAGTCTTTTCGTCAACTCGACATTCGGATGGCCCGGCATTTTCGCGGCGGATCTTCCGGGAGGAGGACCGGCCTATCCCTTTGCCGTTCCGGGCGCCCAGATCATCGTCAAGCCTGACGATGCTTGGACGTTGCAGGCCGCCGTCTTCAATGGGAGTCCAACCGGATCAGATCCGAACGGCAATGCCAATGGACTGGGGTTTCCGGTTGGAGATGGCGTGCTCGCGATTGCCGAAGCGGCTTATGCCTATATGCCGGGGAAAGGTGATCCGGGTTTGCCTGGCACCTATAAGATCGGGGCCTGGTACAATTCGGAGGAGTTTGACAGTCTCTCCACCGCATCGAACGGTGTTTCCCTGGCCGATCCTTTGTCGAGCGGGAGCCCGCGTCGGCTCTCCGGCAATTTTGCGCTATATGGCGTTGTCGATCAAACACTTTGGCAAGAGCCAGGCAGTTCAGACAATGGTCTTAATGGATTTGTCCGCATAGCGATCGCACCACAGCAGGATCGCAATAGCATGAACTGGTATTTTGATATGGGTCTTGCCTATAAAGGGCTCCTGCCAGGGCGTGACGATGACACGGCCGGTGTCAGCTTTGCCTATGCCAGCATGAGTTCGGGCACGTCGGATCTGGTAAAGGCTCAGAATGCCTTCACCGGAGCATCACAGCCCGTTCCGAGCTCCGAGGCTGTGATCGAAACCACCTATCAGGCCGCTGTAACGCCTTGGCTGTCGGCCCAGCCCTTCTTTCAATATGTCATCCGACCCGGCGGCAATGCAGCCGACCCCAGCAAGCCCAATTCACGGATACAGAATGCCGCGATTTTTGGTCTCAGAGCCGTGGCAACCTTCTGAGACGGCTTGGGACATCCCCGCCAAGCATAACTGGAGATACGCTTACATCAATGTCCGAGGGAATTAAGCCAGTTACCAAATGGGTTTGAGCTGTCTTTTATGTCCACGGGTGAAACTGCCCGAGCAAGAAAGGGCGGCGCTGCAACGTTTCTGGCCTCGCGAGGCGTATAACCAAATTCCTTGCTGAACGCCCGGCTGAAGTGAGCCGCGGAGGTAAAGCCGACAGCGGTGGCAATCTCCAGAATCTGCTGTCGGTTCACAGTGTCGCTGAGCGCAACATGTGCTGAAAAAAGGCGACGCTTCTGGATATAGTGGAGGACGCCGCCACTCGACTCGAACAATTGGTAAAGCCGGGTGCGCGAAATGCCGAGTTCCCGGCATATTGTATCCGGCGTGAGATTCTGCGAACTCAAATTTTGCTGAACAAAACGACGCACGCGCTCCATCAGGGCTAAATTGCTCTGTAGTTTTTCAGGACCGGAGTTTCCCGCCGGGGACGACAGACACGTAACCAGCATGTCGCGGGTTGTTTGGACAACACGAGGAAGGTCCGGCGCAGTCATGCTGGCCAGCTTTGCCTCAAGGCTACCGAGATAGTCGATCAAGAGATTAATATAAGTATCGGAGAATACCATATTATTCTTGATGTCGTTGACGGCAGCCGTGTCCAGAAATAGCTCCCGCGGCAGGTAAACGGAGAGACTTTGTGAGTCGGTCGCCCTTCCTCGAAAAGGATGGCCCAAGGACCTTAGCTCCACCTTCCCCGGCCCACCCTCAGAGACCTTGCCATCCACCTCGGTCCAGCTTCGGCCGCTGCGCAGCAGTACGACATGCCAATGGTCGATCGAATTTGATCGCAGCTTTGCCGCCGAACGCGCGTAAGAATGCGGAGGTACCGATTGCTGGACGACGAGCATGCCGCCAAGGTTCCAAGCCGTATGATCGGCAGGAAAGCCAGCTTCCTCCGATACACCATCCGGCAGTCTGATATCCATCAGAGGCGCCAAATACGTCTGCCAGGCTGCAAATTGATCACTCAACGGCAGACTGCGCGTGGAAAACCGCAGAGGCTCCAGCGCCGGCGGCAAAGGCGCACTTGCTTCCTGAGCAGTGTCCGACGATCGGGGCCAACGCCGGCGTTCGATCTGCAAATTCGGTTGCGCACTAGCCTGCCCGTCACTTTGTCTTTCGACGGGAACTGGTGGCGAAGGCCCATTCTGTGGCGAGTCAGGCAAAATTTCCTCACAATAATCAGTGGCTTATTTGTACCACCCTGAGTTTTCATAAGCAAACGTTTTAAAACTAAGTTGTTTATGATTGATTGAGAATATATATATTCAATCAGGCGGCGAAACAAAGTGCCCTCAGGTCGCCAAGAATGTTTGCGCACCAGGGGCATGCCTCGTGACTGGCATCAGAATGGCCAACGACCATCGAACCAAAAAAGTCGACAATCCTCTGCCATCGCCTTGGGTGGCCCGCTCGCCACCATCTGCAAGGCGATTATCAACGATACGATGAGAAGAACCTCTGCCCTCCAGCCGAGGCCGACGGGTGCGGCGCCGCGATCCTGATGCTGGAGAAAGGATTAAACGCGGCTGCAAAAAACCAGGCGCTTGCAAGATCAACCCCAAGCTGCTCAAATCGACAAACAGACGGTCAGATATCGCAATTCTTCCAATGCCAATCTGTCGGAAATTAATCGCCGGCTGACATCCAACAGACAGGAGGAAACCAATGACTGTATTCCGAACGCTGCTATTATTGTGCATCTTCGGTGCGATCAGCACGGGTGCCATTGCTGCAAATGCCGCCCAAAGCAGTATGGCAAAACCGCCAGCTAAGTCAGTCCCACTGTCCACCGAAGAGGTGTTTCAGCTCTACTACAATCGCACCTGGATCTGGAAAGACGGCGCAGGCTATTTTGCGGCAAAACAGCGCGACTTTAAGGCGTGGTCCGGTGAAGGAACGGGTTCATACGGCGTTGGGCATTGGTTTGTAACCGATCCGGGCAAGCTCTGTTTCAAGGCCACATGGTACGCGAAGACAGGACACGCCCCGGCATTGACCTGTTTCAGTCATCGAAGGAGAGGCAACGTTATATTCCAGAAACGCGAGCCGGACGGAGATTGGTATGCATTCAAGACGACTCCGGCCAAGGCCGGCGATGAATATCAGAAGGTACGACCTGGCGACCATGCAACCGCTGGATACAATCGCATGCGGATAAAGCTGTCGCAACACAAGTAGACCAAAGCATTCCTGCAAGGACTTTTTTTTGCTGTCTGACGGGCCGATTGCTTACATGCTCACTTTAGGGCTGTGAACAGACGGCCCTTTCAGTCTGCGTTCTGTACTCCTCGCGGATCCTACCCGGCGCTCAAGACCGAAAGCCGCTCATCTTAAAAAGCATTTTGAAGTGTGCCCAAATCCGCTTGGTGTGCAAATATACGGCGCAGCCCCGAGATAAATTGGCTTTACAAAATTTGTAGAAGTCGCGTTTTTGCTCTTCGTCATCTTCTTTTTTGCATCAGATGGCTTCGCGGCATTTTGATAGCCCTGCTCTACCGAGATTGGTTGTGCGGCTGCCATTTCTGTCGGCACGGCCGCACAAACGACGACGAACAAGGCGGCCTTCAATATTTCCCATAACAACTTCGATGCAAGTACTACTCTGAGTCTGCCTTTAAGCGTTTCAAATGGCAGGAAAACACAAATTTTATTTTCAATAAACATCCCAGACGACTCCCAGACTTCGACAGGTGAGCGTTTTAATACAAGATGTATTTCAGGGCGTTTAACGCGGCAGAACTGACGCCAGGCTTCAGGGCCGATCGCGGCATGATAGGCTATTGGAATCTTGGTCGCGAGCGGGTCATGCCCAGATACCGATTCACGATGCGATGCGGATCCCGACGCTGACTTTAGTCTCGGGAGACTTAGCTGTCAGAAAAATCTTTTAGGCCGGCTTCCACCAGGGCATTTGTCAACCGGAGCATGGAAAGCGGCATGCTCCGGTTACCTCTTTTACTTCTGAATGCAAGTGTCGGCGGTGTCCTTGGTGCATTCATCGAGCCCCGTGAAGAGAGTACCCTCGACCTTCTTGCCGGCGATCAGGTCCATCATCACGGAGGGCGCCTTGTAGCCCATCTCGAATGGCCGCTGGCCGACGAGTGCCGTCACCAGGCCCTCCTTGGCAATCGCCACTTCGTCGCCGATCGTGTCCGCAGCACCAATCGCGAACTGGTTCTTGCCAATCTTGTCAGCCATCGGTTTGAATAGATCACGATAAGGCTGCGGGGCGCCGAACAGCGGCCAGCCACCCATGATACCAAACGCCACGAGATCTGGATTTGCAGCCAGGATGTCCGTCATCGCCTGGACACCTTTGGCGCCATCGTCATTCGTGAACACCGGGCAACCGGCGACTTCCGTCCAGCCGCCCTCGCCCTTTAGTTCGGTAAGACCTTTCTTACCCGTCAGCGTATCACGCATCCCCTGTGCACGGCGAAGAATGTTGTCGGCGCCGGGGTTGCCTTCAATCGTGCAGATCTTGCCGCCGCTCGGCATGGCCTTCTTGATATACTCACCGATGCGCGCACCCATCAGGTAATTGTCGGTTCCGAGATAGGTCTTGCGCAGCGCTGAGTCCTCGGCCGCAAGGTCAGCGTCAACCGTCATCACCGGAACCTTCGGATTGGCCGTCTTCAGCGTCTGGGCGATGAGTTTGGCGTTTGACGGCGATATGGCGATCGCTGCCGTTTCCGCCTTGCCCAACACGTCCTGAACGATCTGCGCCTCGCCAGCCTCATCAGAGGTCGAGGCAGGACCGGTGTAGAAGCACTCGTATTCGGAGCTCGCGTTTTCCTTATTCCACTTCTGGCAACCCTGGTTGATCGCTTCGAAGAACGGGTTGTCCAAACCCTTCACGACTATGACAAGCTGTTTCTTGGCTGCCAGGGTTTGTCCGGCCGTAAGCGCCAATACCGCGACTGTAAGCAACAATGCCTTCCTCATGGCTTCCTCCCTTTGAAAAGCGGGCGCCACTGCCCGCCACGTGATCAACCCGGATACCAGACGATGCGCGGATCCTCCTCCGAACGCTCGTATTCCCAGGCCGAGTCGATAAGCATTTCCAGATCGTAGACGGGGCTCCAATTCAGCAGGTACTTGGCCTTGCTGTTGTCCATCCAGTTCGAATGGAACTGGCTGGCTATATCGATGGAACCGAGACCTCGCGTGCGGGCGAGATAGGCTGCGACTTCGCCATAGTCGACGGGTCGATCCATGCAGACGTTGAAAAGCTGTCCCTTAGTCCGCGCATTATCGATGGCCGAAAGGATCGCCGAAACAAGGTCTTCGACATGAACGAAATTGCGCTTCAACGGACGTCCGTCTGCGTCGCGCAGCAGCGGAACCGTACTGTCCTTGGCATAACGCTCCGCATCTGCCCGCGGGACAAGCGTCTTCCAGTCAGGTCCGCCGAAAACGTCGTTGCCGAACGAAAGCGTGAACTTGAAGTCATCCTTTTCCATGATCCAGGGCGCGCGCAGGCAGCAGCCGTTGAGGCCATATTGGATACCGAATTGCGCTAGCATCAGCTCTTCCAGCACTTTCGAAAGCGCGTAGCATCCTGGATAGGCCTGGTGCGGCGTGGTTTCGGTGATGGGCGCTTCGTGGCGATAGTAGAAATGGCCGATACCGGCGTCACCGCCGATGAGGATGAACTGGCGCGCGGTGGCGCTCGTGCGGAAGTGCTCGAGTAGCCAGAACAGCCCCTTGACGGTGACGTCCATGACGTCGGCGGGCGTTTCCTTGCATGTCGCAAGATGCACGACGTGGGTGACACCGGTAAGCGCCTCGGCAACTGTTTCTCGATCAGCAATCGAGCCTCGTGCTACCTCTACCCGCTCTGTTTCAGGGCAAGTGCGATTATGGCAAAGCGCACGGATGCGCGCCTTTGAAAAACGTGAATCGTCCAGCAGTCGGGCAATGAAGTGCTGCCCGACCTTGCCTGTTGCGCCGGTGACAAGGATTAACATGCTCCCCCTCGACAACAGCTAATATACAGATACCCTCGCGCGTCAGCGGAATTGTACTACAAACGAATAATTGTAGGGAAGACAGTAAATTAGTGACATCTGATTGACGATTTCGCGCGGTTCTGAGTAAATGTTACTGACGCTTGCAGGGAGGAAACCGGCAGGCGAAGCGCAGCTCAAATCCAAACGAACATATTCGGAACGGGCGAGCCTGCGGCTTTGGGAGGCTAGACAGCTGGTGGCAGTTCTTGAGCTTGCCAACATCTCGAAACATTTTGGCGCCATCCAGGCGGTCAATGATGTTTCGTTTTCGTTGGAGGCGGGAGAGGTTGTCGGGCTGATGGGCGACAACGGCGCCGGCAAATCGACGCTCGTCAAGATGATCGCCGGCAACTTTCGGCCGAGCCACGGCAC
Organism: Rhizobium jaguaris; assembly: GCF_003627755.1. Taxonomy (NCBI): domain Bacteria; kingdom Pseudomonadati; phylum Pseudomonadota; class Alphaproteobacteria; order Hyphomicrobiales; family Rhizobiaceae; genus Martinezella; species Martinezella jaguaris. Next base: position 466,862 of record NZ_CP032695.1, on the reverse strand, counting down.
GATGAGCCTCGATGGCGAGGATCTCTCCCTTTATCGGCCGGTTGAAGCACGGCAACGCGGCATCGAAATCGTCCATCAGGACCTCGCTCTCTGCAACAATCTGACGGCTGCCGCAAACGTCTTTCTGGGGCGCGAGCTTCGCCTCGGTCTCGGCCCCCTGCGAATCCTCGACTATAAGGCGATGTACAAGCGCGCCGGCGAAATTTTCAAAGAGCTGAAATCCGAGACGCGGCCCCGCGACCTCGTCAAGCAGATGTCTGGCGGCCAGCGGCAGGCGGTGGCGATCGCCCGCACGATGCTGGCGGAGGCAAAGCTGGTCCTCATGGATGAACCAACCGCCGCCATTTCCGTTCGGCAGGTGGCTGAAGTGCTCGCCCATATCCGCCAATTGCGGGACCGTGGTATCGCCGTCATCCTGATCAGCCACCGCATGCCGGATGTCTTTTCCGTCGCTGATCGGGTGATTGTCATGCGGCGGGGGCGGAAAGTTGCCGACAAGCCGATCGCGACGAGTTCACCCGAAGAAGTCACGGGGCTCATCACGGGCGCGATCGAACAGGTATGATCAGCAGGCTGCTGCGCCATCGAAAGCAGGAAGATGACAATGGCAATTACCCTGGACCAGACGATCGCACAGAAGCAGCGGAATTGGCTGACAGCGCTACTCGGCAGCCAGACATTCTGGGTGTTGATTGCAGTCATCCTCGCCGGCATTTTCCTATCCTTCGCCACCAGTTCCTTCGCGACGCCGACCAACCTCTACAATATCACCCGCAACGTCACCTTCGTCGCGATCATCGCGCTCGGCATGACGCTGGTTATCATCACCGGAGGCATCGATCTTTCGGTGGGCTCGGTGCTTTGCCTTTGCAGCATGATACTGGCTGTTGTCATGCACGCGGGCTACGGCATCGGGGTCGGCATCGTCGCTTCGATCGGCACGGCGCTTGTCATTGGGGCCTTTAATGGCATCCTGATCGCCTATCTCGGCTTTCCACCGTTCGTCGTCACGCTCGGAATGCTGTCGATTGCCCGCAGCTTGGCGATGGTCGCGTCCAACAACACGGTCGTCTTTCAATTCGGACCGGATCACGACAAGCTTCTTGCACTCGGCGGCGGTGCGTGGCTCTTCGGCATTTCAAATCCCGTGGTCTACATGATCGTGCTGGCACTCCTGACCGGCTTCGTGCTGCGCTGGACCAGATTTGGCCGCTACGTCTTTGCGATCGGCGGTAATGAATATGCCGCGACGCTCACCGGCGTTCCCGTGCGAACAATCAAGGTCGCCGTTTATATGCTCTCCGCTTTGTCGGCCGGCGTCGCCGGCATTGTTCAAACCGGTTGGCTCGGTGCCGTCACCACCAATATCGGCGCCGGGATGGAGTTGCAGGTGATCGCCGCAGCCGTCATCGGCGGCGCCAATCTTGCCGGTGGCGTCGGCACCGCCTTCGGTGCGCTCGTCGGCGCTGCACTGATCGAAGTGATCCGCAACAGTCTCGGCCTGCTCGGCATCAATGCCTTCTGGCAAGGCACCTTCATCGGCGGCGCGATCGTGCTTGCCGTCCTGTTCGATCGAGTCCGCAATTTCCGGCAAAGCGAGTAGGAAGCCCGCAACGGAACCTTCAACCTCTATGGGAGACGAGCCGATCGTGAAATTAAACCCGAAATTCCGTTTGCGCGCCTAGAAACGGGGTTCTGCGAGCAGACCACGGAAATGCGGACGGGAGAGCCTGCGAAGCCAAACGTAACCTAAACCAGCCTAGGAGGATAACGTGAGCGATCATGTCTATAAGAAGGTGGAACTTATCGGCAGTTCCAAGACCTCGGTGACCGAGGCGATCGAGACGGCGATTTCGCGAGCCTCGAAAACCATGAGGAACCTCGAATGGTTCGAAGTGGAGCAGGTCAGAGGGCACATCAAGGATGGCGAGGTGGCGCATTATCAGGTGGTGGTGAAGGTCGGATTTCGCATCGATGATTGATGCCTATTACTGGCCGATGCTACGGACGCACGACACGGTTCTTCGGGGATATTAAAAGCCGCGGATCCGAATAGCCGAACGCAACGAAGTTAATCAGAAACGGCAAGCGCCCGTGCCTGCGCCGGCGAGGCGAAGACACGGGCGCGAGCGATGGGGTCCGGCCATCAGAACCGCTGCGGCGCAGCCGGCTTGTTTCCTACGATGGCCTCGATGCGAGCCAGCACCTCAGGGGTCAGCTTGTCTTTGTGTGCCAGCGCCGCCAGATTGTCCTCTAGCTGGCTCATGCGCGATGCACCGAGGATCACCGTCGACACATTGCGGTTGGAAAGGCACCAGAGCAAAGCGAGATGAGTGATCGAAATGCCGACCTCGTCTGCGAGATCAGCCAGTTGCGCCACCTTGGCCAGCTGAGCGCGGCCAGCCTCGCTAGACCATTTCTCCTTCAGCCATTCATAACCTGGTAAGTTCAAGCGGCTGTCGTTGGGCACGCCCTTGTTGTACTTGCCGGTCAGAACGCCCGATGCGAGCGGGGACCAGATCGTCGTGCCCAAGCCGATCAGATCGTAAAGCGGCAGGTAATCACCCTCGACCTTCTGGCGTTCAAAAATGTTGTATTGCGGCTGTTCCATCGTCGGAGGCGTGATGCGCAGATCACGGGCCACCGCATAGGCTTCGGTCAATTGCTGGGCCGACCATTCCGACGTGCCCCAGTAGAGAATTTTGCCCTGGGTGACGAGGTCGTGCATGGCACGGACGGTTTCTTCGATCGGAGTATCGATGTCAGGCCGGTGGCAAAAATAAAGGTCGAGATAATCCACCTGCAGGCGCTTCAGTGCAGCATGAGCAGCGTCGGTAACATGCTTGCGCGACAGGCCTCTTTGCGTCGGTTTCTGGCCACCCCAGAACACCTTGCTGGAAACGATGAAGCTGTCTCGGCTCCAACCGAGCGTTTTCAGCGCTTCGCCCATGACGATTTCGGATTTTCCGCTCTCGTAACCCTCGGCATTGTCAAAGAAGTTGATGCCGTTGTCATAGGCGTACGCCATCATACTGACGGCATCGCTACCCTCGACTTGCCTGCCGAAGGTAACCCATGATCCGAACGAGAATTCGCTGACCTTCAGGCCCGATTTTCCAAGACGACGATATTCCATGGCGCAATTCCTTGAGACAACAGATGCGGCACCATAGGCCCATGGCGGCAACAAAGACAACCGACTTCCTGCCGGTTTCATCGAGCACCATTGCGGCAGCTTCGGCATGATGGACAGCGGCTTACGCCATCGGGTTGTCCAATGTCGAGTTGTTGTTGTCGATTTCCAGATAGCGCATTTTTTTCAGCACGCGGCTCGTCGTCCGTTCGACCGCCATGATCTTCTGGTCGGCCACACCGGCGCGCGAGCCCAGGAACAGCCGGCCGTTTTCGATTTTTGGGCTGGAAGGCAGCATCTGGATCGTGCCTTCGGCAACATAACGAAGAGCCATCGCGGTCGGCAGGATCCCGGCCCCCAGGCCCGCTGCCACGAGCTCCGGGATGACTGCCACGCTGGTGCAGACACTGATCTTTTGCGGCTGGATGCCCGCTAGTGCAAACCAGTGCGTGACCTGCCGGTACATGGCCGACGGCGGCGGATTCGAAATGATGGGCTTGTCCCAGAGATCCTTGGGTTCGACGGCACTCCCCATGTCCCAGGAAGCCGGCGCCACCCAATGTGTCGGCTGGGGGCCGAGCGGCTTGAGCGCGAGTTTTTCGTGACCGAGCGGATTGAGCAGAACGGCGACGTCGATCTTGTCATCCAGAAGCGAGGCTTCCAGTGTCGTGCTCGTGGCAACGACCCATTCGGGCTCCAGGGAAGGATAATCCTCCAACAGGCCAGCAAGCAGCGGCGCCAGGCAATTGACTGCGAAACCTTCTGCGAGCCCGACCCGGATGGCCCCGACAACGGCAAGAGCGGAATCCCGCTGCTGGATGCTCTGTATTTCCGCCATTATCGATTTGACGCGGGGCAACAGCATGCGCCCTTCGGCCGTCATGATGAGACCGCGACTTGACCGCTCCAGCAACTCAACACCCAGGGCCTCGCCGAGATCCTTCAAACGCAGGGAAATGCTCGGCTGCGCAAGATTGAGATGATACGCAGCCTTCTGCGCCGAACCGAGCTGAACCGTCCAGTAGAAAGCTTCGATCTGAGCAAGCGTTATCCGCACATTAATATTTCCTATATTGCTATCTTTAAAAAACTCATTTGATTGAAAATGTCAATGTTGGTTAAAGGAGCGGCAGGGATGCGGGCCACTGTGGGCCTGCGGGAGGAGATAATTATGACGGATAGATCAGATATCATCAGCAAGGCCGCAAGGCGGATCCTGCCGATCCTTATGCTTTGCTATTTGGCCGCGTTTCTCGATCGCGTGAACATCGGCTTTGCCGCTTTGACGATGAACGGCGACCTCGGCTTTTCGGCCTCCGCCTTCGGTTTCGGGGCGGGCATCTTCTTTCTGGGCTACGTTTTGTGCGAGCTGCCGAGCAACCTTATGCTGGCCCGTGTCGGCGCGCGCCTCTGGATTGCTCGAATCCTCATTACCTGGGGCATTCTCTCGGCCTTGACAGCCTTCGTCTGGAATCCTGCCAGCTTCTATGTCGTGCGTATATTGCTGGGCGCTGCCGAAGCCGGCTTTTTCCCAGGCATGATCTTCTACATGACATTGTGGTTTCCGCGTGCCTATCGGGGTTCGATGTTCTCGTCGTTCAATGTCGCGGTGCCGCTGGCCTCGGTGCTTGGAGCTCCGATATCCGGCCTCATTCTGGAAAACCTGAACGGAGTGGCAGGCCTTCAGGGCTGGCAATGGATGTTCCTGATCGAAGGCCTGCCCGCGATCATCATGGGGCTTGTCGTCTTCTTTGCTCTTCCCGACAGACCCGCCTCCGCATCCTTTCTCAACGAAGAGGAGCGTAGCTGGCTGACGAAACGCCTGGACAGCGAACGTGAAGCCCAGGAGAAGGTCGAGCACTTCTCGGTCGGACGCGCCCTGGTCGATCCACGTGTTTTGCTGATGTGCCTGATCGCCGTCGGCTTGGTCATCGGCACCACGGGCATCGCCATCTGGATGCCGCAGTTCATCAAGCAGTTCGGCCTTTCCACCCTTCAGACCAGCCTTGTGGCGGCGATCCCCTTCGTCTTCATGGCCGTCGCTATGATCACGGTTGGCCGTCATTCGGACAAGACGGGCGAACGCGTCTGGCATACGGCCGGGCCTTTCATCGCCAGCGCGATCGGCTTTGTGATCGCCGCCTTCGCCGGCAACCCGTTCGTGGGTGTCATTGGCCTGACGATCGGAGCGGCCGGCATCGGCGGCGCTTCGCCCACGATCTGGATTTTCCCCTCGACACTTCTGACTGGCACCGCGGCTGCCGCCGGCATTGCGCTGATCAATTCGGTTGGCAGCACGGGCGGCTTCTTTGGGCCGACGATTATCGGATGGGTTCGTGACGCGACCGGCGGCTTCCAGGGCGCGCTGCTCTTTCTGGCGGCGGCCATGGCCGTCACGGCCGCCGCGATCTTCATTCTTGGCTACAGCATGAGGGACCTGATGCGCCCTAAGGCTTCAGCTGCCCTCTCGGCAAGGACGCAATCATGAAAATATCGGAAATCCGCCTCTACCATCTCTCGGCTCCCTTGGAGGAGCCGATTGGAAATGCTCTCATTTTCTTCCCCAATCGGCAAACGCTTCTGGTGGAGATCGTGGCTGGCGGGCGTTCCGGATGGGGCGAGGCTTGGGTTGCTCCCGCGACTGCCGCAGCCATGATCGAAGGGCAGCTCGCCCACCATTTGATCGGACAGGACCCGACGCATATTCGAGCGCTGTGGCAGGCGATGCGCGAAGCCAACGAAGGCGACGGCATCATGACTGCAATTTCCGCGGTAGACATGGCGCTGCACGATCTGACGGCGCGCGCCTATGGGATACCGCTCTCCAGCCTTCTCGGCGGCGCCCGTCGCGACAAGGTTCTTGCCTATGCGAGTGGTCCGTTCTTCAAGCCCGGCGGCCACCCGTACCGGGATTTCGAACGGGAGATCGACGGTTATCTCAGCGAAGGTTTCCGCGCATTGAAGCTGCGAAGCGGCTTCAACCCAACAGACGATGTGGCCGCAGCATTTGCCGCGCGTCGGCAGATCGGCAACGAGGCCGATCTCATGATTGATTTCAATCAGTCATGCACAGCGCCGCGTTCGATCTCCACAGCCGCCTTGATGGAAGAAGCCCGGCTTCTCTGGGTCGAGGAACCGGTGACCCCGACCGACTTGCAGGGCTACCGGCTGGCAGCACGCCAAATCGAGACAGCCATCGCCGGCGGCGAAGCGATCATGAATCCTGCGGGTTTCCTGCCGTTTTTGGCGGATGGCTGCATGGACATTCTTCAGCCGGATATCGCGATTTGCGGCGGCCTCACGGGTGTCGGCCAGGTGGTCGCTTTGGCCCAAATGCATAATCGCCCCGTCATACCGCATGTCTGGGGAAGCACCGTCAATTTCCATGCAGCGCTCCATCTGCTCTCGACGTTGCCTCGCCACCGGGCCGGCGGGCAGCAGCCGTTTCCCTATCTGGAATACGATGTCGGGCCGAACCCGCTGCTGGAATTGGCCGGAAGGCCGAAGGTCAATGCCGATGGCACCGTTTCGCTTCCCGAAGGGCCGGGGCTCGGAATAGAGCTCGATGCCTCCGTGCTCGAGCCATATGTCGTCTCCCGCAAAATCATTTCGGAATGAAGCCCTGGACCTATCTGTCCCCCGACAGATCGCCGCTTAGCTAAAGCCGCCTTGGCGATCGCGCTGACGCTTGCGACGTGATCCATCGCTGCCAAATCGGAGCGCCGTTGGGCGCACCGATTTGAATATCTGAGAGGCGACAATAGCCAAGGATGATCGAACTCAAGCACCGGCCCATCATCCTCGGCCAGGCCGCTATATGAGCTTATCCAACGTGATAGGCAGATCGCGGATGCGTTTGCCGGTCGCATGGAATACCGCGTTGGCAATCGCCGGCGCGACGCCGACGATGCCGACCTCGCCGACGCCCTTGCCGCCCAATGCCGAGGCATTGTAGTCCGGCACGCCGACCGAGATCACTTGGATATCCGGTATGTCCGAGTTCGTCGGCACGAGGTAGTCGCCCATATTGTTGTTGACCGTCCGGCCGTTGCGCATGTCGACCAGGCCCTCTTCCAGCAGCGCCTGGCCGATGCCCATGATGATGCCGCCGCGCCACTGGCTTTCGACCAGCCGCGGATTATAGAGCCGGCCGCAATCGAAGGCGGAGACCATGCGGGACACCCGCACCGTGCCGAAATCTTCATCGACCCGCACCTCGGCAAAATGGGCGCACCAGCTGTGCATGGAATAGTCGCCCATGGTCGGACCCATAACCTTCGACAAGGTCGTCCAGGCCTGATGATGATCCTGTGCGCTTGCCCCTTCCGGCAACGTATTGCGCCGGATTTCGATCTCCGCGCGCTTGAGCCTGGCCATCAACTCCGCCAGCGTAAGCGAGGGCCCTTCGCCGCGCGGGGCAGAGACACGGCCGTCGCTGAAGTTCAGCGTATTCGCCCCTGTGTCCCGGAACGGCGAGTTGGCGTCGTTGAGCGCAAGCCCGATGAGCTCGTCGCGTGCAGCCGTTGCCGCCTTGTGCACGGCGCCCATAATGGAACCCGCCAGCATCGAGCCACCGGCGATCGCCGAACCCGGCAGGCGTGAATCCCCGAGACGGACATCCACCTGATCGATCGAAACTCCGAATATGTCGGCCGCAGTCTGGGCGAGAATGGTATAGGTTCCCTGCCCCATGTCGATCGCGCCGCTGACGACTTCGACCCTGCCATTTGCGAGGATGCGGATGAGGGCTTCGCTCGGCGCCTGGATGACCGGGAACGTACCGCAGCCTACGCCCCAGCCGATGAGCTGGCGGCCGTCTCGCATGGAACGCGGCGCGTGGCTGCGCCGCGACCAGCCGAAGGCTTCGGCGCCCTCGATCAGGGCCTCGCGCAGCCGGCGGGTCGACCAGGGCTTTCCCGATTGGTAGTCATGATCGGCATAGTTCTTCAGCCGGATTTCAAGCGGGTCCATCCCGATCTTGTAGGCCAGTTCCTCAATCGCGCTTTCGATGCCGAAAGAACTCGGGTTTTTGCCCGGGCCGCGGAGCGCACCGGGCGTGACGGTGTTGACCGGCACGACCCGATGCTGCGACGAGAAATTCTCCACTTTGTAAAGGATCGGCGTGGCGGCCCCGGTCTGCTCCGGCCAGTCCGCATAGGTGGAGGTCTCGCTGACGCCGCGATGCACGATCGCCTGCAGGATGCCGTCTTCCGTGGCCCCGAGCTTGATCGTCTGGCGCGTCGCGGCACGGCCGCCATAGCTAGTGAAGTTCTGCGCTCTTGTGACGGCGAGCTTCACCGGTCGCCCAAGTTTTCTTGCCGCGAAGGCAGCCACCGCACCATAGGCGAGAGCCCCACCCTTCGAGCCGAAACCGCCGCCGATGAAGGGCGAGATCAACTGGACATTTTCGTAGGGAATACCGAACCATTCGGAATAGGTGCGCGCCATGCCATGCGACCACTGGCTCGGCTCCCAAACCGTCAATTGATCGCCGTCCCATTTTACGGTCAACCCGTGCGGCTCCATCGCGACGTGATATTCACGCGGCGTGCGATATTCGCCTTCGACCTTGATGGGTGCCGCGGCAAGCGCCGCTTCGGCATCGCCCCAACCGGCGGTGAGGTTGTCCATCACCTTGCCTGCGCCGGCATTCGGGTCATCCATGCTCGCGATCGCCGGCGTCTCTTCATAGGTGACGCTGACCAGCTTGGCAGCTTCAGCGGCCTGTTCGCGGCTTTCGGCGACGACGGCCACGATCGCCTGGCCGTTGAACCGAACCTCGCGCGGCAGCGGAAAGTAGGGCTGGTTTTCGGGTCGATTGCCGTACCAGTCGACAGCGGTCATGAGGCCGAGATCGTCTTCCGGTGTCAGCACCGTCAGTACGCCAGGTGCTGCAAGCGCCATTGCCGTATCGACCTTGACGACCCGGCCGGCCGGGATGGTGCTCTGCACCAGTACGGCGTGGGCGAGCCGTTCGACGGGATATTCCAGGGCATAGGTCGCCGAACCCGTGACCTTCATGCCGCCTTCGAAGCGGGACTGGCGGCCGCCGATCATTCCGTCGGAGGCGTCGCCGTGTTTGCGGGGTTCCATAATGGTCATGCCAGACCTCCAACTTTTAGGATGGCGCGGTTAACGACGCGTGGCGCGAGTTCGATCTTGTAGTGATTGCCGCCATTCGAGACGGCTCCGTCCATGGCGAGGAGACTCGCCTTGTCGACCGCTGCGGCATCGAGAACCTTGCCAATGAGCGCCTGTTCGACGGCGCGTGCCCGCCAGGGCTTGGTGGCAATTCCACCGAGGGCGATACGGATGTCGCGCACCGTCCTGCCGTCCGGCTCGAACTCGAGACCGACCGCCGCGCTGGCGGCCGCGAATTCGTAGGACTGGCGGTCGCGGACCTTGAGATAGGTCGAGTTTCTTGCGGCGACAGAGGTCGGGATGACGATGCCGGTGATGATCTCACCGCGTTCGAGGATCGTCTCCTTGTCCGGCGCGCTGCCGGGCGTCAGAAAGAAATCGTCGATCGCTACCTTCCGGCCGCCGAGATCGACCAGCGCATCGAAAGCCGTCAGAGCGACGGCAAGGTCGCCGGGATAGGAGGCAATACAGGCATCGCTCGTGCCGAGGACGGCATGATTGCGGGTCACCCCGCCAATCGCCGAACAGCCGGAGCCCGGATTGCGCTTGTTGCAGGCGACAAAGGCGCCGGGATCGCGGAAATAGGAACAGCGGGTTCGCTGCAGGAGATTGCCTCCGATCGTGGCCATGTTGCGAAGCTGCGCGGACGCGGCAAGCGACAGGGATTCCGAAACCGCCGGGAAGGCCGCGCGGATATCGTTGTGGTCGGCCACCTCGCCCATCCGGGCAAGCGCGCCGATCTTGGCCCCCTCGGCATCGACGGCAATTGCGTCGAATCCGGCTAGATGGGTGATATCGATGACAGCGTCGGGTTCGACGACACCGCATTTGGCAAGATCGAGGAGCGTCGTGCCGCCGGCAAGCAACATGGCACCAGCCTGAAGCGCAGCACTACGGGCCTCATCAGCCGAGGCGACGCGGAGATAGGAAAAATCTTTCATCGGGCCGTCTCCACTGCTTCGCGCACCGCTGCGACGATGCTGTTATAGGCCCCGCAGCGACAGAGGTTGCCGGACATGTATTCGCGGATTTCTTCATCGGAACCCGCATGGCCTTCACGAATGCAGGCGACCGCCGACATGATTTGACCCGGCGTGCAGTAACCGCATTGGAAGGCGTCGTTTTCGATAAAAGCCGCCTGGACCGGATGCAGATCGCCGTTTTCACCCGCCAGCCCCTCGATGGTGCTGACCTGTCGGCCTTCGACTTGAGCAGCAAGCGTCAGACAGGAGAGCACGCGCTTGCCGTCGACATGACAGGTGCAGGCGCCGCACTGGCCCTGATCGCAGCCTTTTTTTGTGCCGGTCATCGCGAGATGCTCGCGCAGCGCGTCGAGCAGGGTGACGCGCGGCTCGACATCGAGTTCGTGGCGCCTCCCGTTTATATCGAGCGAGAGATGGATGGTTCGTGTCATGAAAAGCTCCTGCCTTCGTCACGAGAATGAAAATTTCGGCTTCTACAAGGGACTGGTCGATGGGCGACCGAAGACTAACTATTTTCTCCAAGGGACGCGCCGATGAGATTTCGGCATGACATCCTGGAAGCGTCGGGACTAAGAAGTGAAAGGCACCCGCATAAGCGGAGGCGCCTCCGTTTAAACTAGCCACTTATAGAACTTCGTCAAGTCTCTTTTCTTTGGAGCAGCGTTTGGCCTCTGCCGGGGCGAAGGCAGCACCGGTCGTCCGGACCGGGTTACGTGTCCGCGCGGCGCAACCGCGTAAGGTCTGTATGCTGCTTTTTTTGGGGGGGACGAGTCGTAAGCGGTGTGAGCTTCTACAGTACGGATATCGCTGGAGCCGATTGGTGACCAATCCAAGGTCAGGGTCGACGAACGGAGCACGCCTCGGGGACCGCGACTGCTCCGTCCGTCCATCAGCCGGCGGAACCGGGCTGATCGCTGAAGGGGCCGATTCCGTTCCTGCACAAACAAGAGCGCAGCGGGCCCGGACACGCTATGCGTGCTCTCGTGTAGAACACGTCACTGTGTCGTGAGCGTTTTAGGTTTCTTCTCTGTCCATTGCGGAGGCGCACCGTACTTCGCGGCCACCGCGCCTGCCAATCCAGGCGCCCGGCCAAACTCCTCACACGCTGCGTATTTGGGTTTTCCGCCGAGCCAGGATTGCATCCGCTGTTTCGAAGGAAGAGAGAGGTCCAATCCCTTCGGCTCCTTGCCTGCAATCAGCATCCGGGAAAAGTCATTTCCAAAGGTCGAAGCGAGACTGTATGCATCCCCGACCTCGGAAACGCGGGGATTGTTCTGGATCGAATTTGCCCCGCGAGCCCACACCATCGCGGCGCGTTGGGCGCCGCCGCTATCGACCGCCTCCGCCTCGACGGCAAGTCCGCCGAGACCGGCGGGCAGGCGCGGCACACTGACGGGCAAGACAAAACCGGAACCCACCGATACGGCGGTTGCGACCCCTGCCATCGTCTTGTTCGTCGGAACGATATCGGTGACGACGGACCGAATCGTCATATCCGCCGGCTGGCCGGCTGAGACCATTTGATACTTGTCGCTAAGCGCGACGCAGAGTGCGCGGTCCAGTGCGTTTGACACCAACGAGCGGTCGGCTTCAGATTTGACGCGGGAGGCGGCGCTGAATGTAAATGCGGTCGGCACGATTCTGATCGTCTTGACCGCCGCAAGACGCTGTCCATCGACGTAAATACGCGACTTGGACAACTTTCCCTTGGGCGCGCCGAGATTGTTGTAGGAGGTGAGCGTTCCGCCCTCTTTCAAAGGCACTGAGGAACACCCGGCCACCGACAGGGTCAGGGGTAAAGCAAGATAAAGAGGTCTTAGGGAAAAGGTTGGCGCGAGGCCGGGAAGTCGGAAAAATGATTTAATCGATGGATTGCTGCGCACGCTTTCGGGCCTCCGTCACGGGTGTTTCGGAGGTGGACATTGAAAGCGAAGAATTGCTGCAGCATTACAGGATATTTGCAGATCATTTCAGAGGATGTTCGGTAGGTCGACCGGTCACAGGTAGATCGAGGACGTCTCGGGGACAGCGTTGCGCAAGGCGCAACCTGCCGCCCAGATTGGCGGGGCCAGGCTCCGTCAGAGCTGAATCGCCACCCGTGTCCCGGTCGGGCCGCTTTTGATGCTGACCTCTCCGCCGTGATTTGCGGCGACTTGCTTCACCAGGCTCAGACCGAGACCTGCGCCCTTGCTTTTGGGGGTCGCGCGATAGAATGGTTCAAAAACCAGCTCTTGGTGTTCGGCCGGTATACCGGGTCCTTCGTCGGCCACATTGATCTGCCCGCCGACTGAGACCGAGACCGTGATCATTCCGGTATTGCCGCCGTGGTCGATGGCATTGCGAACCAGATTGCTGATTGCCCTCGGTAAGGCCGAAGGACTGCCTTTGCGCTCGAGACTTTCCACCTCGCTCTGAAAGGAAATCTGGTATCCGGCCGCAATCGCCACGGGCGCAAGATCGGCGACGACCATTCGTGCGATTTCAACGAGATCGACCGTTTCGTTGAGATCCGTCGCCTGGTCGTTGCGCTCGAAATCGAGAAGCTGTTCGGCCGTATCAGCCAAACGCGCCACGCTGTCCAACAGTCGCTTACGTTCCAGGCCCTCGGGCATCCCGTCGATCCGCGTCTGCATGATGGCGATTGGCGTTCTGAGCTCATGCGCCGCATCGATCAGGAAGCGCTGGCGTTTTCGAAATTCATTCTCAAGCCGCTCAAGCGTTCCGTTGAAGGCGACCACCAAGGGAGCGACTTCCTTGGGAATGCCGTCTGCAGGGAGGCGTACTCCATGTCGGCGCGGTTCGATTTCCGATGCTTTGCGGGCAACGTCGCTCACACCGGCCAAAGCGCGCCCGACGATGCGGCGGACAGCGAGAAAGACGGCCGGCAGAGCGATGATCAGCAGCGGAACATAAATGGGATAGGTCTTGGCAAGCATCACCAAAAACGTCGAACTTCTGCTGGGGTTTCCGCCATACATCACTCTGGCCTCACCGAAGGCTGTCTCGGCCACGTCGATGGACGCGATCTCGCTCGTGCCTGGAGAGCCTTGTATGTCGGCACCTTTGATCAGGTGGACATACTTGGCCAGGTCTGCATAAGGCGCGGGAACTGCACCATAAGAAGCTGTCTTCCCGTCAAGCGTGGCAACAAGAAACCAGAGCCCTTCGTTCTCTGCCTCCAATGATCGGAGACGCGGTCTATCGGCGATAACAAGCTTACCTCCCGAATCCTGCGTAACAGCTTCTTCGACTGCAGCGATCAGCTTGTCCTCCATCCACTCGTTCGGCGAAAGGATTGTCGCCCCGTAAACGCAGAGGCCGACGATCACCACGCCAACGACGGCCACGATGACAAGACTGAGCTGCCAGCTCAGTTTCCACCAAAGTGATGGGTTCAAGCTTTTCGCCTCGCGCATCATTCCTCCTTCAGGAGATATCCGACGCCCCGGATGTTGTGGATCGCGACGCCGGCGCCCGCATCCGATAGTCGCTTGCGTAATCTGGATATATGCGCATCGAGAGCGTTCGACTGGATTTCCTCTTCGTAATTGTAAACCGCCGCCTCGAGAGCCGATCGAAGGACGGTTCTGTCCTTCCGCTTGGCCAGCGCAGCAAGAACGAGAAGTTCGCGTCTCGGCACGTCGAACGGCATGGATTCTACGGTCACGTTCAAATGCAACGGATCGATCACCATTCGACCCACGCTGATTTGAAGTTCCGCCAGACTTGGCGGTCGTCGCAGCACAGCCCGCAGGCGAGCCATCAGTTCTTCCACAAGAAACGGCTTGCCGAGATAATCGTCCGCACCGATATCCAGTCCCTCGACACGCTCCAGCGGTTCATTGCGTGCTGTCAGAACGATTATCGGCGTGTCGGTTCCCGTCCGCCTCAACCGTGGAATAAAGGTCAATCCCTCACCGTCGGGCAGGCGGCGGTCCAGAAGGATCGCGTCATAAACATTCTGGAGCGTCAATTCGACCGCGTCGGCGAGATGCATTGTGTGGTCGGTGACGATGCCGTGCTTTTTCAGCGCCACTGACAGCGCATCCGCCAGTTCCTTCTCGTCCTCTATCAGTAGCAGTCTCATCGTCTTTCCGCTTTTCCGCTCCTTTGTCTCCACTGCCAACATTGCAGCAGCATTGCGGCCATCGACGATAAACAAAGAAGGTCAAAAGCCGCGTGGCCTTTGTTGAACGACGTTGTGACCGCTTCATGTCCTCCCTTAGGTAAAGGCCGGCGCTGGCCAGTTTGTCGTGAGCCGAGTATCTCTGCCCTTCATGGCGATGAGGACCTCGTGGAATGCGTTGAAAACGCTTGGACAATCGTTCTTGCGGTAGACAAGAAGCGTATCGACGGGGCCGAGTTGGTAGGTCTGGACCCTTGTCGGCCAATGCATAAGATCAAGGACCGATCTCGGCATCACCCCGGCCGCGTTGCCGGTCGCAACGCTCGCCAAGATCGCGTGGTAGGAGCCCAGCTCGGTCGTCTGCAGGGCGCTTGATTTTTGCGCCCAGCTTTCGGCAATCCTGCGATAGATGCAGCCAGGCTCCAACACGGCAAGCGAACCAACACGAAGGTCGGCAGCGGACTTGATTGATGGATGGCCGGACGGCAGCACGATCAGCAGGTCCTCGACAAAGACGGGCTCCATCTCGAGCATCTTGAGTTCGGCGTCAAAATCCGGCTCTTCGTCCAGCATCGCCTTGGGCGGACGGGCAATCAGCGCACAATCCAGGGCACCGGCCAAAACACTCCGACTGAGGTCGCGGGAGGCTCCTAGCGTCAGAGACAGAGAAACATCCGGCCACATCTGGTTGAACTGCGACAACGCCGCCGGCAGCCGGCTCGCCGCGGTACTTTCCATCGTGCCAACACGCAATGTTCCCGATGGCGCAACAGGCCGAACGGCCTGGCGCGCTTCAAGCGCAAGCGCCGTCAGTCGGTTGGCATAGGCAAGAAACGTCTCGCCCTCCCGCGTCAATGTCATCTTCTTGCCGTCGCGGCTGAAAAGGGAAACACCAAGGTCTTCCTCGAGCTGCTGGATGCGCGTCGTCACATTCGACGGCACGCGTCCGACCGCCTTGGCGGCCTTTGTAACGCTGCGGTCGCTGGCAACCGCGAGGAATATCTCGATCGACGAAAGGTCCACCGGAAAAATCTCGATTCCAGAACTAAGTTCACCTATAATTCTCTATACAAAAACGATTTTTTCAGCTCAAGCAAGTTCGGATGGCGGACCGCATAGCGCGATTTGAGGAATGCAGATGACCATGTCGGATGAGCGAGATAGGGACGATGGCCCCCTCGAATTCGCATCGCCAGCCTGCCTGATGCATGAGATCGAACCAGCCTACAACGGCAATTCCGCCGGCGAGGCTGCCCCCTCAGACGTTCCGGCATGGAGGAAGACAGAGCGTGAAAGATTGATCGATGAGCGGAAGTCCCTGCTGTCGGCGCAGCGTGAGGAATTTACCCGCTTGATTGCGACCTATCTCGATCACGTGATTGCCGACGTCGCGGGCAGGCATATCAGCATGTACTGGCCGTTTCTGGGAGAGCCCGATCTTCGTGGATGGATGGCTGCTGCGACTAGCCGTGGCGCCATATGCCTGTTGCCCGTCGTCGTCGCCAAACGCACGCCCCTGATCTTCCGATCATGGAAAATGGGAGAGCGGCTGGAACGCGGCATCTGGAATATTCCTGTACCGGCAGACGGCAACGAGGCTATCCCCGATGTCGTTATAGCGCCGCTCGTCGGCTTCGATACCAATTGCTTCCGGCTTGGCTACGGCGGAGGGTATTTCGACAGGACTCTCGCTCATCTCGACCGCAAACCGCTAGCGATCGGCGTTGGCTTCGAATCGCAAAAGATCAAGACCATTCACCCCCTTGCCCACGACATTCCGATGGATGTGATCGTGACAGACGCAGGGGTGCGATATCGATGAACTCCCGCGCAAACCTCAAAACCCTGAGAATCTTGGGAACATTTTCCAAGGCATGACATCCAATCGCTGATTGGAGATTAAAATGAAGGCAACAAATCTTGTAATCGTGGCCGGGCAGCCCCTTCCGGATGATCGCACGAGTGACGCGGTTCTGATCAAGCGCGCCACCGGCAGAGATCCGGAGGCCTTTCGAACGATCATGCGCCGCTATAATCAGCGTCTTTTCCGGATTGCGCGCGCCATAGTGCGCGACGACAGCGTCGCCGAGGACATTGTTCAGGAAGCTTATATGCATGCTTTTGAGCATCTTGGCAGTTTTCGGGCCGATTCATCGTTGTCCACGTGGTTGCACCGGATCGTCATGAACGAGGCGCTCGGCCGACTTCGCAAGGCCTCGCGCCGCCTGGAAGTTGCCTTGCCAACCCATACGGCAAGCGCTGACGTCGTCCCATTTCCAAACGGCATAGCCACAGACGATCCGGAAAAGACCATGGCACAAAGGCAGATATTGCGGCTTGTGGAAGAGGCGACCGACGAATTGCCGGATGATTTCCGCCTGGTTTTCATTGCCAGAGTTATCGAAGGCATGAGCGTCGAAGAAACGGCGGAGCTCTTGGGCATCAAGCACGCGACAGTAAGATCCAGGCTTCATCGCGCCAGGGAGCTGCTGCGAAAGCACATCGACGACCGCATCGGCCCGATGCTCCTCAATGCATTTCCCTTTGCCGGATGGCGCTGCGAGCGGCTGACGACAAAAGTGATGAAACGGCTTGGCATCGAGGACTAATTTTTTCGGAACGTTCTGCCTCGAGCGGCATCCAATGAGCGTCACCAAAACAGACCGGCGCGCAAATCGTCGCCGGAAAGAGGAGCTCTAGAATGTTCGTCCGATTGAGCGCGGCCGTTGCCGCAATCTGCCTTCTCAGCCCCGCCGCTTTCGCCGCCGGCGCCGCGCCGACCGATCCGCAGATCGCTCACATCGCCTATACGGCCGGTGTGATCGATATCGAAGCGGCAAAACAGGCCCTCAGCATCTCCAAGAACAAGGATGTCACGGCCTTCGCGAACGATATGGTGCGCGACCACGAGGCCGTCAACAAAGAGGCTCTCGACCTTGTGAAGAAGCTGAAGGTCACCCCCGAAGACAATGACACAAGCCGCCAATTGACCAAGGCTGCAGCGGAAGAGCGCGCCAAACTGGCAAAACTCAAAGGTGCTGCCTTCGACAAGGCTTATGTGGAGAATGAAGTCGCCTACCATAAGCAAGTCAATAGCGCACTCGAGGGCACGCTGATCCCTTCAGCCCAGAATGCCCAGCTGAAGGATTTGCTGCAGACAGGCCTCAAGCTGTTTCAAGGCCACGAACAGCACGCCGAGCATGTTGCGGCGATGCTGAAATAGGGAAGCGAACCATGCGA
Organism: Rhizobium jaguaris; assembly: GCF_003627755.1. NCBI lineage: Bacteria > Pseudomonadati > Pseudomonadota > Alphaproteobacteria > Hyphomicrobiales > Rhizobiaceae > Martinezella > Martinezella jaguaris. The sequence continues at coordinate 449,239 of NZ_CP032695.1, read as the reverse complement.
ATTGCATGTGAGGGCCGGCTGGGGTTGGTCGGCCTCGGGCTATTGCTGTCCGTCCTTCCCACCGAGGCTGCCACGATCGAAGTCACCATCGAAAAACTCGAGTTCAAGCCTGCGGTGATCAACGCGACCGCTGGCGACACGATAAGGTGGGTCAATAAGGACATCATGGCGCATACGGCTACCGCCGACGGGAGATTCGATGTCGTCATTCAGCCGCATCAGTCGGCTTCGACGGCGGTAAGTAAGGCGGGTGCGGTGGACTATTACTGCCGTTTTCATCCGAACATGCGCGGCCGGTTGGAAGTGGCCGAGTAGTCATCTCCGAATATTTCTCCGGCGGATCACCGCGGTCCGCCGGTTCCGCATCAGAAAGCGCTATCGCAGGCTGCTTTCGCATTTGAGACTATCGAATGCTGATTGCCGAACAAAACGGCAGACCGCCCGTCAAACCGGCATTGTTTCATTTCTTCGCCTCGGCTTGCCCTCACGGACTATCGCTTCCGGACGTTGGCACATGGATTGCGTCCGTATCTCGGATACCTGAAGAGATGACATTCGATGTTGTATATTTTCCCCTCCTTGCTTTTGAGCTTTTCCCTCGGACTGAGCTGGAACAGATTTCTGCTTACATTTACAAACCGAATTGAGCTGCTTCAAAACCAGACGCCGGTGACGGCGGTCGCCGCAGCCATCAGCCTTTCCGCTTTCGCGCTGTCCATCGCCGACAAGGGGCCCTGGCAGGGTGGAACGATCATCCTACTCGGGCTGGCGCTCGCCGCAATGATCAAAGGCCTTTTCCACCCGACGCCTGTTGTGGCGCTTTCAGCGGTCAGCCTCGTGGTCTACCTGTATTTCAGAGTACTTTCCCTTTAGTTCTCTGCGACGACGGCACCCTCCAACTCCATAAACTCGGCCGCTTTCGTGACACGCCGCCACAAACGGCGGCGATCTTCTATCCGGATCAATGCTGACCTCTCATGGCCGGCGGAAAGGTCTTCGAGTTGCTCGTATCGCGCTTGATGCCGCGTCCTGCCAGTGGTTTAGTCAGCGTCGAAATGGAGGTGAACTTCTGCAGCTCGTCTCATAAATGTTCGACCGCTAAAGAAAGAAATACGCGCAGGTGACGACCAGTATCAGACATATCGCTAAACTTGCGGGAACATCGGTCTCTTCGGTCTCACGCGTGCTCAACAACAGCGGTTACGCTTCTCCCGAGCTCAGGGACCGGGTAGAAGCTGCCATTCGCACACTGAACTACACGCCCAGCAAGGGCGCGCGCATGCTGCGCGGTGCGCCAAGCCGGATGATCGGGCTCATGTTGCCGTCGATCGACGTGCCCTTCTTCGGTATCCTGGCCCATGCCATCGAGCAGGAACTGTTTCGGCACGGCTATCAGACGCTGATCTGCAGCACAGCCGAAAACATGGAGCACGAGGCACACTACATGTCCATGCTGCTTGCCCAGCGCGTCGATGGCGTCATCGTGGCAAGTGCCTTCGGCAGCACCGAGCATTTTCAGGTACTGCGGGACGCAGGTATCCCGATCATCGCCATCGATCGCGAGCTCAGCGGCATCGCTCACGACGCGGTCATGGCCGATCATGAGGAAGGCGGCCGACTGTTGGCGCGACATCTGATCGACCTCGGCCACCGGTCGATCGGCATCGTCGGCGCGCCGGCCCACAGTCAGCCTGTGCAGCTTCGCCTGCGAGGTATTTCGGCAGAAATGGCGACATACGGGATTACGCCTGCCGCCGTGACGATGGCCGAAGAACACAGCTTCGCGGCAACATACCCGCTGGCGCGGGATCTGCTGGCAGCGCACCCGGAAATTACGGCGATCATCGGCACGACCGATATTTCGGCGATTGCGGCAATCCATGCCGTTCTTGATCGTGGTTTCTCCGTTCCGAAGGATTATTCGGTGATCGGTTTTGACGATCTGCCCGAGGCAGCCTACGTCTTTCCGCGGCTAACAACGGTCGCACAGCCCATCCGCGATGTCGGGCAACTGGCAGCACGGCGGCTAGAAACGCTGATCGAGGAACACCATACGGGGAACGAACCAAAAGCAGGCGCCATCTCAAAAGTGCCGGTCACCCTGATCCAGAGAGATTCCACCGGCCCCGTCCGTGCTTAACGAGGAGTGGGTCAGGGCGTGACCCGATGCTAGGGTCGGACGATGACCTTGATCTCGCCTGGCAATGGCGCGCTGCCCACCACCTCGGCGACCTCTTCGAGACCGACGCTCTTGGTCACAAGCATATCCAACTCCAGCGCTCTGCTCGCGACCAATGCGGCAGCCCGCGAATGGGTGAACGGGTTGAGATAGGCCGGCCTTATATCGACTTCACTGACGAGCAGGTCGAAAGGCAGAACGGGCACCTCGATACCCGCGGGCGTCACTCCGAAAAGCACAAAGATGCCACCGCGCCGCGCCATCTTCAGGCCGCCTTGAAGGGTGTCGGGAACACCGGCGCATTCGATGACGACATCCGCGCCACCATGGGTGACGTCTCGAACAGCGGCAACCGCGTCCGAAGCTGCCGGGTCGAAGGCATGCGTCGCTCCGACCTGCAGCGCGGTCTGCCGTCTTGAGAGCTGCCGCGTGATCAAAATCACCTGGCTTGCCCCAGCCATACGGGCCAATTGCACCATGAGCAGACCGATCACGCCTCCTCCAAGGATGGCGACGCTGTCGCCCGGACGGACCTCTGCCTTGTCGATGGCATGAAGACAGCAGGCAAGCGGCTCGCAAAAAGCGCCATGCGCGGGATTGAGATCGGCAGGCAGCGTGAATGCCTGACGGTACGGCACCGTTGCATATTCGGCAAAGCCGCCATCTCGTGTTACGCCGATGGCGGTCAAGCTCTCGCACAAGTTCACACGCCCGCGCGTGCAGGCATGACAGCGGCCGCAGGCGATATTGGGGTCCACCGTTACGAGTTCGCCGCCGGCAAAGCCCGCGACCTCATCGCCCACCTCTTCTACGATGCCGCAGAATTCATGGCCCATCGTGACCGGAATCGCCGTCGGATATTCGCCCTTGTACATGTGGCGATCCGAGCCGCAGATGCCAGCGGCCAGGACGCGGATAAGCAATTCGCCTTGCCGGGCAACCGGCTTCTCGACGCTGCGCATCGTCATCGACCCGATCGACTCCAAACGGACAGCCTTCATTCCTCTCCTCCTAGCAGATGGCCTCACATTACAAATAACGAACCTACCTGGCATCCGCCTGGGAGGTCCTATTCGAACGATCAGCTCATGACGTTGCCGCCATCGACATTGTAGCACTGTGCGACGATGTACGCCGCATCCGGCCCGGCCAGGAAGGCAGCCATAGCAGCCTGTTCTTCGGCCGTGCCAAATCGTCCGGCGGGGACGGCGGCGGCCACGCGGCGCTTCACCTCGCCAGGCTGCAAACCTTCGCGACTCCCGAGTTTCGCATCGACGACGTCCCACATCGGCGTATCGACCACGCCGGGAGCGATGGCGTTCACGTTGATCCCGTATCGGATCAGTTCCTGAGCACAGCTTTGGGTGATGCTGATGACGGCCGCTTTGGAGGCGCAGTAAGCCACCGCCGGTCCCTCTCCGCGCCGGCCAGCCTGAGACGAGAAGTTGATGATGCGTCCACCCTCGCCTCTCTCCACCATATGCCGGGCAACCGCCTGCGTCATGAAAATCACGCCCTCGATATTGACCTGGAAGACCCTGGCAGTGCGCTCGCGGGAGATCTCCAGGATGGATTGGACTTCGTAAATGCCAGCGGCGTTCACCAGTATGTCTATCTTACCAGCGGCCTCTATCGAAAAGCGCACAGCGGCGTCGATGCTTTCCTGGCTGGTCACGTCGAGCGCCACGCCCCAGGTGTCTGGGCCGATCGCCTCCGCGACTTCTGCGCATCGTGTGCCGTCCAGATCCGCCACGACGACCTTCGCGCCTTCCGCCGCGAAGCGTTCGCAAACAGCCTTTCCGATACCGCTCGCGCCTCCGGTGACCAATGCCACTTTTCCGGACAGTCGAGATGTCTGCACCAAGATCATCACGTCAACTCCTCGATCACCGTGCCGCCACGGCCGCTACTACGAATGGCTTCATGTCGTCCTTCCTCGATTGGATCGTCACTGTGCCACCTTCTCCCGATGCAAGTTCAACAGGTTGGTTAGTCGGATACCGGATTCATCTCCTTCATATCCTCCAGGAGGACCGCCATACTGGGGATGCCATCGGTGGCCGTCGCGCCCGCCAGGCAACGCGCAGCCGCAGCGTGGGCCACCGCACAGATATGCTCGACAGGCCAGTTTTCATGCAGGCCGTAGAGTACGGCGGCACAGAAGGCGTCTCCCGCGCCAACCGTGCTGACGATATCATGTGGCTCGACCGGCCGCGAGCGCGTCACGATCGATGAAGCGTCGGGCGCAAACCAGAAACAGATTTCCGGTGCATGGATGATTGCCCCTTTGGTGACGCCCGCCGCAAGCAGGCGCTCGCCCGCCTCCAAAAGCCCAGCCTCGATCAGATCTCCCTTCGCATTGCGAACAGCAACTCCAGTGGCCCGGCCCGCCTCCATCTCGTTGATGATCAGGAAATCGCAGAAGGGCAGAGCGACACCGACCTTGGTGGCGAATTCCGGATCTTCGCTCGATACGAAGTCCACGCAGGTCGTAAGCCCCGCGCGGCGAGCGGCTTCCAGCAGGCGGGATGCCCCCGAACGACCGTCTGGGCCAATCTGGTCGAGCCCGGGCAGCAGCATCAGATAGCCGAGATAGAAGAGCCGATAACCGGAGTTGGCGAAGATCGCAGGCGAGACGAGCGCATCCGTGAGCGCATCGTTGGCACCGCCATGATAGAAGAAGGTGCGGTTCTGGCCTGGCACGTTCATGACATGCGTGTGAGCCGTCACCCGATCGGTGAGCGCCACCAGGCCGCCGATATCGATGCCGGCGGCTGCAAGGCGCGCCCTGACGATCTCTCCATCCGCATCCGCACCGATGCATCCCGCCACCGCCAGCTTTTCGGGAAATCCGAGCGAGGCGAGGTCGGTGACGACATTGGCCGCGCCGCCCCCGACACCCAAATCCTGATGCAGGATGTAAGCGAGATTGCCCTGTTCGGGCCAATAGGACAGGGTGTGGACGCGATCGATAATGAAATTTCCCGCGCAGACGATGCCGCCCTTGTCTTTCTTTTCGCCGCTGCGAACCTCCTCCCCGGTTCGCATCAGCCACCTGCCTCATTCCATAGGGGTCTGAGAGGCAGCTCGTCCTCCTCGATCGCGGCGAAGCGCCCGATCGGCTCCAGAAAGTAATTATCGCTGTTGTCGTCGTTGACCTGGCTAACCTCGCCGACGAACACAGGCCCACCGCCCATTCGGCCGTAGAAACGATGATAGAGCCCGGTGTGGATCGTAACGCTCTGGCCGGGAGACAGAACCAGCGGCTCCCATGCGGCAAGCTTCCTCGGCAAGCCGTCCACCGGAACGGTCACATCGTCCCGCAACACATTGCCTTCGGCGTCGGTCGCGGCAAATTCGATAACGAGATCGCCGCCGGCCCGGTTGATGATGTCCTCCATCTTTGCGGCGTGGCGATGCGTCGGCGTCACCTGCCCTTCCTCGACGAAGAGCAGCTTCTCCGCGTAGGTGCGCTCGCCCTCAATGCCAACGATGCCGTTGCGCAGGCAAAACAGCACGAGCCCGCATTTGGCAAACCGGCCAGAACCGAAGTCTGTGACATCCCACCCCAATTGATGAGCGCGCAGATAGCGCGCCGCTTCCGGATTGTCGGCGAAATCCGCCGCAGTCCAGTAGCCCCATTCCGGCAGCGACCATTGCCAATGTTCGAGGGTCTTCGTTGCGCGCCGCAGCGCTTCATTGATCTCGGAGCGCTTCATCAGACTGACGCTCCAGCATACTCGACCTGCACCACGGCATCCTCACGGCCAGATTTGAGGGCCGCCGTCAGCACCGCGTGATGCGCCTGCGCCTCGGCCGGTGTCGCGCAGGCAAAACCGTTCGCATTTCCTCCGGCAAGCTCGTCGACGAAGGCGGCCCACATCTGCTGGATAGCATCGGCAAAGCCGAATTCGAAAATCTTGCCGGTGATCGCCGGAAACAGCGAGCCGTATCCAAGATCCTCGGTGCTCCAGGCCTGCGCGCCGCCATTATAGTCCATCCACTGCCATTGGCGCGGCGACTTCGTGCTGAAGAATGCGCTCTTCTTCATGCCGAGAATGCGGATGTACCAGGTGTTGGATTCGCCCGGCGCAATGCGCCAGGTCTTCAGCACCATCGGGAAATCCTGATCCACGGTGCGTACGCGCGTGCTGATCGTGGCATTGTCCCAGGTGGTGCAGGGCAGCATCCCGCCCTTGCCGTCAGGACGTTCGGTGACCTTCTTGACCAGTTGCGCATGCAGAGTTTGCGGACGCCAGCCAAGGCGCAGCGGCACGTGCAAGACATGCATGCCGAGATCGCCCATACAGCCATATTCGCCGTTGATATCGGCCATGCGCTTCCAGTTGATCGGCTTCTGCCGGTCGATATCCGAGGAATGCAGGAAACCTGCCTCGACTTCGAGGATATCTCCCATCTCCCCACTTTCGGCGAGCGCGATGACCTTCTGCGCTCCGGGGAAGAAGGGCATTTCCGACGAACAGCGGACCAGGAGTTCGGGATGCTTGGCGAGCTCAGCCATTATCTCGTGGTTCTGGGCGGCGTCCATGCCGAACGGCTTTTCGCCGAGCAGATGCTTTCCGGCCTTCAGGATATCGATATAGAACTGCTGGTGAAGCACATGCGGCACGGCGCAATAAACCGCGTCGACCTCAGGATTGGCCAGAAGCTCCTTATAGTCGGCAGTGAACTGCCGCACGGTCGGCACATGATCCCTGAACCAGTCGAGCAGCGCTGCATTGGTATCGCATACTGCGACGATTTCCGGCCGCGCCTTCATATCGGCCAAATGCAGCCAGCGCGCCGCAGCACTCGCGAACTCGCGCCCCATCAAACCACAGCCGATGATGCCGAAGCGGAATGTTTTTGACATGCCTCCTCCTCCCAAAATGCGTCAAGCGAGATGCCGTGAGGCTTGTTCGACGGAAGCCTTGTCATGGACGATCGTCATCAAAGCGCGCGTCATGCCGCCGGGATTGTTGTGCTGAATGACGTTGCGGCCGTAGACGATGCCGCGCGCGCCCTGCTCCATCAACTGTTTTGTGCGCGTCAGGATTTCCTGGTCCGAAACGCGGCCGCCGCCACGCACCAGCACAGGAAGGCCCTGAGCAATTTCGACGACGCGGTGATATTCCTCAACGTTATCGCACGGGTCCGCCTTGATGATATCAGCGCCGAGTTCGGCCGCCTGGCGCACGAGCGGCAGGATCTTGTCGATCGCGCCATCGACCATATAGGCGCCCTTGGAATTGTCCTGCATGACGAGCGGCTCGACCATCAGCGGCATGCCGTAGATCTCGCATTCCCGCTTCAGGCTATTCACGTTGCGCACGCAGGCGCGGTAGACTTCCGGCTGATCCGGCAACATCAAAAGATTGACGACCACGCAAGCGGCGTCCAACGCAACGCCCTGCTCTACTGCCCTGTCGATCATTTCCGAAAACAGCGCAGATGGGAGCGGATTGCCATAGATGTTGGCAATGTCCGTGCGCAGCACCAGTGCCGGCCGTTGCTTGCCGGGGATGGCCTGCAGAAGCGGCGCCGTGCCCGGGGGAAGCTGAATGGCATCGGGCGCCGCATCGGCGATCACCTTGATCGCAGTCTTCATGTCCTCAATGCCGGCCAGGAAGGTCCGCTCATTGAACATGCCGTGATCGATGGCGACGTCGAAACAATTTCCAGACACGCCGAAAAGGCGGTTAAGCCGCGCGGACTTCATCAAGTTCCTCCCAATGCGGTAACGTTTCCACACCCACATTAGGGAACCGGAATTTTGAGTCAAGAGCGATGTGGTAACGTTTCCACATTTCGCCGGATTCATGCCTGACCAAAATAAGCGTCGACAGAAAGCAGCCGTGCAAACAACTCCCGCTTCAGGAGATTCCTACGGGGAAACCCGCCGCTGGCGAGGGGGCCAGACCAACGACGGGCTTTGGTGACGGCTGGTTGTTCAGCGCTGCCGCTTATCAACCAATGGCCAAACAGCAACCGGCGGGATTTGTTCCATTGCGTGCGAAATTGCCGCCCCCCCGGAGAGGCTAATGCTTGCCGTCATTTGACGCCGACAAGTGTCACGAGCTGATTTTCGTCGTGAACCCCTTGCCGATAGAGTTCAATGACCATTGCCGCAATTTGCTCGGCTTCTTCGGTATCGCGCGCAACATTGAGTTTGATCAAAATGGCATCAAAAGCGCGTTGGCAGATGTTTAAATCCGTTGAATCCAGAGCCATTTCATGCTTGCTGAGATACTCCTTGATCATGGCAATTCTTTCGCCCCATCGCCATCGCCACAGCGGCAAACAATGCATTTTCAACTGAAATGAATTCCAACACAATAGTGTTAGGGGTTTGCCCGCCTCAAAGATCTTCGACAAAAAAGAGCCCCGTTGTAAGCAGGGCTAGAAGTGAGAGTGCGGATATTGTGACTTGCAATACACAAGTCCTGAAATACTAACGATTTATCGCAGCTTTTGGTTCCAATTCCCGAGGTCACAAGGCGAAAGACCTTCGACCGCGACCTTCGCGCGATATAACAAAACCCGCCGTCGGCGTGAGGGGCGACAACGACGGGTTTTCATCAATGTCATTAAATTGGCCGGCTCATCCAGCCGAGGGATGAACGTCAGCGATTGTCGTTTGTTCCAACATGGTCGCGGGTCCTTCGTCGGGGCCACTTTTGCGGATGAGGAGTGTAATCCGCACCGCTTGCGCCCCACAAGGAAACAGCCCAAATCATTGCATTGTCGCTTAAGCGACAGCCGGCCAGTGCGTATCGGCTCGCTCCATCCGACTTTTTTACCCATCGACGCTGACTGTACGATTCTAGCTATACAACTAACATGTTAGCCTGTATGTACTGACAGCACACTTGGAGGAATGAAATTTGTCTCGCAAATTCGGTCTATCGGTCGCGCTGACGACGCCCTTCGATACCAACGGCGATATCGCGATTGGCCCAATGATCAACCAGGCCGAACGAAGCCTTGCGTCGGGATGCTCGAGCGTCACGCTTTTCGGCACCACTGGCGAGGGATCCTCTATCGGAACGCAGGAGCGAGGAGAGGTGATCAGTGCCTTCCTGGAAGCAGGCGTGGCGCCAAACCAGATCATCGTGGGTGTCATGGCGGATTCCGTTGAGGACGCCGCCGCCCAAGCGGGATTCGCGCTGACCAAAGGCGTGCGCAACATCCTGCTTGCACCGCCTTTCTATTTCAAAAACGTCAGCGACGAAGGACTGTTTCGCTGGTTCTCGGCCGTATTCGCGCAACTGGGCGACAATGCGCGTGACATCATCGTCTACAATATTCCTTCCGTTACCATGGTGCCGCTCTCGGTGTCCTTGATTGGCAGGCTGCGCAGCGCCTTTCCCGACATTGTCACCGGCGTCAAGGACTCCTCCGGCGATTGGCCGTTCACCGAGGCGCTGTTGAAGGCGCATCGCGATCTCATCATCCTGATCGGCGACGAGCGCCACCTGGCAAGGGGGGTTCGGTTGGGCGGACAGGGGGCGATCTCCGGGATGGCGAATTTCGTGCCCCACGAAATCCGGTTGATGGCTGAAGAAGGAAAGGATGATCCACGCGTCGAGGATTTTGTTCCGGAATTGCTGAAATTCCCGGTGACTGCCGCGGTCAAAGTCATGGTGGCACAACTCTCAGAGGACGAAATCTGGCTTGCGGTTCGTCCGCCGCTTGTTTCAATATCCGGCGAAGGACGGAATCATCTTACCAGCGCGTTCAATGCGCTTTTCAGGTCCAAGGCGGCTTAGACCAGCAGGACAAGGAGGTGACAATGGATGGCATGGACGAGCAGCCGACGTTGCGGGAAAAAGCCTATGCAAGCTTTACCCATCATCTGCTTGCTCGCGATGTGCGTCCCGGCCAGTTCGTCTCGCAGCGCAGGCTTGTGGAGCTGACGGGGCTACCACTCGGCGCCATCCGCGAGCTAATCCCGCGGCTGGAAGCCGAGGGCCTGATCAAGACCGTGCCGCAGCGCGGTCTCCAGATCGCCCATATCGATCTCAACCTCATCCGCGAGGCCTTTCAGCTACGTCTCTTTCTGGAGAAGGAAGCCGTTGCCCTTTTCACGCATTCGGCTTCGGACGACACGATCGCCAAGCTCTTGAAGCAGCACCGCGATATTGCGGACGCCATCCAGGTGGGCGATACCTCGCCGGAGCTCGAGGTCCACGCGCAATTGGTGGATTGGGGCATGCACGATGCCTTCATCGACGCGCTCGGCAACACCATTATTTCAAACGCTTACCGCGTCAACTCGATCAAGATGCGGCTAATCAGCCAGGATCGATTTCGGATCAACGGGCATGTCGGGCCGGTCATGAACGAACATCTGCAGGTGCTTGAAGCGATCCAAAGACGATCTGCGGAAGATGCCGTCGCGTCTCTCGTTTCGCACATCAACGGAGCCAGAGATCGTGCATTAAAAATTTGAATTCAACAGGCCGCAAATGAGGAGATTTCCGGCCAAAGGAGGAGGAACAGCATGGCATCATTATTCATCAATCCCACACGCCGGCGCTTCATGGCGGGTACGGCAGCGATGGGAGCGGCAAGCCTGCTCGGCATACGCGCGGCATCCGCGTCGGTGGATTGGAAACGGTTTGCCGGGACCACGTTGGAAGTCAATCTGGTCAAGAGCCCGCGCAGCGAAACCATCCTCAAATATCTCAGCGAATTCGAGGCGCTGACCGGCATCAAGGTGAATGCAGAGGCGACGCCGGAACAGCAGCAGCGCCAGAAAACGACGATTGAACTGAGCTCCGGGAAGCCGAGCTTCGACGTCGTGCATCTGAGCTACCACGTGCAGAAGCGGCAGTTCGAAAAGGGTGGCTGGCTCGCCGACATCAGCGGTTTCCTGAAAGATCCTTCCTTGACGGATCCATCGCTGGTCGAAAGCGATTTTGCCGAGGCAGGCTTGAAGTTCGCCAAGGATTCCAATGGCGTCCTGCGCTCCCTGCCCTTCTCGGTCGATTACTGGATCGTCTATTGGAACAAGGCCCTATTTGAAAAGAAGGGGCTCGCCTTCCCGCAAACCTTCGACGATATGGCGAATGCCGCGGAAGCGCTCACGGACAAATCGACCAACACCTACGGCTTCGTCGCCCGCGGCCTCAAGAATGCCAACACCCCGGTCTGGACAGCCTTCATGCTCGGCTACGGCACGACGCCGCTTTCGCCGGACGGCAAATTGCGCACCACCTCGCCGGAAGCGGTGGAGGCTGCCAAGCTCTATCAGCGTCTGATGACCAAGGCCGCACCTCCGGGCGTCTCCGGCTTCAACTGGGCCGAGTCTCAATCCGCGTTCCTGCAGGGCAAGATCGGCATGTGGTTCGATGGCGTCGGCTTTGCACCGCCGATCGAAAACCCGGAAAAATCCCGCGTTGTCGGTCAGGTGGGCTATAGCGTCATTCCCAAGGGGCCTGCCGGACAGGCGGCAGCCACCTTCGGCGACGGTATCGGCGTGACGGCGGCGAGCCAGAAAAAGGAAGCCGCCTATCTCTTCTGCCAATGGGTGGTCTCGCATGATATGGGTGCGCGGCTGCTGCAGGCCGGCGCCGGCGTGCCATTCCGTCAGTCGGTCCTTGAGGATCAGAAGGTGCGTGAAGGCGTTTCCATGCCGAGCGCCTGGCTCGACGCCGTTGTCGGCTCCGGCAAGGTCTCCGCGCTCGGTCTGCCGGTCATCATCCCGGTCACCGAGTTCCGCGATATCTACGGCGTGGCGCTTACCAACATGATCGGCGGTGCGGACCCCGCAAGTGAGCTGAAGACCGCGACTGCGCAGTTCGAGCCGGTGCTGGCCCGAAGCGAGGGGTGATGGTGTCCGCGCACATCGAAAATACCACGGCGAGCAGCGTCAAGAATGGGAGCAAGCCGAAAAGTCGGCTTGCTCCCAACTATTGGCCCTTCGTCATTCCGGCCCTTGTGGTCATTGCCGCAGTTATCGTTTTTCCGTGGGCCTTCACCTTATGGATGAGCGTCAATAGCTGGACGCTCGGGCAATCCCAAACCTTTGCAGGCTTTGCCAACTACGTCCGCCTGGCGACTGACGCCCGCTTTTGGGAGGCTCTTTGGCACACGGTTCTCTATACAGGGCTCTCCGTCATCGCGCCGGTTTTCTTAGGCACACTCGCCGCCCTGATATTCGACGCACAATTCCCCCTGCGTGGCTTCCTGCGCGGCATTTTCGTCATGCCGATGATGGCAACGCCGGTCGCCATCGCGCTCGTCTGGACCATGATGTTCCATCCGCAGCTCGGGGTACTCAACTATCTCTTGTCCTTTGTCGGCATCGGTCCGCAGGAATGGATTTATAATCAATTCAGCGTCATCCCGTCGCTGGTCCTGGTCGAAACCTGGCAATGGACGCCGCTCGTCATGCTGATCGTGCTCGGCGGATTGGCCGCCGTTCCGCGCGAACCCTATGAAAGTGCCGAGATCGATGGCGCCAATGCCTGGCAGAAGTTTCGCTATCTCACCCTGCCGATGATCGCGCCCTTCCTCATGATCGCCGTCATCATTCGCAGCATCGACGCGGTCAAGAGCTTCGACATCATCTATGCGATGACGCAGGGCGGGCCGGGAACGGCCTCCGAGACGATCAACATCTATCTCTACAACACCGCCTTTTCCTACTATGACATCGGCTACGGCTCGGCCATGGCGGTCATCTTCTTCATCCTCATCGTCGCGCTCTCCTTCGTCCTCCTGATGGCGAGACAGCGCGCGAACTGGTCGGATACGGAGACACGGTGATGAAACGCAAGACGCTCGATCGCATTGGTCTCCTTTTCGTGGCGCTGGTGATGATTTCGCCGGTCATCCTCTTCTTCCTGTGGATGATCTCGCTGTCGTTGAAATACGAGATCGACAACGGCGCCTACCCGCCGATCTTCGTCCCAGAGCGTTTCGCTTGGTCGAATTACGTTAAGGTTTTCGAAGAGAATAATTTCTTCCTCTATTTCTGGAACTCGATCCTGGTGACGGGATCCGCGACCTTACTCGCCCTGCTGATCGGCGTTCCGGCCGGCTATGGCATCGCGCGGCTGAAGGCCGAGAAGTCGGCGGTCGTCATCATGATCGCGCGCATGACGCCAGGGCTTTCCTTCCTCATCCCGCTGTTTCTGCTCTTCCAGTGGCTGAATCTCCTGGGAACGCTCTGGCCGCAAATTATCATCCATCTCGTCGTGACGGTTCCGATCGTCGTGTGGATCATGATCGGCTACTTCGAGACGACACCGATGGAGCTGGAAGAGGCGGCCAGCATCGACGGCGCAACACCGTGGCAGGTCTTCCGGCTGGTGGCCCTGCCGATGGCCAGGCCGGGGATCGTCGTTGCCTTCATTCTTTCGGTCATCTTCTCATGGAACAATTTCGTCTTCGGCATCGTGCTTGCCAGCCGCGAGACGCGCACCCTGCCGGTCGCCGTCTACAATATGCTGTCCTTCGAGCAGGTGAGCTGGGGGCCGCTTGCCGCGGCAGCATTGATCGTGACGCTGCCAGTGCTGGTTCTGACGATATTTGCCCAGAAGCAGATCGTGGCCGGCCTGACCGCCGGCGCCGTCAAGGGCGGCTGATTGCAAAGCCTCAACCTCTTTCGAACAGGATCCAATCATGGCACCCGTGAACATCCAGAACATCGAGAAACGCTTCGGCCAGGTCAAGGTTATCCATGATATCAGCGTCGACATCGCCGATGGTGAGTTCGTGGTCCTCGTCGGCCCGTCGGGCTGCGGCAAATCCACATTGCTGCGCATGATTGCCGGCCTGGAGGAGGTCAGCGACGGCGAGATCCGCATCGGCGCTCGCGAGGTCAGCAACCTGCCAGCGCGTGATCGCGACATCGCCATGGTGTTCCAGAATTACGCCCTCTATCCGCATATGACCGTCGCCGAAAATCTGGGCTTTGCGCTGAAACTGAAAAAAGCCAATCCCTCGGAAATTTCGGCAAAAGTGGAGAAGGCGGCGGCCATTCTCGGTCTCGAAACGCTGCTCGACCGCCTGCCGCGCCAGCTCTCCGGCGGACAACGCCAACGCGTCGCCATGGGCCGCGCACTGGTGCGCGATCCGCAAGTCTTCCTGTTCGACGAACCGCTGTCCAACCTCGACGCGAAGCTTCGCGTCCAGATGCGGGCCGAGATCAAATCCATGCATCAGCGCGTCGGTACGACGACGATCTACGTGACCCATGACCAGGTCGAAGCCATGACGATGGCCGATAAGATCGTCGTTCTGCATGGCGGCCTGATCGAGCAGATCGGCGCGCCGCTCGATCTCTATGATCGCCCGGCCAATCTTTTCGTCGCCGGTTTCATCGGCTCTCCCGCGATGAACTTCATCGACGGCAGAATCGAAGAAGGCGTATTTCGCAGCGACAAAGGCCTCGTCCTGCCGCTGCCGGAGGGACTACCTGTCTCGCAGCATGGCGGACGCCCGCTGGTCTACGGCATCCGCCCCGAACATATTCGCGCGGAAGCGGGAAGCATTTCGGGACGGGTCGAGGTTGTCGAGGGCACAGGTTCGGAGATTTACGCCAAGCTCGATTGCGACGGCGAGCAGATATCCTGCCTCTTCCGCGAGCGGCTCGACATCCGCTTCGGCGACACGGTCGGTATCGCGATCGATGCGGGCAGCGTGCTTCTGTTCGACAAGGCAAGCGGCAAGCGGCTTGCTTTCAATCCGTAGACGGGCGTGCCATCGCCAATTCTCTCGTAGGCTAATGCTCTCGTAGGATTGTCGCCGCTTACCTGATGTCGTGGCCGTCATCCAGCGACTGTCACGAAAAAGCGATCATCGGGTGTTTCCAGGGCGAACAAATTCGCCAATACGATGAGTTCACCGTTTACTTGGATCAGAATTGCGCAGAATATTAGCAAGTTAGGGAGGAAGCCTTCGGCCCCACTCTCGATAAATTGCGCTCGAACGGCTCTCCTCCCTTGGGTTCATGGGAGGACCAATCATGAAGCGGATTTTGCTGTACGCGGCATCGACCGCGGTACTGTCGCTCGGCATTTTGCATGCATTTGCGCAGTCGGGCAGTGTGGAGAAAGCGGTTGGCGGCTACAATTTCGCCGAAGCCGCCAAGGAAGCCCCCGGTACGAAGAATTTCCACTCGGCTGATGGTCATTTGACCTTCGCAATTGTGACGCACACGGCAGGCAATGGCTTTTTTGACCCTGTCTATGTCGGCGCAACCGTCGCCGCCAACATGATCGGTGCCAAAATATTGCTGCTCGGTTCGGAATCGCCTGTGGACGATCCGGCCCGCGAGATCGAGATCCTGAACCAGATCGTTCAGGACCCAACCATTGACGGGATTATCATGACGACGCCGCAGGTCGGCGCCTACAATGATATCGTCAAGGCCGCCGAGGCGGCTGGCATCCCGATAGCCACGACCAATTCGTACGATCCGACCCTTCTGCACCGTAGCAGCATAAGCCATACAGGTCAGGATGCGTCAGCAGCGGCGATCGGCGGCGAGGCGCTCGCAAATTGCGTGCTCAAAAGTGGTAAGACCAGCGGCTCGATTGTCCTGCCATCCTCGACGGCGATGGGTAATGTTGAGGTGAACAACCGCGTGACGGCCGCTTTCAACGCAATCGTCAAGACGCTGAAGGACGCCGGCAAGCTCGACGCCTTCAAGGTCGACGCCGGTCCGGAGAATGTCGGCATCGACACCAATGCGAACGATCCGGTCAACGCGCTTGTTTCGCTTTTCGAGTCCCGCGGTGACGTGGTCGGCGCCTTTACCGCCAACAACGTCTTCACGCCCCCGCTCGTCAAGGCAGTGGCCCAGATGGGGTTGACCAACAAGTTCTGCGCTTTTGGTTTCGATCTCGGCCCGGCGCAGCAGGAAGGTATTGCCGCTGGAAATCTGACGGGCTCGCTGGGGCAGCAGCCGTTCCTGCAGGGCTTCTGGCCCGTCATGCAGCTCTATCTGCAAATCGATCGCGGCATTTCCGCCGCCAATCTCGACACGCGCGCCCAGCTCGTGACGAAGGATACTGTCGCAAAGGTTGGCAAGCGCTTCGAAAACTAAGCGCGCGCTTTATCTGGATTGATGTGGGAGGGCACAAACCCTCCTGCATCGCGGCAGCAGGGATTGGTCGGTAGAAACCATGGGGCTCACCAAGATGACATCGCTAGGCCGTGCGCCACCTCAGCTCGTCGGCGGCTGGGAGGCCGGGCTCCTGATCTTCCTTGCGTTGCTCTATCTTGGGGGCATCATCGTCAACCCGACGTTTTTCGGATCGACGGAGGCTCTCCATGCGCTTCTGCGCGATACATCCCGTGTAGGGATCATCGCGGTCGGAATGACGTTTGTTATCGCCAACAAAGATCTCGATCTTTCCGTTGGTTCAACTTACGGCCTGGTCGCTGTGGTCTTTGCCAGGCTTTTTGCGCCGAGCTTCCTGGACTTCGATATCGTCACGTCCGTGATCCTGTGCATGCTTTTAGGCACGGCGATCGGCCTGCTCAACGGCGTGCTTGTCACGATCCTGAAGGTCCCTGCATTCATAGCGACGCTGACGATGCTTTTTATCGGTCGCGGCTTCGTGCTCGCATTCACGCAGGGTCAGGCAATCTACTACTCCGACAAGGCAAACGAAAATTCGCCGTTCTTTCGTCTCGGTGAGACGAATGCTCTCGGCTTCAACAACCAGATTGCGATCTTCTTCCTTATTGCCGTCGTCGGGGCCCATGTGCTCGCACAGACTCGCTGGGGTTACGAAACCTTCGCCACCGGGGGAAACGAGCAGGCGGCGGCCTATGCCGGCATCAACACGCGTTGGGTGCGCATTCGCGCCTATCTGCTCTCATCGCTTTGCGCGACCCTTGCTGCTCTTCTGTCGGCCGCGCAGGACAAGGGCGTGACCCCTCTTTACGGCGTAGGCTGGGAGCTCACCGTTATTGCGTCCGTCATTATTGGCGGAGCATCGATCCTCGGCGGGCGCGGACGGGTGATCGGATCGTGTCTTGGCACTGCTGTCGTCGTGCTGATCGACAAGGTATTGCGCGAAGGCTGGCCGATCACGCGCACCGTCGTTATCGACGGCGAAAAAATTGCAGTCGGCGCCAAGTTCACGCTGCCCGCAGGCGCCGTGCTGGTCTTCCTCGGTCTACTTCTTGTCATTGCCGTGCTTATCGAACCTTTCCTCATTCGGCGCCAGGCGGCTGCCCGATTCTGGGCGTGGCTCCGCCGCCGGCCACCGCCGCCGGCCCCTGACACGGGCGGCGTGGCCCTGGAGGGCGTCCAGACCAAGGGCGCTATGGCGACCGACACAGCGCTGTCGGCCACCGGGCTCGGCAAGTTTCTTGCCCGGCGCGATGCACTCGCCATCATCCTGACAGCCGTGTTGTGGCTGACGGGCCTTGCGCTCAGGCCCGACTACTGGTGGAACCTGTCCAACACCTTCGCCATCCTGCTCAATTACACGGAACTGGCAATCATCGCAGTCGGGATGACCTATGTCATCGCCGCCGGCGATATCGATCTCTCCGTAGGTTCGGTGCTTGCGCTTGCAGGCAGCACCGCGGCCTATTTCCTGAAGGTGCTGGGCGCCGAGCCGCTCACTGCCATAGCGATGGGCCTGCTCGCTGGGTCAGCCGCCGGATTGGTCAACGCGGCCGTCACGGTCGGCTTCAAACTGCCTGCCTTCATCGCCACGCTCGGGATGTTCTACATCGCGCGCGGTCTGGCCGCCTGGTTCGTCGCAGGACAGCAACTGACGGGCTGGTCCGAGGGTTACAACCTTCTCGGCCGCAAGATGGATGACGTATTCCTCCATTTCGGCCTTGAGTTGCCGCCGGGGGTCATGCGCACGGTGGCTGAGGTTGTCAGCGTCCAGACGATCTGGATGTTTTTCGTCGCCATCATCGCCGGCATCGTGCTTGCCTACACACCATTCGGGCTCAAGGTCTGCGCCGCCGGCGGCAAACTCCGTGCCGCTGCCTATGCCGGCATCAACACGAACCGCGTGCGCTTCATCTCACTCATGCTTTCAGCGGTCTGCGCAACCATGGCCGGGATCATCAATGTCGCGTATTTTCGTAGCTTCAACCCCGTCGCAGGCCAGTTCCGCGAGCTTGATGCCATAGCCTCGGTGATCATCGGCGGCGGATCGATTTTTGGCGGTTATGGCACGATGATCGGCTCGCTTGCCGGCGCGGCCGTCATCACACTCGTCCGGGCACTCCTTCAACTCAACGTTCAGGGGTTCACCATGCCGCAGCACTGGATCAATGTCTTCATCGGCGTCATCCTCATTGTCGCGGTGCTGATCGATATATGGGTGCGCCAGGCAAATATCTTCGGACGCCTGCGAGAGCGCATCGCGAGAGGCGCGAGAACAGGAGAAGGCATCCATGGCTGACGCGACGCCACTACAGCCGATTGTGGAAATGCGGGGCATTGAGAAAGCCTTCGGCGCCGTGCAGGCGCTTCGCAAAGTCGACCTTGTACTCTATCCCGGAGAAATTCTCGGCCTCGTCGGCGACAATTCGGCCGGCAAGTCGACGCTGATGAAGATCCTGACCGGCGCCTATCAACGGGATGCCGGCGAAATCCTTGTTGCCGGGCAAACGGTACACTTCAAGAGCCCGCATGAGAGCCGCGATGTCGGCATCGAAATGATCTACCAGGACTTCGCGCTTTGCGGGAACATGGACGTCGGCCAGAACATATTCCTTGGCCGCTGGCCGCTCAAAGGTCTCTTCGTCAATCGCAGGAAGATGTATGCGGATGCCGACAGCGTGCTGAAGCGGCTCAAAGTCGACGTGAACTCCGTCTATCAAAAAGTGGAGAGCCTGTCGGGCGGGCGCCAGCAATCGGTGGCGATTGCCCGGGCGATCTCGTTTGAGCCGCGCGTTGTGATTCTCGATGAGCCGACCGCCAACCTTTCCGTGATGGCGACGGAACGGCTGCTTGAAACCATGCTGGAACTCAAGAAACAAGGCGTCGCCCAGATCATCATCTCGCACCGCCTGGTCGATATTTTTGCCGTCGGCGATCGCGTCATGGTCTTGAAGCGCGGCGAATATGTCGGTGATCGCTACGTCAAGAACACCGATGAGCACGAGGTCTTGGAGATCATCGTTTCCGGCACGCCAGAGACCGCGCTAACGGCCGATGCCGCAAGAAACATTTGATCAGCCATCGCAGCGTCACGGACCTCACGGGAAAAAGAAAGTCGCGGCCGACGCTACCAATCCGCCGTGGATTAGCGATAACATCGATGCTGCCGTATCGACGGCAGCATCGGCGAAATTCAACTGGGGCGAGGCAACGACATGGCTGACCGGCTAAAGGGCAAGATCGCAATCATCTCCGGGGGCGCGACGGGGATGGGAGGAGCGTCCTCCCGGCTCTTTGCCGCCGAAGGCGCGCAGGTCGCAATCATCGACCGAAACGGCGACGCCGCCGCTGAAACCACAAAAGCAATTCGCGACGCCGGTGGCTTTGCGGACTATTGGGTCGCAGATGTTTCCGACGAAACCGCGGTTGCCACCGCGGTGAAAGGGGTCGAGGACAAGTTCGGGCCGGTCACCGTGCTCTTCAATCACGCAGGAACGATCGTCATCAAACCGTTCCTGGAGACGACGCTTGCGGAATGGGACTGGCTGCACGCGGTCAATGTCCGCTCAATGTTCCTGATGACCCGCGCGGTGCTTCCGCGGATGATCGCGGCAGGCGGCGGCTCCATCATATGCACGTCATCGATATCAGCCGTGGCGGCGACGCCGATGGAAGTGCTTTACGACACTACCAAGGGCGCGGTTCATATGTTTGCACGCGCCATCGGTGTCGAATTTCGAGACCGCAATATCCGCTGCAACGCCGTCTGCCCCGGCTTCATTCGCACGCCGCATGGATTACGCGAGGTGAACGAGCTTCAAGCGCTCGGCGTTGACGTGTCGGATGCGGCGATTGCCGCCCAGCAGGGCCGCATCGGCGAACCTGAAGATGTGGCGCGGGCAGCGCTTTACCTCGCAAGCGATGACTCTCGTTTCGTCAACGGTGCGCATCTGTTCGTGGATAACGGCTTTACAGCCATCTGAAAAAAGAAGCCGCTTTGCCGGCACCTGACCTTAGTGCAAATGGCTGGCCGTTTTGCCTTGCCGTAGACCGGACCTCACTCTTATCCGGGCTGCCGGGTGAGCTGCGCCAACGCTGCGGGACGCTTTATAGTTTCGTCCGGTGCGTCATCGTTGGACGCCTGAATTACGACAGCACGCAGACGAAAACGTTGCAGTGCAATGAGCGGCATTATTTCTTAAAAAACGTATTGTTTCAAACCGAGTTTCCATTATACTTGCTATGGTTGTACGCTATCCTTATTCTTATTGAGATTATCCCATGACAATCCCGTTCGAAGCGTTCCAACATGTCGATTGAGGGCCGACTATACGTTGTCGCCCGTGAGTCCGTAAATGGACAATTTTCCACCTATGGCGACCTTGCGGCCAAGGTGCATGAGGCCGCGCCCGCAGAATTCACGTATAATCGCCTCGAAGAAAAGCACGTCATGCAAGTGTCTTCGATCGTGCCCTACGTGTCCCTGATCCATTTGATTGGTCTACTCCGGGTCAACGGCGACGAGCTCTACGAAAGCATATTGGATTCAGAACCGTCGCCCGAAGGTGCGGAGGTGGTGATCAATCAACGGGCCATCGCTAAATTGGAAGAATCCGGTTTTAACCGCGCCAACTACTTGCGGGCGGTTCACGACATGCTGCGCCAGGATGCCATTGTCTTGCCGACCCTGCGCGACGTTTACCAGGCAATGGGGCCAGACGTTAGCGAACTGCATTTTCTTCAGCTCTGCGCTCTCGGCGGTGTCCGCCGCCATTTTGGGTTTTCGCTCGTTACCAGACGCATGATGATTCCGACGGAGGTTCGTCCATGAGCCGGGAGCAATTCATATCCTATGTGCAGGAATCGGATGCGCGCACCGACCCAAACTTGGATCTCTATCGTGTCGAGACCCAAGCCATGAAGCGGCTGGCAACAACTGCGGATCGCGCCTTCCTGGCTGTTGGTTTGAAGGGTGTTGGCAAAACCGCCTGCTTCAAGAGCCTGAGCGCCGGACGTGACGTCGATTTCGTGCAAGCGATCAGTGCCGGCACACAAGAACCGCTGAACATCGAAGGGTCGCGACCGACGCTTCAGTTTGTGGAGGACATCCGCTCAGAACTGGTGATGCAGGCGTTGAACACCCTGGTCGAGAAGCTGAAGACAGATAAGAAACTCGCCAAAAAGGTTCCCGATGATCTCCATCAGGAAGCTCAGGTGCTGGTCACGAAGCTTTGGAAGCGATTGAAAGACGCCTTCGGCAACCTTGGTGGCATCACTATTCTCGGCTTTGGGATCAGCTTTCGAAACCGCCAGCAGCAAGACACTGGTTTGAGGCTTGTGCCGAGGGATGAATACACCAAGGCGTTCTCGATTGTTGAGCGCCTGTCGAAATCCATTGATTTCCGGATCGTCGTTGACGATCCTGAATCGGTATTTGCGGCTGATGAAGGCCTCAACGAAAACCTCGTCGCCGCCTTGGCCATTGCTGCCCACGAGCTGCAAACTCGGCTTACGAATTTCAAATGCATCGTCTTGATGAAGCCGAACGTCTTTCGGGCATTGCGAAGAGTCGACGAATTCGTCAACCTGCCCCCAAATGGCCGCGTCCGGCTCAGCTGGACGGAAGAGGAACTGAAGGATGTCATTCGACTGCGGGCAAAAGCTGCGCAGATTGATTTGGCCACGGCATTCAAGACCGATCCGGAGCCGGCACTCGACGCCATTGTTAAAGACTGTCGCTCTGGCCCGCGCGATGCCTTGCGTCGGCTTGAATTGCATTTCGATGCTCATCTCGACGAGCCCGTCACTCCTGAGACGCTTGAGAAAACAATCGACAGCTACAGCGAAGCCTGCTTCGAACAAATGTATGGCGCATACGAACGACAATATCGCGGCCTGTCGCGCGCAGCGATTGTCCTCTTCGAAGGCCCATCCGCGAGTGTTCCTAAGGTCAATGTTCGCAACCGGCTCGATTCCATGATCGGATCAAGCAAGGAAATCCTGGCATTCAAGGATGAAAGCTGGGCCCGTGACGCGACCCTATTCGCCGACCTTCTCGTGCAATTCGGGCTCGTGGCGATTCAGACCGCCAACAGCATCGTCTTGCCTTATCACGCCCACTACCCCGAAGAAGCGGCCAAGTCCGACGCCGTTTTTACGCTTATTCCCGGTTTGCGGGGTCGCGCGAACATCGCCGCGGCAAGGACAAAGCCCGTCACCGAGCGTCGCAAGGGCCGTTAACTTTTTGGAGTATCACGGCCGCGAAAAATCCAGATGAACAGTTGCAGGCTTGCCGGCGAGCAAGGTCGAGCACGATCAGCAGCGGTCTTCCACGGTTAGCACGTCAGTTCTTGTGTTCCGGCATCGCCGAGGAGTGATGCGACGCAATCAGCCACTTTCCATGTTCGACTTCGTAGGTGAAAGTGTAGCGGGCCGGCACTTTCGTTCCATCGGCCATCGTAAACGTATAGAGGCCGGTGTCGGTGACCTTATTGCAACCGATCCTGATGGTCCGGCTGTCGATCTTGCCTTGCGGCTTCTTCTTTAGGAAGTCCTTGAAATAGGCCTTGCGCTCTTCCTGCGTCACGCGCGGCTTGTTCGATAACGTCGGCAGGAGAACCGCGTCGGGGGCGTAGTTCTCGACGACCTTCTGGGGATCGAGCGTTGCCAGCGACGCATTCCACCGGTCGAAGAGCCCTTCCACCTGTTTCTTTGTGATCGGAGTACATTCGACGGCCCACGCCGGACCCGCGATGAAAGATGCGAATGCGGCTACCAGAACAAGTTTATGCATAGTGCCCCCGACTTTTACTGTTTTCTCCCGTCAACCGCAGAATACCGCGTTCAGGTCGCACTGGCGAGGGAGAGGCTCCGCACGGATGGGATCCGCGGCAGCCTCGGATTTCCTCATGGCCGGGTCTTTCGTTACGGTTTCGCGCGATCCGGATGCGCCGCCTGAAAGGCGGGCAGTGTGGCGCATCTGCCATCGATATCGACGATGCGCTCGAAACCCGTCACGTCCACGCCCCAGCGGCGGGCATTATAGACCTGCGGCACAAGACAGAGGTCCGCAATCGTCGGCTGATCTCCAAAGCTGAATTCTCCATCGGATTCGGAGAGCATTGCTTCCAGTTTGCCAAGGCCGTCCGCAATGAAGTGCGTCATCCATTCTTCGCGGACCTCAGCTTTGCCCACTATGGTCATGACATGCGCCGTGACATGCATGTTGCAGATGGGATGGATGTCCATAGCGATCGCGTATGCCAGTGCACGCACCTGTTGCCGGTCTGCAATATTCGGTGGCATCAATCCGCATTCCGGCCGAAGCTCGGCCAGATATTCGATGATTGCCAGCGACTGTGTCAGCACCCTTCCATCGATCACCAATGTCGGCACGAACCCCTGCGGATTGAGCGCTAGATAGTCCGGGCTCCTCTGCTTGCCTTCCAGCAAGTTGATCGGCACGGCTTTGTAGCCAATTTCAAGCATATTGAGCGCAATGCGGACGCGATAGCTCGCCGATGATCTCCAGTAATCGTAGAGAATGACCTCACTCATGGCGACTTCAATTCTCCATATCTTTCGACAGTCTGTTCGATCGCCCCGAAGATCGAATGCCCAGCCTGGTCCTTCATTTCGATACGGACCTGATCCCCGAACCGCAGGAATGGGCTCTTCGGCGATCCGGTTTCGATGGTCTCGATCATCCGTATCTCGGCAATGCAGGAATAGCCGTCTCCTCCATGTTCCACCGGCTTGCCTGGCCCCCCGTCCAGCTTGTTGGAGACTGTTCCTGAGCCGATGATCGTGCCGGCCACGAGATTGCGGGTTTTGGCGGAGTGGGCGATCAGTTGGCCAAAATCAAACGTCATGTCGACGCCGGCGTTCGCCTTGCCGAATGCCTTGCCGTTCAAGCTCACAAGCAGTGGAAGATGCACCTTGGCGCCGTCCCACGCCTCTCCAAGTTCGTCCGGCGTCACCGCGACTGGAGAAAATGCCGATGCGGGCTTGGACTGGAAGAAACCAAATCCCTTTGCCAGTTCCTCCGGTATGAGCGCGCGCAGCGACACGTCGTTGACGAGCATCACCAGGCGTATGGCGCTGCGGGCAGCCTCTAGACTGGAACCCATGGCAACATCGCCCACGACGACGGCGACCTCGCCTTCCATGTCGATCCCATAAGCCTCGTCAGCCATCGCGATCGGATCGCGGGGGCCAAGGAAACCGTCCGATCCCCCTTGGTACATCAACGGATCGACCCAAAAGCTGGCCGGCATCTCAGCGTTGCGCGCCTTGCGCACCAGTTCGACATGGTTGACGTAGGCCGAGCCGTCGGCCCACTGATAGGCCCGCGGCAAAGGCGACGCGGCGTCATGTTCGTGAAACCGGATCGTCGGCTGCGCGCCCGTCTCGATGCCTTGGGCGACGCGCACAAGTCTGGGCGCCACGTGCTCCCAATCGTCGAGAGCGGCCTGCAACGTGCGGGCAATATGACCGACCTCGGAGCAGCGGGTAAGGTCACGGGAGACGACAACGAGCCGACCGTCCCTTGTGGAGTCCTTCAACGTCGCAAGCTTCATGTCTCAATTCCAGTGTCGGAGGATGGATGCACGGGCCGGGCTTCACTTGATGCCCGGCGTTCCGTCGAATCTGCGTTCCAAGCCGTCCCAGCACTCCAGGTAGTTGTCCTGCCGTGTTTCAAGCTCGGCCGCGTATTTTGTCACCTGCTGTGGAAACCTGGTCTCGAACATGAACGCCATGGTGTTCTCCAGCTTCACCGGCTTAAGTTCGGAACTGGATGCCTTTTCGAAACCCGATGCGTCCGGCCCGTGAGGAAGCATCATATTGTGCAGGCTCATGCCGCCCGGCACGAAACCCTGCTCCTTTGCATCATATTGGCCATGAATCAGGCCCATGAACTCGCTCATGATGTTGCGATGATACCAGGGCGGGCGGAAGGTGTGTTCCGCCACCAGCCAGCGCGGCGGAAAGATCACGAAATCGACATTCGCCGTGCCGGCACTTTCGGTTGGAGCGGTCAATACGCTGAAGATCGACGGATCGGGGTGGTCGAACAGGATCGCGCCGACCGGCGAAAATGTCCGCAGGTCGTATTTGTAGGGGATGTAGTTGCCATGCCACGCGACCACATCGAGGGGCGAGTGGCCGATTTCCGTGACATAGAACTTCCCGCACCATTTGACATGCACGCGGCAAGGCGTTTCCTTGTCTTCGAAGGCCGCAACGGGGGTCTTGAAGTCGCGCGGATTTGCCAGGCAGTTCGCGCCGATAGGTCCGCGATCCGGCAACGTGAATTTCGCGCCGTAATTCTCACAAATATATCCGCGCCAGACATTCTCATCGCCCTTGCGCGTCACCTTGAACATCATGCCGCGCGGGATGACGCATATTTCCAGGGGCTCGATGTCCATGGCGCCCATTTCGGTGAACACCCTGATGGCGCCGATCTGGGGGACGATCAGTAGCTCGCCATCGGCATTGAAGGAATAATTGTCCACCATGTCCTCGTTGAAGACATAGGCGTGCGACGCCATGCCCGTCTGGGTCATGACATCACCGGCGGTGGTGATCGTGCGAATCCCTTCGAGGAAGGTCAGTTTCTCTGTTGGTGTTGGGACTGGATCCCAACGGAGCTGGCCCAGAGGAAGCGAATGTTCGTCCTGGCAGGGCGCGGATTTCCAGAGCGGATAGGAGGTGTTCGAAAAGCGACGGGTGTGGCGCACGCTCGGGCGAATACGATAGAGCCAGGACCTTTCGTTCGTCCCGCGGGGGGCGGTGAACGGTGAGCCGGAAAGCTGTTCGGCGTAGAGACCGTAATTGCATTTCTGCGGGCTGTTCTGGCCCTGTGGCAGAGCCCCCGGGAGCGACTCCGTCTCGAAGTCATTACCGAAGCCGGGCATATATTGCAGCGTCTCCGCCGCCGTGGTCTGGCGGTCGGAACCCTGAGTTCTCGTCTGGTCCATCGCTCCACTCCTCCCGAAAACCACAGCGACCCCGCCCGTTCACGGGATCGCCGAAAGATCATTCCGCTGCGGTGCCGATGACGCCACGCTTGATCTGATCCGCCTCGATCGACTCGAAGAGCGCACGGAAATTGCCTTCGCCAAAGCCTTCGTCACCCTTGCGCTGGATGAATTCGAAGAAGATCGGGCCAATGACGGTTTTTGAGAAAATCTGGAGCAGGATTTTCGTCATGCCGCCATTCACCACACCTTCGCCGTCGATAAGGATACCATGTTTCTTCATACGTTCGATGGGCTCCTCATGGCCATTCACGCGTTCATAAGACATGTCGTAATAGGTCTCCGGAGGACCCGGCATGAAGCGGAGGCCGTTGCCGGCAAGCCTGTCGGTGGCCTCGTAGATATTTTCCGTCCCAACGGCGATGTGTTGGATGCCCTCGCCATTGTACCTCTTCAGAAACTCCTCGATCTGGCTCGTATCGTCCTTCGATTCATTCAGCGGAATGCGGATTTTGCCGCAGGGCGACGTGATGGCGCGGCTCACGAGGCCCGTGATACGCCCATCGATATCGAAGAAGTGGATCTGCTTGAAATTGAACTTTTCACGGTAAAAATCCCACCATTTGTCCATGTTGCCGCGGAAGACGTTGTGCGTCAGATGGTCGAGATAATAGAAACCCAGACCTTCGGGATGCGGGTCACGCAGGCCAAGCCAATCGAACTCGGCGTCGTAAGCCGATCCCTTTTCACCATAGGTTTCGACAAAATAGAGCAACGACCCGCCAATGCCAACAATCGCCGGGACATCGAGCGTCTTGTCGTCTCCTTCATAGGGAACGGCACCTTTTGACACTGCGTGGTCGAACGCGTGCTTGGCATCGACAACGCGCCAGGCCATCGACGGGGCACAGGGACCATGATCTGCGACGAAACGGGTGGCATGACTGCCGGGTTCGGCATTTAGAACATAGTTGATGTCGCCCTGCCGCCAGACGGTGATGTCTTTCGTCTTGTGCTTGGCGACCACAGCGTAGCCCATGCGTGTAAAGAGCTCGCGCAGTTTCTCGGGTTCGGGATGGGCGAATTCGACAAATTCGAAGCCATCGGTACCGGCCGGATTGTCGGCGCTGATTTCCGGCGGCGGCGCATCATGCGGGAAGGGACCCATTTTCTCCTCCTGGGAAA
This sequence comes from Rhizobium jaguaris, assembly GCF_003627755.1. NCBI lineage: Bacteria > Pseudomonadati > Pseudomonadota > Alphaproteobacteria > Hyphomicrobiales > Rhizobiaceae > Martinezella > Martinezella jaguaris. The sequence goes on along the minus strand of NZ_CP032695.1, from coordinate 421,797 downwards.
TTTGCATTTTGATTATGCAAAGTGTGATCCAAAACGCATGCAATGTTCTTGCATTCTTTATGGAAAAGGAGGAAGTTATGCACGATCTGTGAGTGTTTCTGAGGTTTCGCGCAATGAATGAACAGCTCGACAAATTCGATTTGCGTCTGCTCCAGGAGCTTCAAAAGGACGGCCGGTTGACCAACAACGAGTTGGGCGAACGGATCGCGCTTTCGCCCTCGCAGTGTTCGCGCCGGCGGACGAGACTGGAGGCTGAGGGATATATTCGGGGTTACCAGGCCAACCTGGATAGGCAGAAATTAGGTTTGGAAATGCTGGTGGTCATTTCCGTGACGCTCGCAACCCACAACAGGGACAATGCTCAAAGATTTTCCCAGCTAATCAGCGGACTCCCGGAAGTTCTCGAAGCCTATGCGCTGACGGGTGAAATGGATTATCACCTGAAGGTGGCGACCCGCGGACTCACCGACCTTTCAAGATTCGTCAACGATGTCCTGTTGCCGCACGAGTCGGTGCAGCATGTGAAGACTTCGATCGTCCTCGATACGCTCAAGACGTTTGAAGGACTCCCGGTGTTCATGCCAAGCAGCTGGCATGGCGATAGCTGAGTCGGTAACGCGCGAAACGCGCTAGATCGGCAGTTCGGTCGAGAATTTCAGCTCGCGCAGCACGAAGCTCGACACCACCGTGCGCACATGCGGGTTGCGCATGAGGTATCGGGTCATGAAGGCCTCGTAGCTTTCCACGTCCCTCGCCCGGATCTTCAGCATGTAGTCGAAGGCGCCGGACAACGCGTAACACTCCATGATCTCCGGCCGTTCCAACACCACCGAGGCGAAAGACGCCACAGCTTCTTCGTGATGATCCTCCAGCGTCACATGCGCGATCACGCAGAGCTTGAGATCGAGTTTTCCGGGGTCGAGCAGTGTCACACGCTTGCGGATGACGCCGTCCGATTCCAGCTCCTGGATCTTCCGCCAGGCCGAACTCTGCGACATGCCGGCCCGTTCCGCCAGCTCTGCCAGCGACAGGCTGCCATCGGCTTGGACGAGTTGCAAAAGCTTGCGATGAAAGTTCCCATTATCTTTCATTTATAGCGCCATATTCGAGAGTATTTTCCATTATCATGGCGAATACCAGCGCAAAAGAAAAGAAAAACCGTCGATTTCGGAGTATAGTTGCAAGACCGACGCAAGTGCCTGGAGGATCGGCATATGACCAAGGAAAGCAGCTACACCGCCAAACTCCCCGGCCCAGACGGCTTATACGCTTACACCTCCGAAGAAGACGCAATATGGGGCGAACTATACGAGCGCCAGATGAGGCTGCTGGCCAATATGGCCTGCCGCGAATATCTGGACGGCGTCAAAACCCTGGGGCTCAAGCCCGACAAGGTGCCTCAGCTTCGCGATGTCAACCGGCGCCTGAACGAGACCACCGGCTTCGGCGTGGAAGGCGTGCCAGCGCTCATTCCGCCCTCGCGCTTCTATGAGCTTCTGTCGGAAGGCAAATTCCCGCTCGCAACCTTCCTGCGCCGTCGCGAGCATATCGACTATATCGAGGAGCCGGATCTATTCCATGAGGTTTTCGGCCACTGCCCGCTGTTGACGAACCAGAGCTATGCGAATTTCGTGCGGCATTTCGGCGAAACCGCCGTCCACCTCGGCAAGGGCTATTCCTGGCACCTGTTCCGCATCTTCTGGTTCACCGTCGAATTCGGGCTGATCAACACGCCGCAAGGCCGCCGCTGCTTCGGCGCGGGCATCGTCTCGTCGCCAAGCGAAACGAAGGCGGCTATGGAGGGCAAAACCTGCGAATTCCGGCCGTTCGACCTGCTAAGCGTCCTCAGGACACCCTATCGGATCGATATCGTCCAGCCGATATACTATGTCATCGACAGCTTCGCCGACCTTGAAGCGATCGTCGAGCAGGATATCGGGAGCCTGATCGTGACCGCCAAGTCTCTGGGTGATTTCGCCCCACTTTCGAAGCCAAGGCCTCGTGAACGGCTGATTATCGGGCAATCGGCTGCAGCAAATAGATGCAGCCGATTGCCCTTATCAAACTGCGGATCAGTATTTCGGCGGAACATAGAGTTCCGGCGGCAGAACTTTGCGCTCGTAGCTAGGATTGAACACCCGCTGCGGCAGCGCGACTTCCTCATGCGGCACGTCTTCGTAGGGGATCTGATGGAGCAGATGGTCAATGCAATTGAGACGCGCGCGCTTCTTGTCATTCCCCTCGACGATGTACCATGGCGCTTCCGGAATGTTGGTGCGGGCGAAGGTTTCTTCCTTGGCCTTGGTATAAGCCTCCCAGCGAACGCGCGACTGCAGATCCATGGGTGACAGCTTCCACTGCTTCAAAGGATCGTGGATGCGCACCAGGAAGCGCATCTGCTGCTCCTCGTCGGTGATCGAGAACCAGTATTTCACCAATCGGATTCCGGAGCCCACCAACATGCGCTCGAATGCAGGCACGTCGCTGAAAAATTGTTCGACCTGATCTTCGGTCGCAAACCCCATCACTCGCTCGACACCAGATCGATTGTACCAGGACCGGTCGAAGAGGACGATTTCACCGCCGGCCGGAAGGTGCGGCACGTAACGCTGAAAGTACCATTGCGTCTTTTCGCGATCCGAAGGAGCAGGTAGTGCGACTACCCGGGCCACACGTGGATTCAGGCGCTGGGTGATGCGCTTGATGACGCCGCCTTTACCTGCCGAGTCGCGGCCTTCGAAGATCACCACAACCTTTTCTTTGTGATAGGCGACCCAGTCCTGCAACTTGATCAGCTCGGCTTGAAGCGTAAGCAAGGCTCGAAAATAGTCGATGCGGGGAATCGAGGGGGGATGCGCCTTTTGATAGATCCTGCGAATTTCCTCGGAAAGCGCCGGCTCCGAAAGCTCGAGCTCGTAGTCTTCATCTATGGTATCGGCCAGTTCCGCTTCCAGCCAGTCGGGCTGCTCGGCCTTATCTTTCGACGTCATCTTCCGCTCCTACGCGCTTTGCATCCGCTGTGCCCTCAGCCCGCGGTTGTCAGGCTGGCATGTTGTCACTTATTCCATATCCGCATGAAATAAATTTGAAACAATGTCCAAGCGTCGGTAAACGGATGAGGCCTGGTGGTTAACCAGGCCTCGGCAATTCCGGTTGTCAGTTCTTGCGAGCAGATTGGCTAAACCACTTGTCGAAGCCGATGGCGCCTATGCGGGCGTTGTCCTCTTCCCTCGGGACGAGCGAGCCGTTATCCAACTCCGTGCCGAAATAGAGCGCGTGCGGATCCGCAGCGACCTTGCGCGGATCGTTGGACGCCTTCAGGAACCGCGCGATGATGTCGGTGAAGGGCGCCCGTTCTGGCCCGGCGATATAAATTATGCCGTTCGTCGGCGGCGCTAGCGCCACGTCTGCCATGACATCCGCGACGTCATCCGACGCGATAGGCTGAAAATTGACGGCCGGCAGGTGCACGGTCTCGCCGACCGTTGCCGACTGAGCGATGCCGGCCAAGAACTCGAAGAACTGCGTCGAGTGAACGATGGTATAGGGGATCCGGGAAGCCCTGATCAGATTCTCCTGGGCCATCTTAGCTCGCAAATAGCCGCTTTTCGGCAGACGCTCAGTTCCGACGACCGAGAGCGCGATGTGGTGCTTCACGCCAGCGGCGGCTTCCGCGGCAAGCAAGTTTCGGCCGGACGTTTCGAAAAATTCCAGAACGGCCTTGTCCTCGAAGGATGGCGAATTCGCGAGATCAAGTACGACCTGCGCTCCGGCAACAGCCTGGGCCAAACCTTCGCCGGTGATGGTGTTGACCCCAGTGTTCGGGGAAGCGGCGATTACTTCGTGACCCTTCTTGCGCAGCCTCTCTGCCGTCTTTGAACCGATCAGGCCCGTGCCGCCAATAATAACGATTTTCATGTCGAATCTCCCAATTTACGGTTTGAAATTGCGTGCTCTGCGTGGTCGTGACCAATGCTGCGGAGAATGCGCCAGCCCGGCGCGCGAGCCTATCGAACGGAAGCATTGGCCACATGATGCCAAAGTGTAGGTTGGCTATATCAGGCGATCGGCAATCCCGGCCGAAACGGGTTCGCGGCTCTCGGCATTGGCTGGGTTCGCGGTGCGCGCAGATGGCTGATCGGTGCCAGGTATCGGTTCATGACGATCGGAGCATCTGCGTAAGCAGACACGCACCTAACCGATGGTAATCTATCCAAGGAAGACATAACGTTCCCCGACCCCAAGAAGCTCGAAGCTACATATTCGATCGAGCTGGCTGCTCACAGTGGCGAAGGATCACTTGGGTGTGAGCTTTGCATTTTATCAAAAATGCCGCAAGACACGCAGCGCGACCGCACCTACGACTTAGCGGAAATCGCACTCAGCTCTTCGAGATCGAGGTCTCGTTCAAGCTCATCCAGCGTCTCGTCATCGATATCGCCGGCGCGGTGAAGCCGTATGAGTTCGCGGCGCCCGGTAGCGACCGCTTCCAGAACAACATCGAAATGGGCATGGAGCACAGGTACATAATGTTCCGTGCGCTCTGCATAGTCGACAATCATCACGGCCCGGCGCTGATACCGCTCCAGCAATTGAGGATGGATGAGATTGCCCTGGCCATCATAGGCCCGGCGTTGGACAGTCGCCAATTGCGCCTTGGCCATGGCGGCCTCGGCCTGGCTCATGGTGAGGCGCGCCTTTTCCGACTCGGGCTCGGTCAGCCTCGCCCAGTCGATCACCCGCCCCAGCGTCGTACCCTGGACCAACACCGTGCCGAGAATGACGGCAAAGGACGTCACGAGGATGAAATCGCGGCCGGGAAAACCTTCGGGCAAGCTCAGCGCGAGCGCCAGCGTCACCACGCCACGAACACCTGCCCAACTGAGGACAGTCGCGCCGGGAGCGCCTAGCGGCGTGTACCGCTTAAGCCCCAAAGCGTTGCAAAGCCTGATCAACAGGTCTGATCCGAACACCCAGGCAAAGCGCGCAAGCGCTAGTGCGATCAAGATCGCGAGGATCGGCCCTCCCATGGTTGCAAGCACCACTCCAAAGCCACCGCCACGTTCGACGACGCCGCGCAGGGACAGCCCGATCAATATGAAGACCGTGGCTTCCATCAGAAAGATTATCACCGTCCAGAATGACGTGCCGCGCATGCGTGTTGCGGCCGAGAGGAGAGTGTGTTGATACCAGCCCGCGATCAGGCCTGTTGTAACAGCGGCAATGACGCCCGAAACATGGACCATTTCGCCGAGTAGATAAGACAGCCAGCCCAAAAGCGTGGTGGAGGCGATGATCAGATATTCGTCGCCCAGGCGGCGTACGAAGAGGACCCAGACCGTACCGACGGCAATGCCGACGAGAGCGCCGCCGAACGCCAGCAGAAAGAAGCTCGTCACCGCATCGGTCGTGCTGAAGAGACCCGTTACAGCAGCGGCAACGGCGAAACGGAAGAGCACCAGGCCGCTCGCGTCGTTGAACAGGCTTTCCCCTTCGAGCAGGATCTGCAGCCGCCGCGGGAGTTTCACGCGCTGCAGCACGGCGCGGGCAGACACCGCATCGGGTGGCGAAACGATCGCTCCCAATGCAGCGCAGGCCGCCCAGGGCAGCGATGGAAACATGAGATGCGCCGCCATGGCCACTACGGCGCAGGTGAAAATCACCGCACCGATCGCAAGCGATGCAATACCGATCACATGGCGGCGCAACCGGCCAAGGGCTATTGACCAGGCACCGTCCATGAGGAGCGGCGGCAGGAAGATGACGAGCACCAAGGCGGGATCGACTGTGATCGCCGGCAGGCCCGGTAGGAAGGCCAGCAGCGCGCCCCCGGCCAGCAGCGCCACCGAAGGCGGCAATCCGAGCCTGTGGGCGGCGTAATGCAGCGCGATGATCGCCATGAACATTACGATCACCAGCTCGAACAAGTGTATTGGGTCCATGGGTGCCTGCCCTGAAACTGCTTTTATTGCGATGGGTTTACTACAACGCATTATGATGGGTTTTATTACAAGGCGTGGTGCGTCGAAACGCAACCATTCAAGCGTGCTCATCGGGATGGATTCAACGGAAATCGCCCGGTCACCTACCCAAGGCCAGAGTAGGTTCCCAGATGTACACTGTCGCGTTCGCGGGATGGGAACAGTAAGAGCCTGCAGTCAGCCGATCGATCGACGCGGCTGAGGCAGCATGGCGTGCAACGACAACCCTTCCTGCCCGATGCTCCTTTTAGAAGAGCGGCCGTCGCCGCATTCAGGCATATGTTCCGCCAGTGGGTTCGGAGATACGGGCGAATTGGGTTGGCAGCCAAAACCGGAACTCGGCACCGCCGTCCGGACAATTCGAGACGCTTATGCTTCCGCCATGTGCGATGATGATCGACTGGCACACAGCTAGTCCGATACCGACGCCATCGTCCTTTGTCGTGAAGAAGCAATCGAAGATACGATCAAGGTCGCCGACTGCAATACCAAGGCCACTGTCATGGACGGAGAACACGACTTTATCGCCATCCTCGACGCCGGTGCTGAGATCGATGCGCTGCAACGAACCGTTCCCTTGGTCAATGGCCTGGATGCTGTTGACGAGCAGATTGACGATGACCTGCTGCAGCTGGATCCGGTCTCCCAGAACCGCAGGAAGATCGGCGGCAAGCTTCACCGATAGAGAGATCGACCGAGCTTCGATATCGTGGCGGACGAACAGCAGGGCTTCGTCGACCACATCGTTCAGGTTGAGCGGAAGCCGCTCCGGTTCTTGTTTCGCCGCCATCCCCCGAATGCGCTTGACGATATCACTCGCACGGCGCGCGCTTGATACTACGCGCGTCGTGAGCTCGCCGACCTTGACCAAATTCGGATCGTCGCGCGACAACCATCTGAGGCTGGTCTCGCCATTGGTCACGATGGCGGAGAGAGGCTGGTTGACTTCATGCGCGATGGATGTCGCGAGTTCGCCGAGGATGGAGATTCGCGCGGCATGCGTGAAGTCGGTTTCGAGCTGACGAAGCCGTCGCTCCGTTCGGAGCCGTTCGGTGATATCCTCCAGCCCAATGAGTGCGACATCAAGCCGTTGCGGCCCCGGATAGGTTACCGATACCCGCACGTCGAGGATCTGGCCATCAAAAGTCCGGACCTTCATGACCTCTGAATAACTACGTCTGCCTTCGAAGCGTGCGACGATTACCCTGCGAGCCGTTTCGGGAGATGCTGCAAACAGGAAGCCGACGGGCCTGATGAAATCGGCGGGCGCGGTTCCGTTGAAGAGCGCCACCGCCTTCTGATTGGCGTCAATTACACGAACGACGCCGTTGGCGAAGTCTAGCAGTTCCGGGTGATCGTCGAGATAGGCGTCCAGGTCGCTGACGCCCTCGGTTTTCAGCTCTCCGAATGTCTGTCCCATGCGACTTAAATCGACCTGCAGCAAGGCGGTCGGCAGCTGGTGGATCATTTTGCGATAGCGTTCTTCGCTGGCGCGCAGATACCAGAACGAGCGATCGTCGTCGATCACACCATTGACGGCCACGAACACCGTATCGCTGCGCTCAAGCGCCTCGGATCGCCAGACGGTTACGACCGCATCGCGCAGTATTCCATCAGGGGCGACCTTGCGCATGCTGGTGGCGGAGCGGTCGGTTGCCACGGCCGCGATAAGTTCGGCGAGTACGGCACGGCCGACCCGTGGCCAGAAGGCGCCGACAGACTCGCCGATCATCCCGGCACGTCCGGCATGGGCGCCTACGAGATGCGCAGCCCGTTCGTTGACATTGACGATGCGGGTGCCTGTCAAAAGCTCATCTATCCAATCCGGCCGCTGCGCCAAATCGGCGCCCAGGCCTCGGCTCATCAGGTCCCCGATCGCCTCGAGAAGCGGGCGGACGTGTGACGTGTCGAGTTCCCAGCTTGCGGCCGCTTGGCGGTGCAAGTTGATCTCTGGGAAAGAAGACGGATAGCGTTCCTTGCCGGCACGTTGTCCGTACTCGACTATGTCGCGGGGTCGGCCCTCTGCGTCGCACCTCACGGTCTGCCTGACGACCGCAGTGACTTGTCCACCGCACGACGCACGTCGTTTGACCAGGCCCGCCCAGGTCCCCTCCTGCAGAAGCGTGTGCCACTGCTTGACGCATAGCTCCGCATTGGAGGACATCTCCGTGATACTGCGTCCGACCGAGCCAATGGCCGGCCAGCCGTAGAGCCGTTCGGAAGCTGGATTCCAGTATCGGATATTACCGGCAAGGTCGAAGACCATCACGCTCTCCGACGCAAGATCGGCGAGTTCTGTCTCTGAGCCTACGTTCCAGGAAGCATCGCTCTGATCAGCCGGAACACGTCTCGCCGCCATTTCAGCCATCGGGTCCATCCTCCTGTTCGTTTGCATCACCAAGCCGACCATTCGAACGCAGCGCCGAATTCAGATGCCGAAGAAGAGCTTCGTCGGCGAATGGCTTGGTCAAATAGGCATATGCACCGCCTTCCAAGGCACGGGATCGGATACTTGAATCCGCATAAGACGTGACGATGATCACGGGCAAGGTCGAACCCCGCTGTTTAAGGCGTTGTAGGAGATCGAGCCCACTGATACCGGGCAGCCGCACATCGCTGATGAGACAACCGAAAGGCGAATGTTCAAGAGCCACCAGGAAAGCTTCAGCCCGATCGAAGGTACGGCATGGCAGGCCGAGAACCTGAAGGAGATCGGAGAGGGCTTCTCGCAACGCTTCGTCGTCTTCAACGATCGCAATGACAGGCGACTCGAACAAGTAAATGGCCTTTGTTGCTGCCGCGGCGTCTCAGGCCGCCCTCCCAAAGTTTTTCTGAATCCGCCCCACATTGTAACCATACCAAGGTCTAGGGTTGATGCTTCTCGCGAATGTCGGCGGGCAATATTTCCCAGGCTCGGATGAGCTCCCCAACGGAAATGGTCCGCATCTTGCGCATCATATTGCTTCGATGAAGCTTGACGGTGATCTCGCTAATACCGAGCTCGAAGGCGATCTGTTTGTTGAGGCGGCCATGCGCGACTTGATGCAGGACCTGCCGTTCGCGTGGCGTCAACGATGTGAACCGCCCTACATGCTGCTTGACGGTCTGGGCTTGTGCCCGCTGCGCGGCATCCCGTTCGATACCCGCGATCACCGCGTCAAGCAGAGTCTGATCCCGGAAGGGCTTTGTGAGGAAATCGATGGCGCCGGCCTTCATTGCCTGCACCGTCATGGGAATGTCTCCATGGCCGGTGAGAAAGATGATAGGCTTTGCGTTGCCTCTTGAAGCGAGCTGATACTGAAGGTCGAGGCCGCTCGATCCGGGCATGCGGACGTCGAGCACCAAGCAGCCGGGCCGCTCGGGAAGCTCCGAATCCAGCAGCTCGCGCGGCGAGGAGAAACAGCGGACATCGAGTCCAACGGACAACATGAGTTCCTGAAGCGAATCCCGCACGTCGTCGTCATCATCGACGATAAGAACGAGCGGGCGATCCGCGTCGGTGGCAAGCGTGGTCATGAGCTCACCTCGTCGGCTAGGAAGTCGGGAAACACGAATGGCCCGACCATGTCCCTTCCATCGCGACAGCTTCCATTGCCCCCTGTCCGCGCCTTCAAGTCGGAAAATCCCGCGCCGACGATGATGATTTCTCGTTCCATAGCCATACCCCTTTCTGTTCGCCGGACGCGACGCGCCTCAGCCGTCCGGCTGCGGCCGGAAAAGACTTGGTCTCTCAGGGTTTGTCGATCTTCGGTTGAGAAGACGGGTCGCGCCCTACCGGTTTTCGGGCACGAGACTTGATCCGGCCGCCAAGCCAATCTCGAACGTCGTTCGAAAAATCAGCCGGCGCCTTGCGGTCTACGATGCCTGCCACGTCTGCCAGCGTCTGACTGGCCAACGAGTCACGCATGGCCTTCTCCGCACGCAGCATCACCGCGTGGATCGCGCATGTTCCGGCTGTCGCCCAGCCAGGCGGCCGGTCACCGAATAGGGCGCAACGACCGCGAATCTCCTGGCAATCGAATAGCGGCTTCTCGCCCTCGATCGCATCGACGACATCCAAAATAGTGATATCCCCGGGCTTTCTGGCGAGTAGATATCCGCCATGTACCCCCTCCGACGCCCGTACGATCCCGGCCTTCTCGAGCTTCGGGAAAATCTTCGCCACGAAGCTCGGAGAGATGCCCTGAAACTCAGCCAAATCACGGCTGCTCACTGGCATAGCCGAACCAGCCAACCAGAGCAGACTGTGCAAACCATATTCCACGCTTACGGTCACATGCGCCATAACACGGACTATATCAATCCGTGTTATGGCGCGCAAGCTAAAACTCAGATAATCTTTATCCGTGTTCACATCGCTGCCCCAAAGGACAATAGGCAAGGGCCGAATTTCGGCTCACAAACCATCGACGGAGGGCGGAGGCACCGGCGCCGCATCGAGTAGCCCATCTGCCGCAAGCTGCACCCGGAATTTTGAAAAAATGAACCGGATAAAGAGGGATATCCAGCCATGTTGAGTGGAAATTTAGCCTTTGTTGCCCTGTTGGCCGGCGGCTTCTGTTTCGCAGCAGGTGCAGCGCTTGCTCAGGATGAACACACCAAGCCGCATCATGTTCCGCTGCAGAAAACGATCGGAACGGTGACGCCGACAGGACCCGTACCTTCGTTGGCCGTCATCAATGCCACAGGCGCAACATTGGAAAACAACAAGTTGACGTTAACCGGCGTTTCGCCGAACTCGATCCTGTTTGCTGACCGCCCGGTCCGAGCCGCAGGTCACGTGGCCACCGAACAGTTCATCATGCAATGGGACGAGGGAAAGAATAATTTCGCGAAGGATCCTCCAAACGCTACGGTATCTGTGCTCGGTGGGGATGGCTCGGAAGTCAGCGACGCCGTCGTAACGCTGAAATCGCCCAAGATCGAAGGCAACAATCTGACGTTCGAAGTTTCAATACTTGAAGACAGTCTCAACGGATCGAGCGGTCCGGCCGCGGTGTTTATTGATGATTTCAGCAGCGGAAGCATCGGCACTGGTGAAACGCGCGGCGATGAAGAGGGTGATCGTGCGGGATACGCCCAAACAAGAAATACCGATGTCGGGCATCACGGGAGCTACTGGCATGCACCGGTCTATCACGGCGCCTGGTATGCCAGCACGCTGCCTAGTATCGCCTCGGAAGCCGCAATAGGAGCTGAGGACCCCCGCCCGTATTACGACAATGACACTACCTGCATCGATACTCCCTTCCAGGTCTGCTATTGAGATTTGCCAAATATCAGCACCGGGACATGGAAAGGCGGACCGCCTCCGCGCCAAGGAGTCAACCGCTGGCCGGCGACGCACGTGCTCGATGTCGCCCGCCTCTACAGGCTGGCGTCTCCCCTTGACCTTGCTCGTTGACTTCGATCATTGATCATCATCGTCTGGACTGGACCTCCAGACCGTACGGACGAGCAACGCAATGAGATAGAATGAGACAAAAAGGACGACGGCTGCGGCCGCGTAGTGAACGTTCTCCATCAGCTTGCGATGGTGCCGCTCGAGCAGCTCGCCCATGTTGTAGGCGATGATCGCGAAAACGGTAAGCAGTGCAGCCAGCAGGAACGGCCAGCGCTTCTTGATGAACGCTACGATCGTTCGCAACATGCGAACCTCCCTGAAGAGGATGGGATCATACTTTTGCAGTTCTGAATCCATCGGTTTACCTGTTGGACGGAGTGTGGGCAGGGGCAGAAGGGGCTTCTGCCTAAGGTTGGGCGGTGCGATGCTCGTTACGGGCGGCTTCCCAAACCTCCCGTGCGGCATCGGCATTCATAGCGGCGATGGCTAGCCCGACAATGATGTCAGGCCAGGCCGAGTGCCAGACGAAAGCGGTCAACACACCTGTAGCGATGATGGCGATGTTTGCAATCGCGTCGTTGCGGGCGGAAAGGAAGGCGGCGCGCGTCAAGCTACCGCTGTGGTGGCGGTAGCGAGTGAGCATCAAGGCGCAGGAAAGATTGACGACGAGCGCACCCAGGCCGGTCAGCGTAAGAGGCAGGGGATCTGGCGCCACAGGGGCCATGAACTTCTGCCATGCGGTCCAGATGGTCGCGATGCCTGGCACGAGCAGGATAACAGCGAGCACCATGCCGACGCGGGCACGGTTGCGCGCGCTCCAGCCGATGGCGATGGCGATCAGCAGATTGATGGAGGCGTCTTCAAGGAAGTCGATGCTGTCGGCAAATAGGGATACCGAACCGATCGACAGAGCCACCACGAACTCGATCCCGAAATAGCCGAGATTGAGAAGCGCGACCTGCGTCACCACCCGCTTCAGGCCCTCGCCCATGAACACCGCCATCGTCAGTCTGTCTCCTCCACTGGCTTCGAGGCGCTGCTGCGTGTTTCCTCATGCGCCTCGAACACCTGCTTGGCGAAGGTGTCGAGCAGGGTCTCGCAGGCTTTGAGCCGTTCTTGTGCTTCGGCTGCCAATGGAGCGCCATAGAAGTCGAGCTTTCCGATCTTCTCGAGCCAATCCTGAAGCTTCTTCAGGTCGGCGTCGTTCTCCTCAAGCTCCGCATAGGAAAACTTGCCCACCGCCGTTTCCTTGGCGATCTCTTTTTCGAAGTCGCTGCAGCGTTCAAGAAACTCGTGATAATGCTCGTCCCGATCAGCCTTGAAGCGGACGATCACCTTTTCCTGCTGGCCGGGATCGATCGCGACGGTCTCCAGAATGACGGCCTCTCCACCCATTTCCACAATATCGTTCTCGAGCATCTTGAAGCGGCGGACGTGTTCATCCGTCTTGGGCAGCATGCAAACGCCGTTTTGTAGGTAAACAGCACCTAGCCCCTTGATCTTGCGCCAAAGCGCCACCCGCTTGGTCGCGGGATCAGATGGAACTTTATACGTCAGCAGCAACCATGAAACCTCGGTCATGGTTTACGCCGTAATGTAACGGTCGTTGCATGTCAATCACTACGGACGTTGACCAAGTCTATGCAGACTGCTCAGCGGTTCTTGCTCAGCTACCAAGTCGCGCACAACGAACCTGCATCGAGCGGAGACAATGAGCCGCAAGCTTGCAATTATCGCGGGAACTAGGCAACGAGGTCGTTTATGAGACCGATACAAATCCATTGAATGGCTGGGTGAGAACGGCGCTCTCGCGGCAACTTGGCGATGTCCGCCGCGTTGACCGGACATGACAGAGATGGCGAATGCAAGGGTTTTTCGGTTTCACCCTGCAACCGACGAAACGGCAGTCGAGCGGCCAACCTGTCCGGCTCTACCTCACGTCCGTGACGCCGCCGGAGCCTCGTATCGCGGCCGGGGATTGCCAGCGAAGCGATGAGCACCGGTGTGACTGAGCCTGCTGCCGGTATCGAGCCAAATCTCTCCGCCGAGAGCTCGCCAGCGATGACAGAAGGCAAAGTCCTCGCTGAGATAGATGCCGGTCTCTTCCTCGATAAGGCTCTCAAAGAGCGCATATTGCGTAGCTGGTGTGCGTTTGGCGCCGGGATAGGCGTGGATCGCACCGTAGCGCAGGTCAGGATAGGCAGCGATCATCTTTTCGATGACAGCGCGCTTGATCAGAAGCATCCCGGTGCCCGCATAGATCGCGGTGACGAAATCGCCGTCCCATTCAGCATTCGGACCAGTCAGTGGCGTGCCTACATAGTGCAGTGCGGCTTCCGCCAGAGTTTCAGCATCCCTCAAGGGTGCCTTCGCGGCACTGCTCCAGTCATAGTCCTTGATGGGGTACATGGCGGCAACCACATCCTTATCGACGTTCAGCAGCCGCATAACCTGCTCGGGCTCGAAGCTGATGTCCGCATCGACAAACAGCATATGGGTTGCCGCGGTATCATTAAGAAAGTGCGAGACGAGCGTGTTACGGCTGCGGGTAATCAGCGCATCATTGCCGAGCAACGCCAGCGTCAACTGCACGCCGGACTGCGCACCGACCTGCATCAGGGAAATGATGGATTGCATATAATCCTTGGCGACCATACCGCCGAAACAAGGGGTGGCTATGAAGACAAGCCGGTTTTCGGTCATTCGCCAGATATCCCTTTTCCGCTAGGCGCGCTCGGCAGAATCTAGGGAGATTCGATGTTTCTGTGTGTGCCGAATTATTGAATTTTGTTTCTGGCGACTAGGCGTGACAACTTGATATGAGCGGTGCCTTCAGGGGCGCCGACAGGCCCTGGAGATGGAGCTGGAAACGAGCACATCGGCGGGGCTTTACAAGGTTCGCACAAGCTTTCCTGTGCAAGCTCAAGCTGTTGGGGAATACCAGATCGAGATTGTGGACTGCCGATAACGCCATGATGGCGGCAACTGTCATGGCCTATTTTTTCATCCGTCTTCCGGTCGCGCATTCGCGCAAGCGAGGACCAGGAAGAAGCTTGGCCTCCAGTATTCGGTAACTTTTATTCGTCTGCATTGATCTCGAAAGATGCACTGCCGCGTTCATCGCGGCATGGCAAGCGTAGAGTCATGTAAGCGTAAAAACCAGAGTCCGTGCCAACGCTCGCATCTGGAGGTCCCCTTGACGAGCATTACATCAGTCTTATCAAATAGTTATTATCAATATCAAAAATCCGGCTCGACATCGTCTTCATCAGCTGAATCCGTGTCGTCCATTCTGGGCAGCAGTTCGTCCAGCAAGAGCTCATCGTCCTCTTCGTCTTCTTCGACAGATGATCAATCCTTGATATCGACGGCCGAGCAGCTCGTTTCGCAGCTCATGAACATCATGCTCAATCTGCAGTCAAACGCTTCGGGCGACGGATCCACCTCGGATTCGGCTGACAGCTCCAGCAGCACATCGGCTGCTCAACAGTCTGGCGGTTGCAACGGTCAAGGCGGCAGCCAGAGCAACAAGATTGCTGCGATGGATACGAACGGTGACGGCAGCATCAGCGAAGCGGAATTCGTCGCCGCGCGTCCGTCCGACGTGAGCCAGGATCAGGCTACTACGCTGTTTGAGAGTTTCGACACCAGCAATAGCGGATCGTTGACGGAAGACCAGGTGGCAAGCGCGATGCAGTCCGGTGGACAGCCGCCGGCGCCGCCTGCCGGACAAACGCCGAGCGACGACCAGCTCTCCAGCATGTTCTCCGCAATGGATACGAATGGCGACGGCAATGTCAGCCAAGCGGAATTCGTCGCTGCGCGTCCATCCGACGTGAGCGAAGAACAAGCCACAAATCTGTTCGACAGTTTGGACACGACAAGCTCGGGATCCCTGACGCAGAGCCAGTTCGAGACAGCGATGAAGGCGCAGCAGCCACCGCAGCTTCCGGATTTCGGCTCTCTGTTCGCCTCGACTTACCAAGACACCACCACGAGCGACCTGCTTACTGTCTGATTGAAAATGACGCCAGCAGTTCACATTCAATAATTTCTATCGGCCGGCAACTTGAGCAAGAGACGTTTGAAGCGTCTCGCCCAAGTATGCCGGCCTTTCTTTCATAAGCGATCCGATCCGGGCGAACACATATTGAAGGGTCGGTCCGCGCGCGATGAACGCGACGGCTCGAAGGGCGTCCAAGCTTGGCATTTCGGGCGACCTGAGCGGACGCGATGGCGACCCCCGCCACAATAGCGTGGCCCAAATAGCTGTAACCCGCCATCGCTGGTATCCTACGGTAACCTACCACCTATCCACCGTATTTTACTAGGATGCTCGGTTTGCCTGTTCTATTATTCTCTAAACAAGCGGAGGGTAATGTCATGGCTGAAGAAGAGAAATCGGGTCCTGGTCCTTCGATGATCAGCGCGGAAGAATTGCGCAAACGAGCGCTTGAGTTGCAGCTCGTGGAGATGCAACGTGACGAAAAGATCAGAGCACGTGAAGCCGAAAAACATGCGGAATTTATCCAAGACTTCTTTCGAAAACATATCAGCGACAAAGAGCGGGACATGATCCGCCGGGTGGTCATGAAGGCTGTGGCAGACGGGAAAGTCGAGGCACTGGTCTACAGCTTTCCATCCGATTTTTGCACCGATAGCGGCCGCGCCATCAATAGCCAGCGCTCCGACTGGCCTTCGACCCTCCAAGGAAAAGCGAAGGAATTGTACGATCTTTTCGATGAAGTGGCCCGTCCCAAAGGCTACGGGCTGACAGCCGCGGTCATCAATTTCCCCGGCGGGGTGCCGGGCGACATTGGCTTTTTCCTGAATTGGGAAGCCCCGTCGTCTGATATCTGCTGAAGTTTTGACGCAGGGTTAGAGCCGGCGCCTGAGGCTGCCGGCTTGTTCGGTTGGTTTGAAAGAGCGAAGTCCGCCGCAAATGCTGCCGCTCCGCTCTTAAACACCGATGGCATTGGAGATTGGGACAACTCATGAGGACAAGAGAGATCGAGCGGAAATTTCTTGTCCGGAATGACACGTGGCGCTGCAAAGCGCTGCCGGCCAGTGAATTGCGGCAAGGATATCTCCTGTCCGACGCCGACAAATCGGTCCGTATCCGATTGATCGATCGGCGCTTCGCTTTCCTGACGGTTATTCGAGCGACAAGGGATCGTTCGCGACGAGTTCGAATACCGCATTCCGCTTGACGAGGCGGAGGAATTGCTTGAACGGGTCGTCGGAACGGTCATCGAGAAGTCCCGATACAAGGTGCCCAGATTCGTCTGGGAAGTCGACGTCTTCCACGGAGCGCATTCCGGGTTGACCATCGCCGAGATCGAAATGTTCCGCGAGAGGGACAGGCCCGTATCGCCACGCTGGCTAGGACCGGAGATGACCGGGGATAGGCGCTATTCCAACCGGACTCTTGCGACAACCACAGAGAAGCCACTGATCCAGCCCCGCCTATCTAAGGACAACAGGGCCATGGCTGTCGATGAGGTGCTCGACCTCACTCGCCAACGATCGACCAATTGTGGTCCGGATTGAATTCCTTGATGGATTCGGCGATCTTGGTGGTATCCTCACCCAAGTCTCGCTCGTAAATCACGCTCTGGTCGCTGATGATGAACGTCTGTACGCCTGTTTCACGATATTTGACCGGCCAGGCAATAAGCGCAAAGCCATCAGTCATGTGGCCGTTGACCACGTAGCTGTGTCGCCCTCCGAAAACATTCGGGCCTTGGCCTTTGAGAATGCGGTATCGGTAGCCGAAATAGCCTTCGCCCTTGAGCGCTTTTCCGAATGCTGCACTTTCGATCAAGTCGCTGGCGGGACTTGCGTCGTCTTCGCTCTCAGCCGGCCAATAGAGCCCGTTTCTTTTGCCTTTGTCGCTTATCAACACCTGGGCATATTCATGTATGCCGTCGCCATTTCTGGGCTCGCTGGCGTAGACATGCTGGGCCAGGACATAGTCGTGCATCGTCTGAATGGTTTGCAGCTCGTTTTCGCCAATACGCCGATTGAGAATCTCTTCGAGACCGGCTTGCGTGTCGAAGGCCCATTTCCCATCCTCCCGTTTGACCAGGGGAAACGGCAGCGGCCATAATTTGTCTCCGACAGCAACGATCTTGCGGTCCCAGATATCTTGTACGGCAACCTGCCTTGCCGCACCCTCCTTGATGAGACCAAATGCAACAACGGCTTCCTCGCTCGCCTTCAATTTCGCGGCGTCAAGCCCCAGTAGCTGCGCCAGGCCCTCGACATCATCGGAAGCCATTACTGCCTTGAAGCGATCGATGGCCTGCGACGGCTGATCGAACTCAGGCGACTTGCTGCCTGAAGCGAAGCTCTCGAGTCTTTGCCGGTTCTGTGCCATTCCGGTGTGCCCGCTCGACAGGGCCAGCACCGAAGCCCCGATGATCAATGCGGCCAGCTGCATTCCGCGCGTCGTTCTCATTGCACTGTCTCCCCGGAAAATATCGCCTGCCTATCTTCTGCCGCCTCTACCGCCGCCGCCTCGGCCGCCGCCACCACCCCTACTCGGCATGGGACGATGTCCGCCGCCACCGCGATGGGCCGTCGGCCTCGGGCCGCCACCGCGACTCGCTGATGCTCTGGGGGCCGGTCGAGAAGTGCCCCCCATGCTCTGGCGGCCACGCTGGGACGCCATGGCCTCCCGGCGGCCTGACGACGGGTTGCCGAGCGCCGAAGCCTGGCGGCCTCTGTTGTCAGGCCTGGAGGCCAGCTTCTGATTGTTTTGACGAGCTGCGTTTGCATTGCCACGGTTTGCGCCTGACGCCGCCCTCGGTCCCTGGCCGTCGCCACGAGCCGCCGCCGGCCGATTGGCTGCGTTCGTCGGTCGAGCCGTCGGCCTTTGTTGCAAGCCTTGCATCGTGTCTCTGCGGACATCAGCAGCGCGGTTAACGCGATCGCCTGCGACACCGGTACGCTCCCGATTTACAGTCTGAGCGCGGTTGCGCAAATCGTTGCGGCTATCGGACTGAAGATTGTTTCTGATCGTGGACCTGTCCATATTCGCGAGCTGTTGCCTGTCGATGTTCAGCTTGCTGCGATCCACATTCTTCCAGTCGATATCGTTCCATTTGACCTTGCCGTTGAAATTCCTGTTGTTGAAACAGTTGTTGCAGTCAACATCGACGTCTCCGCGCCAGTTGCCGCCCCATACTCCCCAGTTATCCCAGTTGACGGCTGCAGCCCATACGGCGCCGGTCACCGCCGCGGCGAAGAAGGCCGCTCCGGGATAGTAATAGTTTGGGTAAGGCTCCGAATAGTAGGAAACGGGCTGCGGCGCATAGCCAGTCTGATAAAGCATTTCCGGCGGATACTGCGGGACGTAGATCTTTTCGGGATTGGTCGGCTGAATGATGACGTTGTCGTTTTGCGTCACCACAGTGATCTTTTCATCGGTCTTGATGATGCCTTTGGCGACAGCCTCGTCGCGCAACTGCTGGATAGCGACCAGCACATCTTTCTGCTGGTTCGTCAGGGCATTGCCAAAATCTTGCGTCCATTCCAAGTCGTCGCTCATCATCTTGACGACTTCCGGATAGTTCAGCAGCGAGATGACACTGCCGTCCCAATCACTCTTTGGTTTGAGATCCGCATTCTTCTTCTTCGCTTCCAGGAAACGGGAAGCCTCGACTATTTGAAGCGGGAAAAGCGACGCCGCGGAGATGGCCGCCACCAGATCATCCGGATAGAGCGCGATACGGGCGACGAGGACTTCCAGCTCGTCGTCCGAAAGTACCGCAGGCGCTTCTTGAGCCGTTTGCGCCGCTGGCGGATTGGTTGCGGGTGCTGTTTGCGAATAGGCTGGACGCTGCTCCTGCATTACAAGGAATGACACGACCGATAGGCCGATAACAAGCTTTTGCACTTTTATCCCCATGATAATGCCTCCCCCATAGCGATTGATTCCAAACGCCGATTACGCCCGCAGCAAGAACGGCTTGATGGAGCTCCTTTCGGATCCCGCATCACTTTCAGATTTGCATCGGTTGCTTGCCGAGAAACAGGCCTCAAACCGCAATAAGAGCTACTTGCCATGTCCAACTGGTTTGCGTGCGATCACATCGCAGTTCCCGCCAATGACATCGGTTCAGCCCTACCGATGGCCAGGAGCATATTACATCCGGTTGCATGTTGAATGTATCATACACGAAGTTACGGCGGTGCGTTCTGCAGGCGGGTACGCGGCTCTCGCCCCGGACACGCAACACAATCGGCTTGCGGCAGGCAGTCGTCACCCGCTTGAATGGTTCCATTTCGTGGGGAGCAGAACTGGTACTATCGCATGAGGCTAGGCGAATAATGTGTCTGGTCCCTGGAAGGAGCCCGGGGACGGTATTCGCAAACGGTCAATCGGCTGCTCCCCATGACAAGAGCCACAAGCCTCTTTAGCAAAGATTAGCCGGATAGCGGTTCCTATGCATGTTGCGGGCTTTCAAGCTACCAACCGGTAGCAATGGCTTACCTTCCTGCTTGCCTTGACCAACGCAAGCATTTTGCTTTGGCGGAAACGAAGGATCGCCCTCGCGGCGCTGCGACCTCAATGCCGGTGGGAACAAGAACGTCCTGCGATGGTCTGCAGATTGCAAGCGCGCACCCCATCGGCGAAGGAGCACCGGCCAGTGCCCAAGTCGGCTGCCAGCAAGCGGCGCCCAGCCGCCGGACGGCGGCACGGGGGATGTTACGCGATGCTACACACGCTGCGACGGTCATCGCATTAAAATCCCACTTGCCGACCACGACGAGGATAAGCAGTTGGATGAACTACGACTTTCTCGAACATTGCAGAGGCTGATCGCAGCCGTGGCGGCGGAGCCGGTCCTTTTGACCGACGCCCCTCGCAGAAGGGAGTTCTGAATGGCCGTCAGTTTTCGTCTGCCCATGTTGCGAGGCCTGGTCGGATTTCGCCCGGACTGGCTGCGCAGCGACATCCCCGCTGGACTGTCGATCGCGGCGGTCGGACTGCCCAGCGCCATAGCCTATCCCGCCATCGCGGGACTGCCGCCGGAAACGGGAATTTATGCGTGCATTGTCGCTCCCATCGCCTATGCTCTTTTCGGCCCCTCGCGGGTATTGGTGGTCGGGCCGGACGCTGCGACGATGACAGTACTCGCGGCCGCAATGAGTGCGATCGTCGCGAGTTTGCCAGCCGGGGCTCCGGTCGATCGCGTGTCAATCGCGGCGGCTCTTGCGCTGGGAGTTGGATGTTTCTGCTTTGCCGCCCGGCTGTTGCGCCTCGGCGTTGTGGCGAATTTTCTTTCCCGGCCAATCCTTGTCGGCTTCTTCGCCGGCGTGTCGCTTTCCATCATCGTGGGTCAGATCAGCCGTTTCACCGGCGTGCGCATTGAATCGGACGGCCTGCTGGCGCCGGTGATCGAAATACTTCGCAAGAGCGCATCGATCCACTGGCCGTCGTTGCTATTCGGTCTTGCGATGTTCTGCCTGCTTTGGATCGCAAAGGCCATGCACTCCCGGATACCAGGGCCGGTGCTGGTGGTTGTCGTATCCTGTCTGCTCTCTGCCCTTTTTGATTTTCAGGGGCGAGGGATTGCTGTGATTGGCGACATTCCTCGTGGACTCCCGTCGATTTCTTTGCCCGCGATCTCGCAGATGCCGCTGGACAAGATTGCGCTGGGATCGGCCGCAGTCTTCCTCGTCAGTTTCGGCGCGGGCCTCGTCGCTGCTCGCAGCTTCGGAACGCGTGCAGGCGAAGAAGTCGACGCCAACCAGGAGCTGATCGGGCTGGGCGCCGCCAACATTGCTCCGGGCCTGTTTGGGTCTTTTCCGATCAGCGTATCGGACTCGAGAACAGCGATCAGTTTATCGGTCGGCGGCCGCTCGCAAGCAGCCGGTCTGGTGTCCGCGGCGACTTTGGTTGCGGCACTGGTCTTCCTGCACAGCGCCCTGCGCATCCTGCCTATTCCCGCTCTTGCCGCTATATTGGCGACCGCTGCGATCGGCCTGATCGATGTTCACGAACTTCGGAAGATATGGCGCATCAGCCGGATGGAGTTCGTCTTCGCACTGATCGCCATGTGGGGCGCCATCAGCTTCGGTGTCTTGAATGGCGTGATCGTCGCCATAGTCGCGACAATGGTCTATCTCCTGCGCAAGACGATGTATCCTCGTGATGGGCTTCTGGGTCGTATTCCAGGCCGTGACGGCTTTTACGATATGGGTCGGTATCCGAATGCTGCCGGGATTGAAGGGGTAGCGATATGCTTCATTCAGGGCAGCGTCCTTTTCTACAATGCCGACTATGTGCGAACGCGACTACGCGACATTGCGAACGATCTCCCTCCAAATATCAGCCGCTTTATTCTCGATGGCAGCGCGGTCGTGTATCTCGACAGCACTGGAGCGTCGGCGCTTGATGCCGTGCGCTTGGCCCTGCAGGAGCGGGGTATCGTCTTCGGGGTCGCGGAGCTGAACGCCGAGGCGAAGGCGCTGCTTGAGCGCGCGGGCGTTGCCAAAAATATCGGTGCGGAAAATTTCTTTAACGACAAGGAATCCGTCGTCACGAGATTCCATCTCCAGAAGGAACGCGACGGGATGCCTGCTCGCGGCGGAGGGGAACAGACATCGTCACCCAGGGAGGGAAATCATGAACAAGACGTCTGATGTAGATCAAGAAGAAGCAGCAGGCAGCCGCGACAGCAAGAAGAAGAAAAACAAGAACTATGAAAAGGAGATCGGCAAACTGCAGGTCGAGCTCGCCCACCTGCAAGCTTGGGTCAAAAGCTCCGGCGCCCGCATCGTGATCATATTCGAGGGCCGCGACGCCGCCGGCAAGGGCGGCATGATCAAGCGCATCACGGAACGCGTCAGCCCGCGCGTGTTTCGGGTGGTCGCGTTACCTGCCCCTAATGACCGGGAAAAGTCGCAGATCTACATGCAACGCTACATCGCCCATCTTCCGGCAGCGGGAGAGATCGTGATCTTCGACCGCAGTTGGTACAATCGTCCCGGCGTCGAGCGTGTGATGGGCTACACTCCCGAAAAGACGGCCCGCCGTTTCCTCGAGCTCACCCCCCGTTTCGAGGCCGCCATGGTGGAGGGCGGCATCATGCTGCTCAAGTATTTTCTCACCGTCAGCGAAGAAGAACAGGAACGTCGTTTCCGCCGAAGAATCGACGACCCGCTGCGGCAGTGGAAGCTCAGCCCCATGGATGTGGAGTCCTATCGCCGCTGGTGGGATTACTCGCGTGCCTATGACGACATGATCCGAATGACTGACAGTGAGCACGCTCCATGGTGGATCGTCCCATCGGATGACAAGAAGCGGGCTCGCATCAATTGCATCTCGCATATTCTGAAGTCGATCCCCTACGAGCGGGTAAAATTCGACAAGCCGGACTTGGGCAAGCGGCAGAAGCGGCCGGCGAACTACATCGAAGACGCGAGCCTTCGCCATGTCGTACCCGATCTTGCTTGGTAGGCAGCGGGATCAGCGCGGCGAATGCCAAAGTCCATCAGCACGAAACCAGTTCAGCGGCCTCCTAACGGGGAAGTAGCGGGATAGCACCAATGCATGACGACTACTACAAAAGCACGGCCGCTGACGAAGTTCAGCGGAGCCACGCCTCGACTGACGCGCGCATAAGCGATTTCATCCGATTTGGCATCATTGGCCTCTTCGCTTATTGGTCCTTCACAGTCATCGCGCCTTTCATATCGATCATTGCCTGGGCCGCGATATTGGCGATCGCTCTTTTTCCGCTCTTTCATCTGCTCTCGACGCTTCTGGGCGGCCGCGGCGTAATTGCTGCGACTTTGATCGTCGTCGCGTGCCTGGTCGTCATTATCGCGCCGGTGGCGGCCATAGTGTTCAGCTTTGCCGACGCTACACAGGGGTTCTTGACCGGCATGAAAGAAGGGACGATCGTGTTGCCGACGGCTCCTCAAAGCCTAAGAGATTGGGCTCCGTTCGGCGAGCGCCTTTACCAAGCATGGAACTACGCCGTAGCCAACTTCGCGGCGATGTTGAAGCAATTTCAGGGACCTATACGGGAATTGGCCGGAGTCATCCTCGAGAGAACAGCGGCCTTCGGAGGCAACGTTCTAAGCTTTATCGCATCAGTATTGCTGTGCGGCTTCTTCCTCGTTGCAAGGAGCCGGCTCATCACGGCAGTCAACATTGTTGCCATGCGCGTCGGGGGAAAAAGAGGCACCGACTTCGTTCAACTCGCAGGCATGACGGTGCGCAATGTTTCCCGGGGCGTCATTGGTATAGCATTATTGCAGACGCTGCTCTGCGGGCTGTTATTCGTAGTGTTCGACGTCCCTGCGCGTGGAGCACTGACCTTCATCGTCTTCATATTGTGCATCGCACAGATTGGGCCGGGCCTTGTGCTATTGCCCCTGGTCATTTGGGGTTGGTTCACATGGTCCTTCTCGGAAGCGTTGCTGTTTACACTCCTTTCGGTGCCGGTCACCGTTCTTGATAATTTCCTAAAGCCAATCTTGATCTCGCGCGGCTTGTCCACCCCCATGTCGGTCATCTTGTTGGGTGTCATCGGAGGGGCTTTGTCGCATGGCCTGGTTGGTTTATTTCTCGGCCCGGTCGTTCTCGGCGTCTTCTACGATCTGCTCGCTGCCTGGGCGAGCCCGGCACCACGTCCCGACGATAAGCCCGCTGCGGCATCCGTTTGAGGCCTATTGTGATCAAGACGACGTCTAATCACACTGCCCTCGGCTCTTGCCGGATACGATCATCTTGGCATGATCGCTTTCGCGACGGCATTATGACTTGGGCCGGTCGGCCGGCCGTCTCAACACCACGACGTTCGAGCGCCGGATCGCATCGTGTATTTCGTTTACAAGAGCGTCGACGAGATCGGCGTATTCCTGTCGTCGCGTCTCACGTACGCTTTCCGGCAAGCGGTCGACATGGGTGAGTGTTTCGACGGCTGCAGCCAAATCTTCACACATGCTGCGAAAGGTTTCGTCAATCTTGATGAGCTGTTGTACTCGCATGACCTCGTCAGGGAAGCGTACCTCCAAAATTGCGAGGGCGGACAAGTGCGCTGAATTGTTTTCTTCCGACATTATCCTCGCCTCACTCATCTGGGGTACGCCATTTAGATTGAGACATTATATTGGCACCACCTAGATTAGAGGTGTAATATACAGGAACATACGAGGGTACAGACGTCGACAAGGCGCGAGGGGACATCATGCAAAGTGCGCGAGCAAGCGGCGGGGAAAGTGCGTCCTCCCCAGAAATCAGCGAAATCAGAGAGCAACTTGAGCGGATCCTTGCAAGTGACGAGTTTCTCGCACCCGAGCGGGGCCGCAGATTCCTGGAATACATTGTAGAAGAGACGCTCGCGGGGCGTGCGGACTATCTCAAGGCCTATACGATTGCACAGGAGGTCTTCACACGGGACCCTTCCTTCGACGCACAGAATGACCCGGTCGTCAGAATAGAGGCGGGCCGCATACGCCGGGGACTCGAACGCTACTATCTGGTCGCAGGGCAGACGGACCAGGTTGAAATTACGATTCCGAAGGGTGCCTATGTCCCCTGTTTTCGCTACGCCGCCGCTGAAAGGCCTCACGATCAACCGACGGCGGAGGACGGCTTTGCGAGCGCCTCCGAAATGCCGAAACCGGTACCGGCCGCGGAGCATAAAGATCGGTCACCTCGTTTCTCATGGGCATGGTACGCGCTGCCGGCGGCCGTCGCCCTCGCACTGTTGATTGCGATCACCGCCTTCTTCTTCCCGTTGCCCTGGGCACGCAAGACCACCTCGGCCTCCATGAGCCTGGTCACACCCGAGGTGCTCGTCGAACCGTTCGAAGAAATTTCCAAGCAGGGAGAGCCTTCCGACATCGCCCGCGGACTTACCGACGAGGTCATTGGCGAACTGGCAAAATTCAAGGAAATCGCCGTTATTACGAGAGAGCCATCTTCCGGACCGGGTATCCAGCAAGAGGAACCGCGCTACGCACTGCAGGGAGGCGTGCGCGTCGGCGGAGACAAACTTCGGCTGACTGCCAGGCTGGTCCACCGAGCCGACGGATCGGTGATTTGGGCGAGCAACTACGACAGGGACCTTCGCGTTCAGGATGTCTTGGAGGTCGAAGCCGATGTCGCGCAGCGTGTCGCAACAGCTCTTGCCCAACCTTATGGCGTCATCTTCCAGGCCGATGCTGCACGCGTGGCCCAGTCTCCACCCGACGACTGGGATGCCTACGCCTGCACCTTGTCCTATTACAGCTACCGGGTTGATCTTAATCCGCAAAACCATGATGCGGTCCTCGACTGTCTCAAACGCACGACCGAGCGTCTGCCGAACTATTCGACCGCATGGGCATTGCTTTCCCTGACCTATCTGGACGAGGTCAGGTTCCAATACCAGCTCGATATGCGGCGATTGGCCGAGCCGTTGACGCTTGCCGTTGATACAGCCAAGCGCGCCGTGGACCTAGACCCGCAAAATGCACGGGCTTTGCAGGCACTAATGCTCGCGAATTTTTTCCAAGGCGATGTCGACGCAGCATTAAGGGCGGGAGCAGCCGCCTACGCCATCAATCCCAACGACACCGAAGTCGCTGGCGAATATGGTTTTCGGCTCGCTTTCTCCGGAAAATGGGACACGGGTTGTGAACTGATGTCGAGCGCGATCAACAGAAATCCAGGCCCGATAGGATACTACGAGGTGGGGTTGGCGCTCTGTGCCTACATGCGTGGCGACTACCAGGCGGCCGAACTTTGGGGGCGCATGGCCGATCTCAAATACAACCCCATGCACCATCTCGTCCTGCTCGCGGTATTCGGGGCTCAGGGCAAGCTCGAGGATGCCCACCAAGAAGAAGCCTGGCTGAAGGCGAACGCACCAGCTTTGTTGGCCAATATTCGCAAGGAAGTCGCTAAACGCCTGCAGCGCCCGTCGGACCAGGACCGCTTTCTTGAAGGACTAAGATCGGCCGGGATTGCAATCTCCCCCTGACAAACACGAATTTTGCGACACGTCCGCGCCCCTGCCGATAGACGATACGTGATGTTACGGGCGTTCGGGGCGTCGCAGCGCTACTATCTCCTCCTAGACCAAGGCCGGTTGGCTCGGCTGCGCCAGCCGGAAAGGAGGGACTGTGTTTCTTGACTATTTTGCACTTGGGGTGCTGTTTTTCGTGGTGATCACCCTGTTCTACGCAGTGATCGCAATTCACGACATCCCGCATCTGATCGCCAAGGCTCGCAATCATCCGCACCAGGACGCGATCCATATCGCTGGATGGGTGAGCCTGTTCACGTTGCACGTCATCTGGCCGTTTCTGTTCATTTGGGCGACCCTCTATCGGGAGGACCGCGGTTGGGGAATGCGGCCCGATGGCAAGTTCACGCACGAGGCCGAAGCGAACGCCGAAATCGCACGCCTTCACGCTCGCATCGCCGAGCTTGAGGCCCGCCCGTCGGAGAAGGAAAAAGTCTGATGGATCTGCTCCTTATTCTTACCTATGCCGCGATCTGCTGGACGATCTTTAAGGTGTTCCGGATTCCGGTAAACCAATGGACGCTTGCAACGGCCGTCCTTGGCGGGATCTTTCTGATCTCCGCCCTGCTGCTTATCATGAGCTACAACCATCCCTATTCCAGCGATGGGCGCATCTATTTCACCTCTGCACCCGTCATCCCCACTGTCGGCGGGCAGGTCGTGGAAGTGCCCGTCACGCCAAATGTGCCGCTGAAGAAGGGCGATGTCCTCTTCCGCATCGATCCGCGACCATACCAGTTCGTCGTCGATCAAAAGAGGGCAGCGCTGGCCGAGGCGGAGCAGAATGTCCTTCAATTGAAGGCTGCGCTCGATGCCGCCAATGCCGGGGTGGTCGGAGCAGAAGCCTCGCGAGATCGTGCGTTGCAGGCGTTCCAGAAATTCCAGGACTCAAACGAGAACGCGAAATCCAGTGGCCGGGGCGCTGTCTATTCCGAACTCGAAGTCGAAAACCGCCGCGGGCTTTATCTGACGGCCGAAGCGACCGCCGACACGGCACGCGCGCAGGCGGCGCAGGCGAGACTCGCTTATGAATCCGACATCAATGGCACGAATCCTACCGTGGCCAGACTGAAGGCGGAACTGGGCAATGCGGAATACGAGCTGGATCAGACGACGGTGCGCGCACCTAGCGACGGTTACGTGACGCAAGTCTTTCTCCGTCCGGGGATGATGGCGAACCCATTGCCGCTGCGTCCGGTTATGGTGTTCATCGATAGTGCGGACCGAATCCTTGCCGCTGCGTTCATTCAGAATTCGTTGCAGCGTGTGCGCGCCGGTGATGAAGCCGAGGTCGCGTTCAGGGCGGTTCCCGGCAAGATCTTCAAGGCCCGCGTCGCACAAGTCATCGATGTGATGGCCCAGGGTCAGCTTCAGCCGAGCGGAGCGCTGATAGACCCGCAGTCGCCCGAACGCGTCGCCCCAGGAC
This sequence comes from Rhizobium jaguaris, assembly GCF_003627755.1. Taxonomy (NCBI): domain Bacteria; kingdom Pseudomonadati; phylum Pseudomonadota; class Alphaproteobacteria; order Hyphomicrobiales; family Rhizobiaceae; genus Martinezella; species Martinezella jaguaris. The sequence continues at coordinate 394,014 of NZ_CP032695.1, read as the reverse complement.
AGACGCTGGCGGGCATCGAACTGCTAGAGCCGACCGACCAGTATCAGCTGCCAGGGGGCGCCGTCGCATCGGTCGCGGTCTATACCGACCACTGGCACCATGTCGCGATCCTTCGCAAGGTCCTCCTGCGTATGAGCAGCTGGATGAACTACGTCTTCCTCGAGCACTGAACGGGCTCGAAATAACTGCAGCAAACCGGCAGTGTGATGCTTGATTATTTGAACAAGCCAAACCAATCCCAGGTATTGCTGGGATTGGAACTGCGGATGGGTTTCTCGCCAACGCGTGTGGCCTGTCCCGCCAAGCTTCAGCCGGGCAGTTTCCGGATGGTGTCCATCAGCGCAATGATCAATGGCTTGGTGAATTGGGTGGAGAAATGCTCCGCCGACGCTGTTCGATGGCGGTCGTCCAGCGACAGGGCATTATGAAGTGCCGCGCGCTGGCGTTTCGAAAGGCCGCCCGGGAGTGCTGAGGAAATGCCATTCGCCTGTGCCTCCAAGGCGTTGGCGGCACCGAAGGGCCTTTCTCCTGTCAGCATCAGATAGGTTATGACGCCGAGGGAATAGATGTCGTCGCCCTCGCTGGGCTCTGCGCCCATCAGGCGCTGCGGCGAGGCGTAGATCGGCGTGACGGCACCGAGGCGGCCGAGGATCCGCACCGTATCCTCCTCGCCGAGGCGCGAGACCCGCGCGACCGGATAGGCAATATTGAAATCGATGAGCTTCACCCGGCCGCTGCGCTCGATGAAAACATTCCCCGGCTTGAGGTCGGCGTGAATGATGTTATTGGCGTGGGCATACCGAAGGGCGGCAGAAATGTCGGCGACGATTCTTTCGATCTGAGCAAGCTCCAAGCGATGTTCTCCCGCCTCCCGCAGGATTTTCGCCAGCGTTTGCCCTTCCAGATGTTCCATGACCATGAAATGGACGTTGCCGTCGCGGTCCATGTCATAGACGCGCACGATGTTCGGATGCTGGAGGTCGCGCAGCCGGCGCGCCTCACGGTACATGAGCGCAAGAATGTCCTGATCGGTTTCGGCATCCTCGACGATGATCTTCAAGGCGACGAAGGCGTTGGCGAAGCCCGCCCTGGCGGCGACCAGATCCCTCGCTTTGTAGACCACCGAAAGGCCGCCGCGACCGATTTCGGCAATCAGCTCGAAGCGGCCGCGAAGAATCGCACCTGGCTCGACCGTCGGCCACCGCGACCGCAGCGGCAGATCGACAACATCCTCGCGTTGCGCCTCAGCGCTCATGGTAACCCACCCAAACCAAAATGGCCGTCACATCGTCCGCCGACCCGCCGGCGATCGATTTTGCCAGCAGCCGATCGACGGGCGCATGGCCATCCGACCCAAGAAGATCGGCGACCGCCGTCTCGCTCATACCCTTGAGAAGCCCGTCGCTGCAGAGCAGAAAGACGTCGCGATCCCTGACTTCGATGATCCGCCGATCAACCTCGATATAAGGAGACGAGCCGACCGCCCGCGTCAGAACGCCACCTTCCCCTACGTGATCCTCGGAAATCAGATAAAGACAGTTATTGCGGAAAAGATAAAGGCGAGAATCGCCAGCCCAGAGACAACATGCATAATTCTCATCGATGATGACTGCGACGACCGTCGAACCGGAAATATCGGCTCCCGGCGTGGCTAGTGTCTGGTCGTAGAGCACCTTGTTGACGGTCTGGATTGACTGCGTCGCCATCTCGATCCTCTGCTCGAAGGACGCGTCGCCATCGAGCGTGCGCTCCAACAGTGAAATGATTGCGCCGCTGGCGACATGGCCGTCGCGATGCCCGCCCATGCCGTCGGCGACCGCGAAGAATCCGGCATTGAGATTGACGGTATAGGCGTCCTCGTTCACTGCATGCTTGCGGCCGCGGCTGGTCGCGGCCTCCGCCTCCAGGAACGGCGATCTGGCTGTCGGGTGTTCCGTCATCACGCCTCTGCCTCGCCCCGGATTGGCAGAGCCGACAGGGTCCAGCCATGCTTCAGCCATTCGCCGAGGAGGAAGGGAATGGCGGCCTGTGCGACGGGAAGACCGCGGCTGACGCAGAGGGCGGCGGGCTGCATCCGGGTGTCGTCATGCCACCAGAGGCAAAGACGGGAGGCCTCGCCGCCGGCGCCCGCCCAGCAATAGGCTGTCCGCGATGAACTGTGCTCAGCTGGACCGGACAGGCAAAGCATATCCTCTCCGTCACGCGGCAACAGCAGTTCCCGGTCGCCTTGGGCAGGAAACTGCTCGAGGGCTGCACGCAGCGCTTCGGCGCAGACATCAATCCCGGCAACCAGCTCCTCCCGGCTGGCCTGCCCCTCCATGAAGGCGAGCATCCGGGCCTCCAGACCATCGAAAAACGCATCGATCGTCGCAGTCGGCTGCCGAGCGGCGGGATCGAGATCGACCGATATCATGACAGTAAAGGGAAATTCGCGGCCGACGCGATCGATCGACCCCGCAAAAAGTCCGACCCAACCTTCCGGGCTCACGACGTCGCGCGCAAGAGCGAACCGCCAGACGGGCGATGTCAGGAAGGACTTCTGGAAAGAGGCGCCGCCAACCGGCCGTGCTGCGGCCAGCCAGCGCTGCATCTGGCTCGCCCAGATTTCCGTCATGCGAACCGGCAGGGCTCGGAAAACGAAATCGCCGACCGACGGAACTTTGCCGAAATAGCCCTGCGCCTCCATCGCCGCGCCGCGCCTATAGTGCCGCAGGGCAGCGGAAAGAGGAATAGAGATCGAGATTGAACGGGTTCGTCACGCTGCCGGCCTTAAGTCTGAAGCTCGCCTGCACCTTGTCCTTCGCGATCGAGAAGACGAACTGATCCTGGCCCTTGACATTGGCTAGCCCCGAATTGCTCAGCATGCGGAAGACTGCCCAATTGCCGGTGCGCTCCAGCGTCTGCGACGTGCCGTCCAAAAGGTTGATGCGCAATGTCGCGGTGCTGGAATCCAGCTTGCTTGGCCAAGTAAAATCCTGGCCTCGAACCGGACCGTGGCGATAATCCAGCTCGGCATCGTCGAGGATGAAGGAGGATTTGAGCGCCTTCGGATCGAGGAAGAAGGGCTCGACCGTGAATTTCGCCTGCGGCGTCGTGCCGCCGGCGCCGAAAAAGGCATCGCGGATCGTTTGTGCCCTCGCAAACTGCGCCAGGGAATCCTTTGAAAGACCGAGGCCCCCGCCCTGCCCGGCCAGTTCGGTCAGCTGCCTGCCCCGGACGCTGACGAACGGAGTGAGATAATCGGTGAAGAACTTGTCGATGATGCCGCTCGGTTTGAAAAGGTCGGAGAAATCCTGCAGCGAAACTTCCTGCTGCGAGTCGAGGGCGAAGGGATAGCGGTCCGCCAGGATGTTGTTGCAGGCAGGAACGACTTCCTGCTGCCAACGGCCGTTGATATAGGCGTAGCTCTGCCGCATCAGCTGGTCCAGAGTCCGCTTCGAGACAAAGCTGACCATGGACCGCACCGGCTCCGGCTTCGTCGCCGCTTGCGCCCCAAGCTTCGAAAAGCTGTCATTGATCGGGCTCTTGGCCCGCTGGGCGATGAAATCGTAGGCAGCGGCGGATGGATCCGGCGCCGAGGTGACGCTGGCGACAGTGCCCAGCATGTCGCCGAACAGCTGCTGCACTTGACTGAGCGAACCCAACGGATTCTGCGGGTCGACAAGGGAATTCAGCGGCCTGAACGCATCGCCGATCGGCGTGCCGGGCCATGGCGCATTGCCGAAGGCCGTCGAAATCGCTGTCTTCGCCATGGCGTCGGTCGCTTCGCCGGCAACCGCCGTGATCAGACCGGCCGGCCCACCGACCTTTGCCGCGGCCTGAGAAGCGGCCTCGTCGGCAGCACCGCCTTCCTTGACGGCCGGCAGCGGCAGCTCAGTATTCTCCCGGACTTCATTGAGCAAGGCGGTCAGCGGCGACTGCGGATTGGAAAGTTCCTGCAAGACCATCTGGGCACGGCTCAGCGAATCGAAATCGATAACCCGAACCTGGCCGATGGCACTGCGCCATGACGCGATATAATCTTTCACATAGGCGGCGACGATCTGCTGAGCCACCTTGTTGTAGGCATCATTGCTGATGGCGTTGTTGCCGAGAACCCAATCGGTGCCTGTTGAGTTGCGGATATATTCCGGCAGGCGCGGCAGGAAGAAATTATAAAAGCCGTTCTTGGTGTAAAAGCCCGGAATGACGCTGTTGCCGCCGAGCGCGGCGGTATCGGCTCGCAATACGCTGGTGCCAAGAACATTGACGATGCTGATCGGCGTCAGCTGATAGCGGCGGTCGGCATCCGTCACCATGCGCCGGTAGATATCCAGTGCCGGCGGAACCCGGCTCAGACGCTCGCGCGCATCCCCCACCGTGCCGCTGTCAGGCTGCGTCCGCTCCGGCAGGAGAGTGATAAGATGCTCCATGTGCGCGTCCATCCGGGAATGGTCGGCGGGGTTGAGGGCGAAAGCCGCATCGTTCTGCTTGGCGAATTCCTGCTCGACCTTCGGCTTGGCAAAGTTCTGGCCGGTGGTCAGCATCAGATAGGTTTCGAGCTGATCGCGCAGCAGAAGATTGTTGTTGTCGCCTGAAGAGGAAAGCAGTTGGACCTGTGTCTGCAGCCGCCTCGTCACCGTCGGCAGCAGGAATTGACCGAGCACATTGTCGTAGGTCGCACCCGCCGCAGAGGCCAGTTGCGGACGAGCGTCGATGCCGACGATCTGCCCGAACCAGCCGAAGGAACCGGAAACGTTGTCGCGCAGCGCGCTTGCGGTATCCAGCGCCGGCAGAATGGTGTTCAGGCTGCGATTCAGATTGGCCGCTCCAAGCCGGTCGCGCAGCGTATCAGCAGTGTCGTTGGTCTGCTTGATCTGCGCGAGCGACGCGCTAAGGCCGTACAGCCAGAAGCCGGAAAGCGCGACAGTAAAGACAACCAGCGCCGCATAGGCGCTGTAGCGGGCCGTCGCCAGCCGTCGTTCAAGCTTGGTGTTTCTGCCGACCAGATTCTGTTCGGCGAAGATGATATCGGTCAGAAGCTTGCGGATGAAGAAAGCTTTGCCTTGCCCGCTCATCGGCAGTTGTTGGCTGGGCGCCAGCGAGAAGCTGCGGCCCATGGCACCGAGCAGCCGGTCGAACGGCGTGCCTTCCTGAGTGCCAGAGGTGAAATAGACGCCCCGCAGAAGCGGCTGAGCCTCAGAACGATTGATGCGGAAGACATCGGTGACAAAGCCACGCAACGTGCTCGCCATGGAGCCGAATTCATGCGGAAACAGATAGATGCGGCAGCGGCGGCTGTTGCTGCGCTCGGCTGCGAGCTTGAGCGGGAGGCGACGCTCAAGGCGGGCAACGAGATCGGTGAAGCCGGACTCGAATTGCCGTCCGAATGTCATCTGCTCGTGGTCGCGATCAAAGGTCATGCCCCAGATCTGCTCGCGCTCCTCTTCCTGCGTCTCATCGAAGAATTCCTCGAAACCGGCAATCAGGTCGCATTTGGTGAAGAGCAGATAAACCGGCAGCCGCATGCCGAAGGTGCGGTGAAGTTCGCGCAGCCTCTGGCGCAGGGTCTCGGCCTGCTTCTGGCGCTCGGCATCGCTGGCGAGCACGACATCGGCGATGCTGACGGCAAGCAGCACGCCGTTGATCGGCCGGCGGCGGCGATGCTGCTTTAGAAGACCGAGGAAACCGTTCCACGCGGCGGCATCGATGCCGGCGTTGATGTCTTGCGTCGTGTAGCGGCCGGCCGTATCGATCAGCACGGCCTCGTCGGAAATCCACCAATCGCAATTGCGCGTGCCGCCGATTCCCTGAAGTGCCGGGTCGCCATCCACCGCCAGAGGAAAGTTCAGGCCGGAATTGCGCAGGATCGTCGTCTTGCCGGTGCCGGGCGGCCCGATGATGATATACCAGGGCATATCATAGATGAAATCGCGCTTGCGGCGGCCGCCGACCGGGTTGTCCCGCAGCGTCTTCAGCGTCTTTTCGAAACGCTCGCGGATGATCTCGATCTCGCCCGAGGAGAAGTCGCTGCCCATCGAAACGAGCTCGTCATTGGCAAGCATCGAGTTGATCAGCCGGGCATTGGCGCGGCGGGCGAGCAGATGGCGCAGAAACGTCACCAGCAGGTAGAAGACGAAGACGCCAATGATGATATAGACGCGCAGCGACGCATCCGCGAACGGCTTGACGCCCTTGATGGCAAGCGTCCCGCCGAAGAGCCAGAAAACAACCGAAAGTGCTGCAAGAACGAGCAGGATGATCAGGCTGGTCGGTCTGAGGAGAGTGACGAGATACGTTCTCAACATCGCGCGAAACCCTATCCCACCGTCAGCGCATGAATTTTAACGAGCACCGGCGCAAGTGCGTTGGAGAGCGTGAACTGCGCGTAGACATGCACGATGATGAGCACGCAGAAGGCCGCAACGACCACCATCCAGAGCGGTATGGCAGTGCGAATCCGCCGCCCGCCCTTGGCAGCCTTCCCCTCAGCGGAGAGCGGCTCTTCAGGTTTAGCCTCGGAATAGCGGCGGATCGTCCGCGAGAGGTCGTTTCGCAACTCCTCCAGGAGATCGCGGCCACGCTCCAGAACCCTGTAGCGTCCTTCGAAGCCGAGCATCAGGCAGGCGTGGATCAGAAGCAGTAATGGCAGCTTCTTCTCGCCATTGGTCTTGACGCGATCGAGGATGGTAAAGACCTTTTCGCCGCCCCAGGTTTCGTTGTGATATTGGTTCAGCAGGCTATTGGCGCTCCATTCGCTGCGACTGCCCCAAGGTGTCATCAGCACGGTCTCATCGAGCATGGAGCAGAGGACATAGCGGGCGGCGATGATGTCGCCGGCCTCGCAGCCGCTCTTCTGCGCCGTCTGCTGAAACCGGTCCATTTCCTCGGCGACCTGGCGGCGCAACGCTGCGACATCGGCGCGATCGACGGAGTTGCGCAATTGCGCGCCGATCAGAAGCAGCGGAGCGGCGGCGCGCACGAGCTTTCTCTCAGGCGTCGCCTCAAGTTGCTGGACGATGACCGCAGCGCTTTGCAGCGACGAGGTCCCGGTCGCGGGCGTTTCGGCGGGCGGGTTGGTGTGGCGATGGATAACGACGGTCGGCGCGTCCTCTTCGCCTTGGGCGGCGAGCGCGGTGCGAGCCCGCGGGCTCAGGCGCCGGGCGACCGTCGGGTGATCAGACTCCTCGCCTAGGCTGCTCATTGGGCCGTTCCCTTCTGGATCGCCCAGAGTTCAAGCTTGAGCCCCGGATATTCGCCGCTGACATGCAGCGCGAAGGCGGCCGAATCCCGAAAGCGGCTCCAGAGCGGATTGCCGTCGTCGAGCTCGAAATAGACGGCGTTCTGAATGAAGGGAATCTCGCGCGGCGCGACCGACAGCGGCTGCACGCCGATGCCGGGCAATTGCAGATTGACGAGATCGTGGATTTGCTCGACCGGACCGATCTTGACCTGGATCGGCATCTGCACGCGGATAGTCTCGAGCGCAATGTTTGCCCGTGCGATCAGCACGAAGCGTCGGCCAGCAAAGGTCACACGGTCCTTGATCTCGCCGAGCCAGATGCCGTAATCCCTCTCGGTCAGCGGGATGCTGACGGCATTGCGCTCGACGATGACGCTGAGCAGGTTGCGCAGGATCGGCATCAGGTTTTCAAAGCTTGCCCTCAGGTCGCGATGATTATAGCGGCCGAGATCCGGCAGCTTGCGTCCGGTCGCGGCAAAGGCCGAAAGCTCGCCGGCAAGGGCGATACATTCGCGGTAGACGATCTCCGGCGTGTGCGCGGCCGATGCGATCATGTGATCGAAGACTGCCTGATAGCGGTTGACGATGCCAAGCGTAATGAGGTCGATCGTGCCAGACCGTGTGCCACCGTCTTCGCCTGCAGCGCCCGAGGCCAGGGCATCGGAACGGCTTTTCAGGAGGCCGCGGATCTGCTCCATCAACGAGACGAGCCGCACACTGGCGCTGGCGACGAGCGCGGGCGGAATGAAGGTTTCCGACAACGTCACCTGGCCCTGCGCATCGACGGCGTCTATTTCGGCGATCGGAATATAGACAAGCTCGTCCAGGGACTCGCCTTCGATAACCAGGCGCGCGTTTAAGGCGGCGAGATAGATATCAGCTGGCGGACGATCCGCCTTGGCGCTATCGCGAAGCTCGGTTGCGACCCGTCGGAAGCGGTGTGTAGGATTGTCGTTGTCGGCGACATCAATGCCGCCGGGTGCCCGCAACGGCGCGGCCATGAACAACCGCTTGCCCTGAAAATCGGTGGTCAGATGCCGCGCGGGCGGCAAAGGCTGCGCTGCGGGCGCGGCATAGACCGTCCCATCTGGAAAGATCATCTCGACCGAGATGACCCTTACCTGGCCATTCTTAAGCGCATTGGGATCGAGCTGGAGGCTGCGCAGACCCCAGGAATGCGGCAGCAACGCCGCCACGCGCTGTTCGAGGCTGTCTTCGATCCAGCGGTCATATTGCTGCAGATGCTGTGGGCGAAGAAACATGCCCTCCAGCCACAATGGCTTACCCGTCGACACCAATCGTTCCCTCCGAGGACCTACTCCTCATAAACTCTCTGCCCATCAGCCGAACCAGCCGCTTGCCTTCTGGATCCGGACCGCAGCGCTGGTGAGATAGACGACCAGCCTATTCTTCGAACCCTTGTGCAGCTCGATCGAATCGCGCCAGGTCGCCGACTGGATGTTGCGGAAGGAGGCGACAACGCCGATATAGGCCGCTTCGCTCGAAATCTCCTTCTGGTATTTCTGCTGGCTACCCGGGGTCATCTCGTATTCGCGACTGGCGATGAGATCGGCGCCGAGGATCTGCGTATCCTTGTCGAAATCGAAGAAATTGGCGTTGTTGAACGCCTTGATGCCCTTCAGCTCATAAATCCTGACGACGACGGGAGATGCCGCGCCGGTCTCGCCCGGGTTGATGCCGGGATCGGCATTCAGGACGATGGATGTGGGCGTCGGATCGGGCGTATGGCCGCACCCGGTGAGCGCCAGAATGGCGCTCGCACCCAATCCCTCGAAAACGGCACGTCTCGTCACTGTCACTGCTTTTTCTCCCAATAGGCGGATGCCGCCTTTCGTGCCTGCTCTTCCTGAACCTGTGCAAACGCCTCGGCGATGATCTGACGGGCGACCCCGTCGATATTGCCGCTCATTCGGGCATGGCTTTCGACATAGGTTTCCCATTTTCCCTTGCGGGCGCCGAGACCGCGGATGCGCAGACCGCCCTCATCCTCCGCATCACGGGCGATGACGTCGGGCGAAAGCCGGCGGAAGAGAAGATTGATGGCGCGCTGCATGGCCGACATCGTCAGTACGGCATGCTGCTGCAGATCGGCGAAAGCGGAGGCGACAGATTCGGCCGGTGGCTGGAACCCGCCACCCTTGGTCAGAAACAGTTCGTCGAGCGCCAGTTCGGCGATCTTGAAATGCTTGAGCGCATTGTTTTCCTCCGGCTGCACCTGGGTCTCGTCCATCCGGAATTCAGTCTTCAGCAGACGCCGCGCCGCAAGAAGCGCAATCAGGCCCTCGGCCGTTTCGCGCACCACTTCACCGGCTTCCTTGGCAATCGTGCTCCCCCGCTCCGCCGTCACGCGCTCGGCCGGGAAGCCCATGCCTGTGAAAAGCGCTGCGATGATCGTCAAGTCTGCTGCTGCTGCGCCGGGATTCGCGATAACGGGAATACTCTCGGGCGGCAGCTCCGAACCAGCGGGCATGGGCGGCGATTTGGGCAGATCCGGTAGGGCGGTCGCAGACACGGCGGGCACAGCCGCGGCAGACGGCGGAGGCGGAATAGGCGGACCGGCATTGCCGTTCCCCTTCGCCTTTTCGAGCAATGCCGCCTTGCGCTCCTCGCGGCGGCTCTTCATCGCCTCAAGCGGATCGAAAGGCTCTCCAGCTACATTCCCATTTCCGGCGCGTGTCGCTGCGGCAGGAGTCTCGACTTTCACGAAATCCGCAAGCAGAGCCGGGCTCAGCGGCTCGGGTGGGCGGGCGGCGGCAACCGGCGGCAAAGGCGCCGACGGTACGGAGATACGCACGGGCACTTCTGCAGGAACCGCCTGCGGGACGAATGTGCGCGGCGGGCCGAAGGCGGTCAGCGGATCGAAATCATCCGGAATAAGCTTTGTCGCCGGTTGAGCCGGAGGCGCGGCGGAAGAAGGACGAGCGGACGAATCAGGATTGGCCGGTGACAGCGCGGGAACGGTCGACAAGCCGCTTTGCCTACTTGCGCCGAAGGACGCAAGAAAATCCTCGGGGATAGACCGGGTAGCGACCGGCGGCGGTTCGGGTGCCGGCTGAGGGATTGCGGCGGGCGGCAGTGCTACCGGCTGCGCCAGAGTGGGCGCGAGCGGCGGTACGGCAAATGCCTGGACCTGAGCTGCCGATATCGGCAGCTCGACGCTTGGACCGATGCCACGCGGACCGGGCGCAGCGGCAAAGAGATCGTCGAGGCTTCCGTCGGCAGCGGGTAAGACCGGCGACGCAACCGCCGGCGTGCCGCCGAAACCGGCGTGATAGCCACCCTGTCGCGCATTCTGAGCGGGAAATCCCGGTGCGGGATGGGAGGCGACACGAGGGCCGGCAATATCCATCGGAGCCGGCGTGTCGAGGTAAGCAAGCGGATCCTGCGAGTTGCGTCCCGCGGCTCCGTCGAACAGACCGTCATTGCGCAAGACCGGCTCGACACGCCGTTTCCCGGCCAGCGGTACCGGCGCATCGGGCCAAGGGGACGGCGCGGACTGCTGCAAGCCGGATGCCTGAAGGACGGGCAGACCTTGATCGGCCTCGCGAACCATCTGCGCTTCGATCAGGTATTTTGCGGCGCGGAATCGCAACTTGTCCTGCAGGACAATGGAATTGCCACGGCCGAGCGGGTCCTGCCGGCCGTCGAGCACGATACCGTTGGTGCTCTCATCGATCAGCAGGTAGCGGCCGTTCGAAAACTGTATCCGGCCATGAACGGAAGAAAGAATATGCTCCGGATCCGGCAGCACCCAATCGCATTTGGCAGATCGGCCAAAGATGCCGCCATCCGGCCCGAATGTGTGCTCGGTCTGCTCCGACGCATCGACGAGAGACAAGCGAACCTTCATTGCCCCGCTCTCGCCTCCCTGAAACGCTGCGAGTCCCCGGCGGCAGGCATGGGGTGGTACCCCGCATCGTCACCAAAGTCCTCGTCGTCCGGGTCTGCATCGCTATCCGCCTCAAGGACAGCGAGCCGCACGGTACTCTCCAGATGATCCGCATCATGGGCATAGAGCCACCCGGACCAGCCGAGCTTCATCTCTCCCAAGCATCCTATCGGGACGGTCTCAGGCTCGAACTCGAACTGCATGTCCCAATCGAGCGGCTCACGGTTGACCATGGACAGCAGTTCCGAGAGCTGCCGATGGCGGTTTCCTCCCGGAAGAAAGGGCGCAATAGCCGAAAACGGCGACCGGCCCAAACAGACCCGGAATTTCCCGAGATCATCGTCGATCTCGCCGCCGATGATCGTATCCTCGCCGAGCAGATTGTTCGCCACGCCAAGCTGGAACTGCGAATCCGTATCCATGACGACATGCCGGTCGATGAATTCCTCGATGCGGCAGGGTATCCTGAAGAAATTGGAGAGCGTTGCGGATACGACATCCGCGGAATTGGAATAGAGCGACAGAAGACCGACATGCGGCAGCAGCGCCGAACGTGAGATCTGGCCGATACGATCCCTATCCTCGATCGGAAAACCGCAAAGCGCCAGGAACCGCTTGGATAAAGCGTCCGATCCGCCGGTTTCGTAGCGAAGATAATAGCGGTACTTCCGCCAGATGACGTGAAGCAGCGAAATAAGGCGATGATTGAAAAGATCGAGCAGATCCTCGACGGAGGCCTGGGCCCGATCTTCCTCGATGATCCGTTCCGTGAAAGATGGCGGCAGTGGCGACGCAGGACCGTAAAGGCCGAAGAAATTGACCCGGATATCGAGACGCTCGCCGTCGTCACCATAGTCGACAGCGGAAAGATCGCCGGGGCCGAAGCTCAGGGATCGCGTCGCGCGGAAGCGGATATACTCCTCAGCGGGATCGCCGAGCGCGCCGATCGGGCGGGCGCCCTGCCGCTGCATCTCGATCAGCGTGATAAGTTGGTGGAAGCGGAAATGACGCAAGCCAGCCAGCCGATCGGCGCGGGCCTTGCGTGCATCGATCCGTTCTTCCGCCGATGCCGCGGCGATAACCGTGCCACCATCCGGGGTCATAGCGTCGCTGCCTCTCCCCATTTGGGAGTCCACTTATATGTCGTGTTCGTATCCAGCCCTCGCACCGAGAAACGGTGCAAGCTGTTGATGCTGGCGTAGGATTTCAGGAATTGATCCAGGATCGTGCCGAAGAGATACATTTCCCCTTCGCCGCCCATTTGGCTCTCGGAGACCGTCAGCGCCAGCTCATAAGCCCGGCTCGGCCGGCCACCGCGCATGATATCGATGCCACGCCGCTCGAAACGGCGAAAACTCTGCAGAAGGAGATCGCGCTGCTGCGCGGCCTGCTTGTCGGCATTGGCGCGAAAATCATAGGCGCCGACCACCGTGCGCAACGCCTCGACATCGATCAGCGATGCGAAATTGCGGGCCAGATTGGCAATCAGCGTCCAGAGGATATTGTCTTCGAGCGGCGGCGGCACTTCACCAAGGATCGGCGTGATGTTCGAGAAATCGAGCTTCGGCGGCGTCGACGAGGTCGGCTGATTGACCGAGCCGATGCCGTGCTGGAGGGCCAGCGGACCGTTGGAGCATAGAAGCTTCATCGACACCGTCTCCGTCTCCGGCCGGCCGATCTCGTCGAGACGGGTGACGAAGGAAAGGTAGTGGTCGACGCCGTTTCCGAGAATGGCCGGACGTACCTGCGTTCGGTAATAGAGCTTGGCCGTCCCCTCATTGGCGGGATCATGCCGAAAGCTTTCAAAGGCTTCGTAATCGATCCGCTTGCCGCTCCCCTGCACCCAGCCGACCACGGATTCCACCGCATGGACGCTGCGCTTTTCGAAACCACCCGTCGCCCGGACCGGATATTCCGAACGGTCGTGCGAGATCATGAGCGCCTGCCCCTCGACCGAAAAAAGATTGACGGCAGGCGACGTGTTGAGAGCGAACTGATCCGCAGTCAGCCGCGATGCCTCCGGAAAGCGCTGCGCCATGTCGAAGGAAAGGCTGAAGCCGTCGGTCTGCTGGCCGGCAAACCTTTCGAGGCCGTGCAGGCGGGCATACATGAACTTTTCCGGACAGGAGAAATATTCCTGCATGATGCGGAAGCCGTCGAACGAGCCCTGCGGATAGGGAAGCGTCGCTTCATCGGCGGAAAAGCCGAGCGGCTCTATCCTGACGGGCACGACAACCGCCTCGCCGCCCTTCGGCGTGAAATACACGCGCTGCACCTTTTCTATGAAAAAGAGGTAGAGCTGGCGGGCAACCGCGGCGTCGCGATGGCTGTTGAAGAAGATCGTCAACGGCGCCTCGGCAAGCGCCTGCAGGCCATTGCCTGCGATGCGCTCGAAATTGAGGGTCAACCTTGCGGTGTTCTTGCGGTTGTCGAGATCGACCCCCGTAATGTCGAGCGGCAGCACCGAAAGATCGTAGCTTGTGCTGAAAACCACCGCTTCGCCACCCAGGGGGTTCGTTTGAACCTGCGTGCCGCGCGGCACTTTCATCGAGGCGCCACTTGCCCCTTCGGCAAAACGGAACTGGACGGTGGTGATCGGCGGCACCGGGCGCAGATAGTGCGGCCAGACGAGCTGCAGCAGCGTCAGCGCCAGCTCCGGCATTTCCGCATCGAGCCTCTGACGGAGCCGCCCGACCAGGAAGGAGAAGCCTTCCAGAAGCCGCTCGACGTCCGGATCGGATGCCTCCTTGGCGAGATAGGCTGATAGGCGCGGATTGGCCTTGGCAAACAGGCTGCCCATTTCCCGCAAGTAGGAAAGCTCGTCTCGGTAATAGCTGTTGACGGACACTCGGTTCGACCTTCTATCCGTTGAGACGCATATAGCCGTCGCTGCCGAGGACGGAATCGAAGGAAATTCGCACGGTGCGGTCGCCGTGAGCGAGTTCGCCGTTGATGTGGAAGATCAGCTGGGACAGCTGGGTCTTGTCCTCGACCGCCCGGACGATGACGTTGCGGATACGCGGCTCGAACAGCCTGATCTGTCGTTCGACATCCCTGGCAATCAGCGGGATCGAACTGCGGTAGTCCTCTGTCGCGTTGAAATCCTGCAAGCCGTAATCGGGACGGGTCTCACAGCAATTGCGGCGACTGTTTAGGAGAGACCGCAGGTTGCTGAGCACGCTGTTCATGATTGCAGTGTCGTCGTTGACGGTAGAACCTGATCCGCCAACGACATCATCACGCTCAAGACGTTGCAACAAACTAACCGATACCATTCCCAACTCCCTTCCGACGCCGGCTCCAGCGGGCAAGATTGCCTCGTTTCAGGGCCGGCGGCGGCACTCAAAGCGCGCTTCAGGCCTTGTCCAGCTTACCCTTCAGGGAGAGGGTGAAATCCGCGCCCATATATTTGAAATGCGGCTGAACGGACATGCCGACGCTGTACCAGCCCGGTTCGCCATCGACATCCGAAACGGTAATCTGCGCCTTACGAAGCGGACGGCGCGAACGGACGTCGGCCGACGGATTGTCCTGGTCCGACACATACTGGCGGATCCAGTTGTTGAGCTCGTTTTCGAGTTCGCCGCGGTTCTTCCAGCTACCGATATTTTCGCGCTGGAGCACCTTGATGTAATGCGCCAGGCGATTGACGATCATCATGTAGGGAAGCTGCGTGCCGAGCCGGTAGTTCAGTTCGGCATTCTTGCCCTCGGCGGAGTTGCCGAAGAATTTCGGCTTCTGCACCGAATTTGCCGAGAAGAAGGCGGCATTGTCGCTGCCCTTGCGCATGGTGAGCGAGATGAAGCCCTGCTCGGCCAGTTCATATTCCTTGCGGTCGGAAATCAACACTTCCGTCGGAATCTTGCTCTGAAGCTGGCCCATTGCCTCAAAGGTGTGGACCGGCAGGTCCTCGACGGCACCACCGGACTGCGGGCCGATGATATTCGGGCACCAGCGATAGTTGGCAAAGCTATCGGTCATGCGGGTGACAAGGGCGATCGCGGCATTGCCCCAGAGGTAATTCTCGGTGCGGCCCTCGGCACGCTCTTCATAATTGAAGGCCTTGACCGGAACCGTTTCCGAACCGTAGGGCGTGCGCAGAAGGAAACGCGGCATTGCCAGGCCGAAGTAGCGGGCGTCTTCGGATTCGCGGAAGCCATTCCATTTGGCGTATTTTGGGCCTTCGAAAATCGATTCCATATCCTTGAGGTTCGGGATCTCTTCGAAGCTGTCGACGCCGAACATCGACGGTGCGGCGCCGGCGATGAAGGGCGCGTGCGACATGGCACCGACACTGGCGCAATATTGAGCGAGCTTCACATCCTGGGCGCCGGGGCCGAAGGCATAGTCGCAGACGACGGCACCGACCGGCTGGCCACCGAATTGGCCGTATTCCGCAGTGTAGATATGCTTGTAGAGGCCGGACTTCGCCACTTCCGGGCTGTCCTCGAAGTCGGTCAGCAGATCGGCCTTCGAGACGTTCATGATCTCGATCTTGATGTTCTGGCGGAAATCGGTGCGGTCGACAGCGAAGCGGAGGCTGCGCCAGGTCGATTCCAGCGTCATGAAGTCCTTATTGTGGAGGACTTCGTCGACCTGGGCCGACAGTTTCATGTCGATTTCGGCGATCATCTGGTCGATCGCGGCGCTGTTGACGGTGCTGTCGGCACGCGTCGGCTTCAGCAGTTCGGCGATGAAGGCGCTGACACCCTTCTTGGCGATATCATAGCCATCGTCGCTCGGGGAAAGCTTGGTTTCCTGCAGGATCTGGTCGAGGAGGGATCCCTCCGCTTCCTGGTAGGTGGTCTCGACTTGCTGCGCCGTCTCTCTCTCAGACATCGTGTGAGCCTTTATTCGGTCGTCATCAAAAACGTGAGTTCAGTCCTCGAACTCCACAGGCCGGGCCCGGCACAGCGGAGATCCGTTCACTGATCTTTTTTGGAGGATTCAGTATGGGCAATCAGTTCCGCGAGAAGCTTTTCGCGGGCGTCGTCGTCTCCGAGCACGCCCTGGATCGCCTTGCGGAAGGCTGGGACGTTGCCGAGCGGACCCTTCAGCGCAACCAGTGCTTCACGCAGCTCAAGAAGCTTCTTGAGTTCCGGCGTTTGGCGGGCGATCGCTTCCGGCGTGAAATCGTTAAGGTTGTCGAATTTCAGCGAGACGGTCATCTGGCCTTCTTCGCTGCTCTCGTCCACGAGCTTGTTGTCGACGGACATATCGAGCGACAGATTGTGGCTCTTCATGACCTCGTTGAAGTTTTCCTTGTTCACATTGATCAAGGAACGATCTTCGACCGGCGTGTCATCGGCGCGCATCGTATAGTCTGCGAGGAATACCATCTTCAGCGGAAGTTCGACTTCTTCCTTCGCATCGCCGGTGGCTGGTTTGTAGCGGATATTGACGCGCTCTTTCGGCGCAACAGACGATTCGTTCGCCATCACCTAATCCCAATCCATGCCTGTCTCGAGGCATATGAAAACAAACATTAAGTATAGATGCCGGGGCGCCGAAGCTTGCCGGTCAGTATAGTGCGTATTGCGTAGCCCGAAATGAGGCCTTGGGGATAATGACTGATTGAAATGTCAGTTTTACAACGCTTTTGTCACGGCAATGAAAAACGTGCCGCCATGACCATATCGAGGCCTGCGAGTGTCGAGACGATCGCGCTCTTCCTTTCCAGCAACTCGCCCTCATCGAAGAAGCGTTTCGCATTCTTGTGGTCGAGCGCTCGCCAGGACAAATTGGCGAGTGCTGCCGCCAATTGCGGTTCCCAATGCGCAAGGCCGCTCTTTTCGGCGACGGTTTCAAGCTTAACCACAAGCGCTAGAAGAGGCTGCAGCAGATCGAAACGCAGGCAATATTCGCCGACTTCGAGCCGGGCAAGGAAGCGGTCGCGCTCGCCATGCCGCCCTTGCGCAAAATCTGCCAGAAGCTTCAGGCCCAGAAGGATCTGGCCCTGCTGTGCGAGCTTGGTGGCCTCTGCCTTCGCGATATCAATGTCGGAACCCGATGCACTCGCACCGTCGCCGGCCTCGACCTCCCCGGCAATCCAGGCGATGGTTTCGGCGCTGGCAAATGGCGTGCCGTCGCTGAACGAGAGCTGCGGGAGACCCGGCACTCTCTTCAAGAACAGCGCAAGTTCGCCGATGACCGCGACGCGCGCCTGATCATATTGGGCGCCAAGCGCCTGCATCGATTGCGCGATCATATATTGCGCATCGAGCCAGAAGGGCGACGAAAAGAATGCGCTCTCGGCCGACATCAGCAAATCCTGGTGGTTTCCGGCAGCTTGCAAGGCCTTGATTTCGGCAAGCCGGTTCGGCTGCGGCGGCGGCAACGCCGTCTTTCCGGCTCTCTCGGGCGGGAGTCGGTCGATCTCACCCCAGATGGCAAGGCGAGCGCTGAGATAGACGCGGGCATCGGCCGGCGCCTCCTGCCGAACCGCGGTCGCGATGCGCGCAGCGGTGCTGAAGAGCGTTTGCAATGCTTTTTCCGCGCCTTCGCCGACACCTATCTCTGGCACGGCCGGCATGGCGACCACGGCGGCGGAAGAAGCGGGCGACGGCCGGGACGGTGGTGGGGGCGCAACAGCCACCGCCGGCGCCGGAGGCGGCGTTTCGGCTGGGGTGGAGGGTTGCGGCGCATCAACGGGTGCAGCGACGGAAGGCGGCTCAGCCGCAGCCCTTTCCGCCTCGGCTTCGCGCGCAGCCTGGGCTTCGATGGACTGCCGCGCCTCCCGGCTATGCGGACGCAGGGCGCGCACGAGCGGTCCCATCGCCACTGGATATTTCTTCAGTTTTTCTGAAAGAAGCGTGTCGAGCTCGACAAGGCGGTCATATGCAACCAGAGCAAAAACCTTCCTGTCTTCGGCGGGCGGCTCACTTTCGACGGTGGTCGCCAGCTTTTCCGCCATCCAATCGAGCGTCCCTGCCCTTCCGCGTTCGCGGCTGAGCGGAGGAAACATGCCCTCCCAATGATCCGCCACCATACCGCGCAAGATGCTGATCCCGACCGCCATGCCGCGATAGCCTTCCTCGCGATACAGTCCGTAGACGAGCCGGGAGGCCAGGACGAGATCCTTCGAACGGCCCTGCAGAATTTCCAGCGTCTTTCCGTTCAAAAGCTTCCAGTCGACCGCAGTCGGACCGCCCGTTTCGATCTTGCGGAATTCCGTTTCCAGAATTTCGAATTCCGGTTCGCCGCGCAGATCCTCGCCGGAGGGCGTCGGCTCGATCGGAAGAGCGCCGATGTCGGCGCGAGAATCATCGAGAAGAAGAGCAAGATCGATGTCCGTCATAAATATCTCCGGCTGCCAACCGGGAAACGGCGACAGGCGCTGATGAAAAGGAAGATTGCGGCAATGAAGCAAAACGAAACAACGTCATAGTCGTGTAAATTGTAACTTCTATGAAGTGGCATTCGAAGCGCTTCATCCGCCTGCGACGGCGTACGCGCGGAGTATCACGACGGGCGTAGATCAACGGGAAGGCACTGGTGAATGCTTGAGCTGGCGGATTCTTTCGAGAACGGCGCGACGATCGTCCATGCGTCGGGAAAGCTCGACACATTGACGGCCAAATCCTTCGAGACGCATCTGAGGGCGCATGTCGAGACGGGCAGCGGCCCGCTTCTCGTCGACATGCAGGCAATAGACTATGTCAGCAGTTTCGGCCTGCGTTCACTGCTCATTATCGCCAAACAGATGGCGCCCTATGGCAGAAAATTCATATTGTTTTCACCCAATACGTCGGTGCTCGAGGTTCTCCGCGTCTCCGGCTTCCTGCGGATCATCTCCGTTGCGGACAGCAAAGCTACAGCCCTTGCGGACATCTCCGAAGCCGCCGTGAGCGACGAGCAACCGAACTAGGCGGGCAAGAGGTACGTCGGAACACGTGACATCGATGACACGCATGATCTGCGAAATATCCGTCGACAATAGGTTGGAGCAGCTGACGGAGATCTACCGTGGTCTCGAATCCTTCGTCGACAGCAACGGTCTATCAGACGATATAAAGAATCGCCTGTTCCTGGTCACGGAAGAATTGTTCACCAATCTCGTCCGTTACGGCTACCAGGACGGCGTCGGCGACCTCATCGTCATAACGGCGGAGCGACTAGGGGCGGACGTCCGGCTGACGATACGAGACCACGCGGCAGCCTTCGACCTAACGCAGCCGCCGAAAGCACCGTCTTCCGACGCGGATATTGAAAGCATGGAGATCGGCGGCCTTGGACTGTTCCTCGTCCATGAATTCGCACGGTCCGTAGAGAGCCGAAGGGAAGGCTCCGCCAACATCACCGAACTGGTGCTGCCCTTGTAGGTAAGGCTCAATTTCTTTATTTTTCTGCAATTTCGGACGGGAAGATCGCTGGCCGCTTCTCCGGGAATTCCCCTAGAACTCGACGCGCAGAAACGAAAAATCGTCGGGAAGCGTTTCGCTTCCGTTGATCGCACGCGCCCAGGCGAGAACGGCCGCCGGCTCATCACCACCCGGCTTCCGCGTAAAATCGAGAATATCCTGGAAGGTTAGAGGTTCACTGCCGTCGGTCCCGATTTCATAAGTCCCGTCGCTCAGCACCAGCAGACGGTCGCCCGGCTGCACGAGGACGGTCGATGCATCATAGTCCAGATCGGCGATCGCGCCGATCGCCATGCCGCCGCTGCCGATTAGGAGATCGGTGCTGACGGAACCATCCGGCATTTCATGGAGCAGGATCGCAGGCGGATGCCCGCCGCTTGAAAAGACAAGCTGTCCGGTCGATCGCTGATACACGCCGTACCAGATGGTGAAGAACATATTGTTCTGCTTTTCCATCGGAAAGGCCGCGTTCAAACCGGCAAGCACCGCCGACGGATCGCGAAAATCGGCATTGGGAAGAGCCGAGGCTCTCAGGACATTGATGACGGATGCGGACAAGAGCGCGGCGCCGACACCGTGACCGCAGACATCGAGCAGATAAATGGCAAAATGATCCGCATCGATATCGTGATATCCAAAGGAATCGCCGCCAAGCTCCGTCGAAGGAACGAGCATCCAGTCGGCGCGCGGGCCGCTTTGCCGCGGCTGTGGCAACAGCGACAGGACATAACGCAGCGCATCGTTCAATTCTTCTTCCAGGCGCGCCTGGACGCGCTGAAGCAGCATGTTGCTCTCGGCAAGCTGATCCTCCACCGCTTCGCCGTGCTCGATCGTCGCCTCGTAGAGCAACTTGAGGTCCTTATTCTCGGCACGAAGCGCCTCAACTTCCGCAAGCAGCCGCGCCATGGCGTCCCCGCTGCCGGCGGTTGCGAGGGGGCGTTCGTCATCGATCGTGCTGGTAGAAGCCTGGTTATCTTGCATAGCGGATTGAACGGGCCAAAAGGTGGTTTCGAGGTGTCATAATAAACACGCCATGTGACATAATACTGTCAACCGCCGTCTATAGTTTAGCCATCAGAGAAAAGATCTGCCGTATGTCTTCGACACGGCAATTACTAGATTCCTAATATACTTGCTCCCGCTTTTTCAGGACTTTCTGGCATATTTTTCAATCCTGGTTTTGGATAATGAATATAGCAGCCTTTCCGCACGACACGTCTTCCACCGCCAAATTTCAATCGCTCATCGAAGTCGATATGGAGATTGACGTATTCGGTTCGAATTGGAGCCATTGCGATCGTCTTTCCTCCTATGTGGCGCGCATGATCAGCCACAACCGCACCGACTCGCTGCTCTATTCCAACCTTTTCTCCTCCGCTCTGAACGAACTTCTCGAGACTATCTTTCGCACACACGAGGGATCGGGAAAATTCAGCTGCTCCGTGCGTCGAAATGGCGCGGTCGATCGCGTCGAACTTATCCTTCCCTGCAGCCGCGGCCAGGCGGGCTTCTATCGCGACACCGTCGAGCTCGCGAGGGGGCCGGACGCGACGGAGAAATACAGAGAGATGCTCTTTTCATCGGATGTGGTCGATACCCGCATCGGCCTGTTCGAACTCGCCGTCGATTATTCGGCCGATATTTCCGTCGAAACCGACGGCAGCGACACCATCAAATTGATCGCCGAGCTGGCGCTGGAAGATGCGGTAAATTGATGTCCGAAGCAGCAAGCAGCACATACAAGGTCCGTTTCGACGAGAACAATCAGGAGTTCTCGATCATCGGCTCGATGCGTCCGCAATATGTCGAGGAACTCGATTCCTGCATTCGCTTGATGGAAACCTCGATCGCCAAGGTCAAGGGTACAGTCTACGTCAACGTCAAGCGCCTCGTCCGCCTCAACAATCTTGCCTTCCATGTGCTGGCGAACCTTCTGGTGAAGGCCTGCGCGGAAAGGCCGGATCTGAAAATTTCCGTCATCACCTCGAGCGTCGTGGGCTGGTCCACCCGTAAGTTCAGCGCGCTCCGCGAAATCAGTCCCAATATCGTCATCGAGCAATACGACAGCGCGTTCTATCCGGGACAGACCTTCCTGGAAGAGGGCGGGTTCATTCCCGTCCTGCGGACGCAGACGAAAATGACCTGGCAGCACGAAAAGGCGATCCTGCCGCAGCATGGCATGCGCGAGGGGCTGACGATCGCCGATATCTGCTGCGGCATCGGTGATTTCGCGGTGTTGCTGCATAAGGAATTCCAGCCGGCTCGGCTTGTCGCGCTCGACCATTCGAAATCAAGCCTTGCCTACGCCCGCAAGGTCGCTGCCGATTTCGGCATACAGGGCATCGAATATATCTATGGCGACGCATCCGAGATGCTGCTCGACGAAGGTCAATTCGATTTCGTCACCTGCCGTCATTCCTTGCAGGTCTTCGACCGGCCGGAACTGATCCTGCGGGAGCTCTATCGCATCTGCAAACCCGGCGGCCGCGTCTACATCACCAATGAGAAGAACTCCCATTGCCTGGGCGAGCCGCGCGCAGAGTCCATCCAATGGACATATAACGAAGTCGCCAAGCTCTGGGCGCATTTCAACATGGATATCGAGCTCGGTCCGAAAAGCCGCCGCTATATGACGGAAGCCGGCTTCGAGGACATCCGCATCGAATCCTTCATGGTCACCAATCTCGATGGCGATCCGCAGAATTTCGCCGACATCATCCAGTCGTGGGAAGATGTCTATGCCGGCCAGATGTCGGTTCAACGTGGTGACAGCGCCGAATTCAACGAGAAATTCCGGCGCGGCTTTCAGGATCACATCTTTGCGGCGCTTCATCCCAAAGGCTATGCCGGCTGGCCGGTCTGGGTCGCATCGGGGCGCAAGCCACAATGACAATGGTTGATAACGCCATCGCGCAACCACCGGCCGTCGGCCGCTTTTCCCGTCGCAGTTTTCGCGCAAAGTTCATCCTCGTCGTCGGCGCCGCGGTGCTCTTCGATCTGATACTGGGTGGCGGGATTGCCATCTGGAACGTGCAGCGGCTTTCCCACAATGCCACGCAGCAGGTGGGCGAAGGCCTGACAGAGGCGAGCGAAGAATATCTGCGGACCTATATCAATACGACGGCCGAGCGCGCCGATCTGCTGCTGGATCAGGTGCATTCGGAAGTGGAATCCCTTGCGAATTCGATGCAGGGGCTGATCGACAATCCCGATCTGCGCCAGGGCCTCGGAACGACGATCGAGGCCAATTCGCAGTTGCGGGACGATCTCGTTTATGACGCAGCTGGAAACTGGGCGCAGAATACCGGCGGTGCGTCTGTTATCAGCGTATGGAGCTATCTGCTCGGCCCGGACAAGAAGCCTCTGCCGGAGGTCGATGCGCTCGTCCGGCAGAGTGCCGCCTTCAATCTCTTCGCACCTGGCCTGCTTGCGACCGGGGCGCCGAAGCTGCAGATGTATTACGTCGGGCCGAAGGATCGGCCGATCATGCGGACAACACCCTATTCGCAGCAGGCGCAGACCTTCGACAAACTCTATCCCGGTCATAACAATATGAATTTCTGGGATTTCTTCTTTCCCGGAGTGTACGAGGGCTGGCAGAACTGGATCAAGAATCCGTCGTCGCGCAATGTTACCTCCTACATCACCACGACCGCGCCATACATCGACGCAATCACCGGCAAGCTGATCGTCAGCTTTTTCCACCCGCTTTGGACGAAGGATCGCAGCGACGTCGCCGGGATGACCGCAGCCGACATCACGCTCGACCAACTTGCCGGTGTCGTACAGAGCGTCAACATCGCAAGGACTGGCTTTGGCTTCCTGGCGATGTCGAACGGCAACGTCATCGCCACCAGCAAGGCCGGCGAGGAGATTCTTGGGCTGAAGTCGAGCGATGTCGGTGGGCAGGGCGTCACCGGCATCAACCGCTCGCTGCGCACCAGCTCCCAACCCGCCATCGCTTCCCTGCAGCTGCCGCAGGATCAGGGCACGACGATCAAGCACATCTTCCTCAACCGCGACGGCGAGGATGTCCCCTACCTGGTCGTGTTGAAGCAGTTGCGGCCCGCCAATCTTTGGGACGGCAAGAGTATCGTTCAAGAAACTATGTCGCTCGGCTTCGTGGTATCCGAGCGCGAAATCTATCACGCGCTGATCGCCGCTCAGGACAACATATCGAAAGCGACCTCCCGTATCGTCGATTATCAGCTGCTGGCGGTTCTGGTCAGTCTGATCATCGTGCTGCTGGCCGTCTTTGCCATTTCCGGCCGTATCACTGCCGGTCTTAGTGCCCTGACCGATGCCGCGAGACGGCTGCAGAACAAGGATTATAGTGTACGCGTCAAGGTGCAGACCCGTGATGAAATCGCAGAGGTCGGACATGCCTTCAACCGCATGGCCGAGGAGATCAGCTTCCATACCGAGAACCTTGAGAAGCTGGTCGACGAGCGAACGCGCGAGCTCGAAGATGCCAATGAGGAGATCACCACCCTCAACGAGCGGCTGAGAAGCGAAAATGTCCGTCTCGGTGCGGAACTCGACATTGCGCGCCACATTCAGATGATGGTTCTGCCCAAGGCCAACGAACTGAACGATATCCAGCAGATCGAGATTGCTGGTTATATGGCGCCGGCTGACGAAGTGGGCGGCGACTATTACGACGTGCTGCACGAAAGCGGCCGCGTCAAGGTCGGTATCGGCGACGTCACCGGCCATGGTCTCGAAAGCGGCGTGCTGATGCTCATGGTTCAGTCGGTCGCCCGCGCCCTTCAGGAAAAGGGTAGCGACGATCCGAAGATGTTCCTCGAAGTTCTGAACCGCGCCATCTACAAGAATATCGAACGGACGAACTCCGACAAGCACCTGACGCTCGCCTTCCTTGACTATCACGACCAGAACGTGACGCTCTCGGGCCAGCATGAGGACGTTCTCGTCATTCGCCGTGATGGTGCGATGGAGCGGATCGATACCGGCGATCTTGGGTTCCCGGTCGGCCTGGAGAGCGATATCTCCGCCTTCGTCGCCACCCGCAACCTGCCCTTCGCAAGCGGCGACATTATCATATTGCATACGGACGGCGTGACGGAGGCAGAAAGCCCCAGCGGCGAGCTTTTCGGGTTCGACCGGCTTTGCGCCAGTGCGCACGACTACCGCTCGGGCGGTGCAGACGAGATCGTTCGCGGCATCATCGCGGATCTGATGGCGCATATCGGCACACAGAAAATTCACGATGACATCACGCTCGTAGTTATGAGGCATCGCTAGGCATGATCCAGCAATTCGGACACACCGATTCTTCGAACGGAGCAGCGGCCGATCTCGGTAAGCTCCGCCTTTCGGAAGGCTCGCTTGATATCAGCTGGCACCATTGCAGCACGACCGCCGATTTTCTCGGCGATTTCTTTGCCGTCCAGGCGAAGGTCGGTGATCCGGAACTTAACGAGATTCGTCATGCGATCGGCTATCTCGTCAATGAACTTCTCGAGAATGCCGTGAAATTCCGCGCACCCGGCGATATCGAGATCGAGGCCTCTTTCGAGGACGGCAATTTCGAACTGCGCGTCTTCAACCTGATCGCGGAAGAGACCGCCCTGCGTTTCCAGAGACTATTGTCGGAAATCACGGCTCGCGACGCAGGGGAACTTCTGATAGAGCGGATCGAACAGAATGCAGCCGATCCTTCATCGAGCGGATCCGGCCTTGGCCTGCTGACATTGATGAGTGATTACGGTGCGCGTCTGGGGTGGAAATTCATACATGACGAGAGAGCCGGGCCAGTAGAGCTGCAAACCTATGCCGCGCTTTCCCTCTCATGAGACGCTGATAAACTGAGAAACGGTTATCGAAAATGGAAATTAAAACCAAAGAATATCGCGTGTGGCGGGAAGAAGCGACGATCCACTATGAGGGAACGATGCGTCTTTCCGGGACGGAGGCCTATGCGCCCATTCTCGAGCTGATGGACGATGTGTTGAAATCGAAGCCGGAAACGATCGTTCTCGACGTGACGGAGCTCGAATTCCTCAATAGTTCCGGCATCAATCTTCTGGCGAAATTTACCATCGAGGTTCGCAATCGGCCTGATGTCGGCATGGCGGTCAGGGGATCGACTCGGATTCCGTGGCAATCGAAGTCCCTGCCAAACCTGAAGAAGCTTTATCCGGCCGTCGAACTGACGATCAACTAAACTAAACAGTCTGGCGCCGCCAAGACCTGAAGCAGCAGTCGCTGGGAGAAAGACGTGGCGGAGCCGGATGGACAAAGTGCGCTGAAGAGCCTCGCAGCGGTATGCGAGGCGATTGCGCATGCCAGCTTCGACGATGCGGATCTGCTCTTCAACATCGTCGCCGACGAGACAGTTTCCGAAGATATCCGCAACCTCGCGGAGACGTTTGTCAGCATGATGGTGCAGGTCGAGGCGCGCGAGTTTCATGCCAGTCAGTTAATCGCGGATCTCAAGGAAACGCAGCGTCAGCTCGAGGCGGCACAGCAGCAGCTGCAGCGTGAAAATACCAATCTCAAGCAGCGCTTGAAAAAGCTCGATGTCCATTTCGATGAGACGCAGGCCGATCTCGAAATCAAGGAAATCGTCGAGACCGAATATTTCCGCGAGCTGCAGCAACGGGCGAAATCGCTGCGGTCGAAATTCAAACACCAGGCCGACGGCGAGGTCCCGTGACCAAGATCATCTCGACCCACTCCTATCGCGGCGGCACCGGCAAATCGAACCTCACCGCCAATCTCGCCGCGGGCCTTGCTCTGCGCGGCTATCGCGTCGGCGTCATCGACACCGACATCCAGTCTCCGGGCATCCATACGCTTTTCAAGGTCGATCCGCACAACCTCCGATTCACGCTCAATGACTATCTCTGGGGCCGCTGCGGCGTGACAGAGACTGCGCTCGACGTGACCTCAGGAATCGTCGATGAAAACGGCATGGTCGTGGTGCCTGACGGCGGGCGTGCTTTCCTCGTTCCGTCGAGCATCAAGACCGGCGAAATCGCACGCATCCTGAAAGAAAAATACGATGTCGAGGACCTGAACACCGGCTTTCAGAACCTCTGCGTCGAGCTGAAACTCGACTATTTGCTGATCGACACGCACCCCGGAGTCAACGAGGAAACGCTGCTGTCGATCGCAATTTCGGACACGCTGATGCTACTGCTGCGTCCGGATATCCAGGACTATCAGGGAACGGCCGTAACTTTGGAACTCGCACGCAAATTGGAGGTGCCGCAGCTGCTTCTCGTGGTCAACAAGGCGCTGGAAAGCTTCGATTTCCAGGACTTGTCGCAACGCATCTTCTCGAGCTACCGCACGCCGGTTGCGGCCGTGCTGCCGCTGTCGACTGACCTGGTGCGCATCGGCAGCACTGGTCTCGTCAGAACGCTGTCTCCTGACCATGCCTTTTCGGCGGGTGTGGAAGCGATCCTCGATCTCGTCGAGGGCTGAAGCAATTCCAGGAAAAGTGCGGTTTTCCGTCCGGAATGCGTAAAAACAAAGGGATAGAGCGGTTCTGAGATCCCGTGAAAAACTGAACCGCTCTGACACAGCGGTCAGGTCTCGAAGAGGCCGTGAACGAATTCGTCGACCGAACCGATGCGCTCTTCCCTCTCGAAGCGAAGAGCCCCGGCGATCACCGCCCAGGCGGCGGGATCGAGATCGGTAATCGCCTCCGGTTCGATCTTTTGGGCTGCCACCTGATTGGACGGTTGCATGAGGAAAGGATGAACGCCCGTCAGCAGTTGATAGGCAATGCAGCCAAGCGCGAAAATATCGTCGCGCGGATCGCGGATCGCGCCGTCGAACATTTCAGGGCTGGCATAGGATGTCGTCAGCGCGTTCAGCGACTGGACATCGAAACCGTCCGATGAACCGGCGGTCGCAAGACCGAAATCGAGCAGTTTCACGCTATTGTCATCGCCGACGAAGATATTTCCCGGTTTCAGATCGGAATGCACGACGCCGTTCTGATGCGCGTAGGCAAGCCCGGCGCAGATGCCTTTCAAAATCGAAACAATCTTGCCGCCCGGCATCGGCTCTCCAGCCGCGGTTGCCAGAACTCGGTTCAGCGGCCTGCCGGTCAGCAATTCCATGACGATGAATATTTCCGACCGATCACGGTCGAAATCATAGACTGTGGCGATGTTCGGATGGGCAAGGCTTTGCGCCTTGCGGGCCTCGGCCTCGAGCACCCGCAGACTATCGGAATTGTTGCGGAACTCGTCATTGAGAAGCTTGAGCGCCACGTAGGGAGCACCGGCTCCGGCCTCTAGACGCCGCCGGTCGACCGCCGAATAGACGATACCCATGCCGCCCCGACCGATTTCCGCATCAAGGATGAAGCGGTCGCGCAGGATGGCGCCGACGCCGGCGCGCTGTCCGTTGAAACCATCGATCTTGCCGAGTTCGAGACCGTCCCGTGCATTGCCGCTGACGGCGCGGCGCGCATCGGAGCGGAACCTGGCGCTTTTGTAGTTGACGAGAAGCCCGTCCAGGGCGTCCGGTCGGCCGGTGGCCCTGGAGGCAGCATCGGCCGACTGCCAGTCCTGACGAAGGCCGCGATAGTCCTTGACCAGGGCGGACAGGACGACATCGTCGACCTTGCTTTGCACATCGCTATATTGCGGTGGCGCTGCCCCATCACCGGCCAGGCTCGTGTAAGACGGCGGCAGCGGGGGAATTTTTTCCGAAGGTTGCCTCAGCGGGTTTGCCGTCGGTTTTGCCGGCGATTCAGCCTGCCGGAGCAGCGGCACCGTTGGCTCGTCGAACAAATCCTCATTTGCGACAGGCGCTGCAGTCGCGTCCTTGCCCTCTTCCGGATCTTTCCGCTGCTCTGCAGCCGCTGCCGGCAAAAGTTTCAGGAGAATATCGGCAATGTCGAGAGGAAGCGTGCCTACCGTCGCCGCATTGGAGATCGCGTCCTGCACCCTTGCCGCGCCCGCCTCGCCACCGCCGATTTCAGCGGCCAGACGGCCGACGAGGCCGTCATAGGTCAGCTTCCCGGTGATGAACATCCTGATCGCCCCATCCGCATCTTCGGCGGGAGGTTCGCTGCGATCACCTCTTTTGCCCAGCAAGAATTTCAGCTTTCAATACTCTCGAGGTCGATGCGTGATACGGAGCCTGGGCGACGAATGTCATAGCGTTGGAGCTTCTCGACTATCGTGCGTCGGCTGACATTGAGATTGCGCGCGGCGCGGCTTTGATTCCAGTTCACTTCCCGCAATTTCGCTTCGATAACGAGAGCCTCGTATTGGCCGACGATCGATTTCAGGTCACCGTCGGGAATCGTGCTCGACATTTCCACTGCCGGCTTTCCAGACATGCCGGTCAACTCGGCCGGAAGATGGCTGCGACCGATCTGCTGGCCGTCATCGACGAGCAGCACGGCCCGCTCCAGGATATTGCGCAGCTCGCGCACATTACCGGGATAGCTCCAGCACATCAGAGAATCCAACGCCTCGGCCGAGAGCTGCGGCGCCTGACGTCCGATATTGCCGGCGGCGATCGCCAGGAAATGATTGACCAGCTTCGGGATGTCAGACGGTCGTTCGCGCAGCGGCGGAACGACGATCGGAAACACATTGAGGCGATAGAAGAGATCCTTGCGGAACTCGCCACGCTCGATCTTCTCCTCGAGATTGGCGTTGGTGGCGGCGACGATGCGGACATCAACATATTCGGCCTTCGTCGAACCGACGCGCCGCACCTCGCCCTCCTGCAGCAGGCGCAAAACCTTGGCCTGCAGGCTGAGCGGCATGTCGCCGATCTCGTCGAGAAACAGCGTTCCCTGGTGCGCCTCATGGGCAAGACCGGACTTATTGGCAACAGCGCCGGTGAAGGCGCCCTTGACGTAACCGAACAGCTCGCTTTCCAACAGGCTCTCCGGCAAAGCAGCGCAATTCTGCGCCACGAAGGGCTTGCCGCTGCGCTCGCTCGAGGAATGGATGAAATTCGCCATCATCTCTTTGCCGGTGCCCGTCTCGCCGCGCAGCAGAATGGGCACGGCGGAGCAAGCGGCGCGCGCAATCAAGCCATAGGCGCGCTCGATCGGCGGACTGTCGCCGACAATGCCCTTGGGCTTGACGACCTTGCGCGCCACCTTGTTGAGCAGGCGGCTATTTTCCTGGAGCAATTCCTCATTCTGCCGGCCGAGCTGTCGGATCAGACGCTGGTTTTCCTCTAGCAAGCGGGTGTTCCAGATGGCGACTGCGGCATGAGCGGCAAAGCTCTGCAACGGCCGCAGCAGGAAATCCGGAAGCGCGCCGACGGTTCCCGTCACCTTATCGCGGACATTGACGAGCTGCAGAATGCCGATCGTCTGGTCGCCATGAATGAGCGGCGCGATGACGAGGGAGGATGTCTGGAAGCCGATCGCCTTGTCCATCTGCCGGATGTTCGAGAAATCATAGCCGGCGGCACTGTTGATATCGGCGAGATTGACGGCCGTCGCCGTCGAAACGGCGAAGGCAGCGGGTTCCTGCAGATTGAGCTGGAGTGATTTCCCATAGATCGCGATGCGCGCTTCCGACTGCGATCCCTCGGTGAGGCCACGATAATTGAAAGAAACGCGGTGCAGGTGCCGAGCGAGCCGATCCAGCGTGAAGATCGCCGCACCTTCGGCATTCGACAGCCGCATGGCTGCCTCGACAACACGTGCCATCAAGGTCTCGATACGCCGCTCGCTCGAGAGCGCAATCGTCAGATCCATAAGGTCTTCATAGATCGTGCGATTGCTCATCTTCACGACCTTGGACCTTTCCTCTCTCGGCAAGCGTTGATCCAGCGCCATCGCAGCCCCTCGCCGCTCCTGCACCGGCAACTAAGACAGGAGGTAAGCGAAGCCTCCCGTTTCGGCGAGTTCGACGCTCACCTTGTCATGGTTCTTGCCCTCTTCGCCAAGATTGCTGAGCAGCTCGGTTGCGAGCTGCGGCAGGAGCGTGCGATTGATGATGTGATCGATATTGCGAGCGCCGGTTTCGACTTCCGTGCAGCGGGCAGCGATGGCGTTGACGACTTCGTCGGAATAGGAGAACGCCATCTTCTGGTTTTCGCGCAAACGCTTGCCGACCTTGTTGAGCTTCAGCCTGACGATCTTTTCGAGCGGTTCGCCAATCAACGGGTAGAAGGGCACGATCTGCATGCGGGCGAGCAAGGCCGGTTTGAAATGGGCGCTGAGCGTCGGACGGATCGCTTCAACCAGTTCCTCGACGCTCGGCTTTACGCCGCGCGTGCCGAGTTCGGTGAGGATGTCGGTTGCGAGATTGCTCGTCAGCACAATGATGGTGTTCTTGAAATCGACCAGGCGACCTTCGCCGTCGGACAACATGCCCTTGTCGAAGACCTGGTAGAAAAGGTTCATCACCTCAAGATCGGCCTTCTCGACCTCGTCGAGCAGCACGACCGAGTAAGGACGCTGGCGCACCGCTTCCGTCAGCACGCCGCCTTCGCCATAACCGACATAGCCGGGAGGTGAGCCGACGAGCTTGGAAACCGTGTGCTTTTCCTGGAATTCCGACATGTTGATCGAGATCAGGAAGCGCTCGCCGCCGAAAAGCTGATCGGCTATCGCGGTCGCAAGCTCGGTCTTGCCGACGCCGGACGGGCCAACGAAAAGGAAGACGCCCATCGGCGCATCCGGATTCTGCACGCCGGCCTTGGCGACGCGCACACCATGGTCGATCGCCTCGATTGCCTGATCCTGACCGATCACGCGCTGGCCGAGATTTTCAGCAAGCGTCAGAATCGACTTGGCCTCGTCGCGAACCATGTTGCCTAGCGGGATACCGGTCCAGTCGGCGATCACCTGACCGACGGCTTCGGCTGTCACTTCGAAGGAGACCAGCGGATTGCCGCGCTGCAGCTGCTTGAGCTTGGCGGAAGCCTCCTGGAATTCGTTCTTCAATGCATCCGCATCAACGGCGGCGTCTGTGGTTTCGCCGCCGTCCTCGGCCGGCTTCACCGCCTTATCGCCTTCCAGCGACAGGCCGAGCTGACTGCGGATTTCGAGGATGCGATGCACGAGCTCGATTTCCGCGTTGCGCTTGGCAATCAGCTCGGCAGCCTCAGTTTCGAGGGTTGCGATATCAGCCTCGATTTCGGCAATGCGCGGATCGGTATCGCCGAGATTGGAGTGATGATCGCGCAGCAGCGCTTCGAGCGCACGTTTCTGCTCGGCGATGCGCTTCTGCTTGAGCTCGATGACGGAAGGCGTCGAGGAAAGTGACAATTTGACCCGGGCACAGGCGGTATCCAGAACGTCAACCGCCTTGTCGGGCAATTGCCGGCCAGAGATGTAGCGAGCGGAGAGCTTGGCCGCAGCTTCGACGGCGCCGTCGCGAATATAGATGCCGTGCGCCTTCTCATATGCCCCGCGTAGGCCGCGCATGATGGTGACCGCCTGTTCCGGGCTCGGCTCATCGAGCTTGACGAGCTGGAAGCGGCGGGCAAGAGCCGGGTCCTTTTCGAAATACTTCTTGTATTCGCTCCAGGTCGTGGCGGCGATGGTGCGCAGCTCGCCACGGGCAAGCGCGGGCTTTAGGAGGTTTGCAGCATCGGCGCCCCCGGCCGCGCCGCCGGCGCCGATCAGCATGTGGGCTTCATCGATAAACAGAATGATCGGCTTCGGCGAGGCCTTGACCTCGTCGATGATCGCCTTGAGGCGGCTTTCGAATTCACCTTTCACACCGGCTCCGGCCTGCAGCATGCCGAGATCGAGGCCGATGAGTTCGACATCCCTGAGGAAATCCGGGACATCGCCCTCAGAAATCTTCAAGGCTAGGCCCTCAACGACGGCCGTCTTGCCGACGCCCGGATCGCCGACGCAAATCGGATTGTTCTTGCGGCGGCGGCCGAGGATGTCGATCATCTGCTGGATTTCGAGATCGCGGCAGAAGACCGCATCGATCTTGCCAGCGCGCGCCTGGCTGGTGAAATTGGTGCAGAATTTGCCGAGCGCACTGCCGGGATCGGTTCCCGCCGCAGCGCTGCTGGCAGCGGCGGCTTCGCCGCGGCTTGCGGCAGCAGCCTCACTCTCCTGCGAGCCGTCGACGGCGGCAGCAAATTCCTTCTTCAGACGTTCGAACGAAATGGAACCGAGAACGGACAGCCACCGATCGTCGCCAAAGCGATTGGGACGGGCAAAGACAGTCGCAAAGAGACTGCCGGAACGGACCTGATCAAGCCCCAGCTCGACGGAACTTACCAGCCACGCGTCGGTCAGCCATTCAACCAGAAGCGGCGAAAAGACCGGGCGGCCCTGGTTGCCGCTGCGGATCGTTTCCAGAACTCCCTGCAGCTTGCGCTTCAGATTTGCCGGATCGACTTCGAAATAGCGGCAGATGGATTGCACATCATGCTGCGTGTCCTCGATGAAGACGAGCAGAAGGTGCTCGATCGAGACTTCATAGTGGCCACGGGAAACCGCAAGGCCAGCGGCAGATTCCAGAGCACGGCGGCAATAGGTGTCAAGGCGCCCGATCAGGCGACGAAGGTCCAAGTCAACCACCGAAATATATCCTTGTTCGCGTCGCAGAAAAAACGACGCCTGAAAAGTCTCAATTGAAAATACTATCGAGGTATCGCTAGCGCGCCGATGTAACAGGAATTTTTCAACTGTCACGAAATCAGCTTTTGATGAAAGCCGCCCCCGCAAGATACGGGAACGGCCGCAATCGAGCATCGCAGGCTCCGAAGTGGAGCAATCGCTGCGTGAGCTGGATCAGGCAACCGGCTTGCGCCAGTCGTCGGAAGCCGAGGTGCCGGCCTTCTCGTGCGTCCAGTCGCACTTGCGGTAGGTGAACGACCATTCTTCGATGTTGCCGCGATGATCGTTGGCGGAGTCATTCACGTCCGGGAGGATCGTCTTGCCTTCGACGAGAACGGCATCCGTCCACTTGATGGTGAAGTAGTGTTCCTGCGTGCCCTTGGTCGAGGTGCGCCAGAACTTCAGTTCGATCTCGAGGTTTTCGCCGGTGGCGAGCGCCTGCCAGAGCATCGGAGAAGCCTTGTCGAGCGGCTTGACGAACACAGCCGGCTCATGGCGGCGCGTGCCGATGGCAGTGCCGGAGTTCGGATCGCGCGGAACGATCGCGTTGCTGCGGAACGAGTAGACGATGGATTCGGCTTCGTGGCCTTCCTGCCAGGTGTTGCCGATGGAGTCAGCGGTCGAAGCGTCCTTGGTGATGGCACCCTGAGTAGCGCCACTGATGGTAATGTAGCCAATGTTAGCCATGAAAAATGTCTCCAGAAAAATCGCGAATGATCAACTGACGGTTCGAGGGTGTCAGCGCCAACAACAGCAGCAAGCAGCATGCCAAACTCATCGCTGAAAAATTCTCCAAGCTTAATCAGTGGCTTGAAGCGGCGACGCCGATTTTTCACCCACTTTCATCTGCGCAGTTTTCTTCTCAGCACCGCTCTAACCGCGCGGGTTTCCATACGTACGCTCCGGTCGGAAAAATCGACGGACCGCACCATCCAGGGGACGGGTCCGATTGATTTCATTGGCTTTCCGGGTCCCGCCCCTCATTGCTGAAATAGGCACTGCGCATTTTTTCTGGAATTGACGATATCGGCCGATCGGAGAAATTTGCCCGACAGACCTCAGCCGACCTTTCGCGTCATCCTTCATCATGGCGGAAGCCAGTCGGGCCGGAGCTGA
The DNA here is from genome assembly GCF_003627755.1 of Rhizobium jaguaris. Lineage (NCBI taxonomy): Bacteria > Pseudomonadati > Pseudomonadota > Alphaproteobacteria > Hyphomicrobiales > Rhizobiaceae > Martinezella > Martinezella jaguaris. The sequence continues at coordinate 359,857 of NZ_CP032695.1, read as the reverse complement.
GTTTTCAGAAGAGGAGCGACGAGCATGCCAGCCATCATCAAGCCGTCGCGCATTGCCACCGCCGTTCATATGGAACCGGCCGAACGCGGTGGGCAGATGACCCTTTCCGCCTTTCTTCTGTTCGATTTCGCAACCCCCGGCAAGTTTTTGACCGACCAGGCGCTGTGGCCGATGGTCGTCGAGCAGATGCCCAAGGGCGCCATCTTCGACAAAGGGCAATTGAAACCCAAGGGCGAAATGATCGTCGCCGGAGCGGCGCTTGCGCCGGGCGACCAGCCGGTCACCGGCATCAGGGTCACCGCAAGACTGGGAGCGATCGAGAAGCGGCTTGCCGTTTTCGGCGATCGCTACTGGCGGATGACGGATCGCGGGATCGTCATGACCGAGGCCCGGCCGTTCGATCGGATGCCGATCGACGACCAGCATGCGTTCGGCGGTCCGGACCACAAGGTCAACCCTCGCGGAAAAGGCGATAAGGCCCGGCAGATCGTCGAAGCAGGCTATGAAGCACCCCTGCCCAACGTCGAGGATGCCGACCGGCCGATACGCTCGATAGACGACAGGCCTCTGCCGGTCGGTTTCGGGCCTCTGCCCCCCGATGCGGCGCAGCGCATGCGCTATGCCGGGACCTACGACCAGCACTGGATCAAGAACGTCTCGCCGCGGAAGCCGGCGGACTTCAATCCACTTTTCCGCTGCGATGCACCCGGGGATCAGCGCTTCGATGCACATTTCACCGGTGATGAAGCCTTTGCCGTCTCAGGCATGTCGCTCGGAGGCCTTGCCGCCGGCCGGTTGCCGAATGTGCGGCTTCGCGCCTTCGTCCACCGCAGCAGCGATGGCAGTCTCACCGAAACGCGGATGGTCTGCGATACCGTGACTCTGTTTCCCAATATCACCAAGGCGACGATGGCGTTCCGCGCCCTGGCAAAGGACACCGATTCCTTCTGTGCGGATATCGCTACGGTAATGATCGCCATGGAACATGCCGAAGCGCCTCCCCGCCCTGCGGACTACTACCGCCATATTTTCACATTGCGTACCGATCGGCAGGAAGCCCATAAGCATGCCTTCTCCGACTTCCAGCTGATGCCCGAGGTCGATCCCGCCATCGTCTCGGCTCGCCGCGCGGCAAAGCTCGAGGACGCGCGCGCAAAGCAGTTGCAGTTCATCGACAATCTGAATTGGGCCGCAAGAAAAGTTGTTGAGGACCAGGGCCTGCCTGCCGACATCGTATCGCCGTTCGACAGCAGCGGTGTCGACGCCTTGCCACTGGTTCCTCAGCCGACCGCGCAGGAAATCGCCGACGGCGATTTCGACCTTGCAGAGCTTATCGATGACGTGAAGACCATGGAAAAGGCGCTTCTCGAAATGCGGGACCGGGAGATGGCGGCCGCCGAACTTCAGCGCCGCGCCCTGGTAAAATCGACGCCGGCATTTCTGAATGATTTCCTGGCGCAGCCGATCGCCGACGACGCCCATATGGCACGCTTCCCCGATCTCAGCCTCGACGAGGACTTCACGGCCGGCCTTGCCGGTGCCGGTCGGGTCCTCGGCGACAACAAGACCGCGCTGGAAGGGCTCCATCCCGAATTCTCCGGCGAGGCCTTCGCGCATCTGCCGGACGAACTGGACAATATTTTCGACACGCTTTCCGACAGCGGCCCCGTGGATGCCGAAGCGGTCGAGAAACAATTTGCGGCTGCCTGTGCCCGGGCGATGCGGCAACCGGAAGGCTCGCTGCTGTTCGAAGCGCGGCAATCGATCCGGAACACCAAACTCGACAGTTTCGACTTCAGTCAGGCCTTTGATCAGACAGCAGATGTGCACCGCGAATTCGCTGATCTCTTCGGCAATATGACGACGAAGACGCCGGCCGGCGAGGCAACGACCTCACCGGCTGGGCTGTTTCCGACGGAGGAGATCGCATTCGACCGCAGCGATGCCGAACAGGCGCTCGCAAAGGCAGCGGCAACCATCGATGCCAAGTTCCCGCATCTGGTGGGCAACGGCGACGAAGGCGACGCCATCGAGCGCCTGATGTCGAAAGTCCGGGAATTTACGCCTCCCGCCACGGACCAGGAGGCCAGGGCGCTGGCTCCAGCCACATTGGTGGAACGCAAGAGATCGGAGGCCTTGGACAATTTGGACGAGGCCGAGGAGATGGTCGACGAAGCGATCCTCGCCGGCAGGCAGAAGACTCCGGCTGCTATCTTTCCGATGCAGGCTTTCCTGCCCGGTGTTGCCGAACGTCTCGGCGCTTTCGTGATCGAAAAGCTGAAAGAAGGTCATGACTTCAGAGGCGCCGATCTTGCCGGCGCCGACCTGCGCAACGCGGACTTCAGCGGCCTCGATCTGCGCGCAACATTCTTCGAGCGCGCCGATCTCACCAATGCTTGTTTCGCGGGCGCGAATCTGGAAGGCGCGGTCTTTACCGAGGCCATCCTTAGCGGCGCAGATTTCAGCGGTGCAGCAATGAGCAAGGCGAACCTTAGCAAGGCCGTCCTGCGCGGCAGCAGGCTCGACCGATGCCAACTCGACAACTGCACGCTGGTCGGCACGGATTTCACCGGAGCATCGGCGCGTGAAATGCGCGCGTCACGGATCACGATTATTGAATCGGTTCTCGACGACGCCGACTTCAGCGGCGCCGATTTGGCCGAAGCGCAGATACTGAAAGGCAAAGCCGATGGTCTGGTTCTGGACAAGGCGCGCGTCAGCCGCGCCTCCTTCATGGTGCTCTCCATGAGGGCCGCATCCTTCAGGGAAGTAGCGCTGGAACGGGTTGCTTTCATGGAACTGACGGCGCCTGGCGCGAATTTCGCGCATGCCCAGATGAACTGCGTCGGCTTCATCGGCAAGGGCGATCTGAGCGGCGGCGGCTTCGAGGAGATCGTGGCCACCGATACATCCTGGAACACTGCCGACATGACGGAGTCCTGCTTTTTGCGGGCGCGGTGCGACTCCTGCCTTTTCAACGATTGCGATATGAGCGCGTCCGATCTGCGTCTTGCCTCGCTGAAACGTGCCCGCTTCGACAAATCCATCCTTGCCGACAGCGATCTCTTCGGCGCCAATCTTTATGGCGCGTCGATCGGCAAGGTCGATCTGCGGCGGACCTCGCTGCGCGGCGCCAACCTCTATCTCGCCAATTTGACAGACGCGATGCTTGGAAGCTGCGACCTGACGGGCGCCAATCTGGGCAAGACACTGCTGGAGGCGCCAAGCGATGCCTAAGCAACCCGAGAGATTACCGACCAATCTCGACGAGATTTTCGATTACCTGGCTCACGCCCAGCCTGTGATGCTGAAGATCGCTTCCGGCACCGATTTTTCGCGGCAATCGATGCGGAAAGCGTCCTTCGTGCTCTGCACCCTCAAATCCAGCTTGTTCGTCGACGCGGACCTGACCGGCGCCTCCTTCACCAGCTGCGATCTTTCGGACACGGTCTTCACCGGCTGCATCCTGTCCGGCACGCGCTTTGTCGACTGCGACCTCTCGCGCGCCGATTTCCGCGATTGTCAATTGGAAACGACGCAATTCGTCGCCGGCAAGGCGGCCCGCGCCGCATATCAGGGTGCGGCGATCGCCAAGGCATCCTTTGCCAAGACGGATATTTCGCAGACCGATTTCCGGGATGTCACCGTGGAGCGCTCGGCCTTCCTCGATTGTCCGATCCAGGGACTATCGCTGACGGGGGCGGTGCTTTCCAGCGTCATGCTGACCAAGGCCGATCTGCGCGATATCGATTTGACCGATGTACATATCGACACCGCCGTTTTTTCCGAAGCCGACCTTTCGGGTAAGGATCTCAAAGGACAATCGCTGCAGAGATGTACCTTCTACAAGGGTAAGTTCACGCAGGCGCGTCTCGATGCCGCCCGACTTGACGGCAGCGTTTTTGCCGATTGCGATTTCGAGGGGGCATCGGCTTCGGGAATTTCGGGGAATATGACCTGCTTCACCAAAAGCAGGATGGACGGGCTCGACTTGTCGAACAGCAATCTGTCGATGTCGAATTTCGTCCAGTCCAGCATCAAGGGCGCGATCTTCAACGGCAGCCAGCTCTATTCGGCCGCTTTCACCGAAGCCGACGCGAAAGCCGCGCAATTCGAACGCTGCAGCCTGCAGCAGGCTGACTTTTCCCGTGCCGATCTTTCCGCCGGCAATTTCGGCGCCGCGACCTTTTCAAATACCAAGTTTCATGCAGCCAGGCGCGATGGCGCGCTGTTCGCCGGCGCATCCGGCAGCGTGATCGAGACAGACCAGGACCGAGCCATCAGCGAGCTCTATTCGCCGCGGATCGTCGTGCTCGATGAAGAAGATACCAGGGAGACGAGGTAAAGAATGTTCGTGAATTCACAAGGGCCCATTCCGGGAATGGATTTCTCGGCGCCTGACGTCTACCTGCAGCCCACACCCGTCGGTCCCGTTCCCGTTCCTTTCATCAGCATGGGGATGCGCCCTACCGATATTCCGACGAATTTCCGATTCCTGATCATGTGCATGCCGTCGCACAATCTCATGAACGAGGCGCCGGTCACGATCAGCGGCCCCGGCCCCGGCGTCGCATCGGGCATGGTATGTTCCGAGAGCCACAATGCCATCGGCTCCGTCAAATTCTTCATTCAAGCAATGCCGGCCACCCGCGCATTGCTGGATCCCACCCTGCAGAACGGCATATCGCCCAATTCGGTCGGGATGACGATCGTTCCCTCCCAAGTGTGCCTGGTCAACCCGAGCGCCTGACGACAACAGCCGAGAGAGTAGAAGATGAGCACGAATAGCATGCAGGAAATGCTGATCACGCTGCCGGGAACAACGTCGGACGCGGTCTACGTCGAAAGCGTCAGGGGACGCGAGGCGCTGTCGAGCGCCTATGAATTCGAGGCCGATGTCGTTTGCCGTACTCCGCTTCAGATCGAGCAGATGCTCGGCAAGGCGGCGAAACTCGAGCTGCGCGTGCTTGACGAGGAAGCCGTGGTCCACGGCATCGTTGCCGCCGCAACAACGCTCGATCCGACCACCAACCGCGAATTCTGCTACCGCTTCGTCATCGCCCCCGAATTGGCCCTGATGAGGCTTAGCCGGCAAAACCAGATCTACGGCACCGATCACGACATGAACGTGGTCGACATTGTCGAGAAGGAATTGAGCGACGGCAACAAGAGCGGCTCCAAAACCGCCTCCAGCCGCATCGGCCGCTCCATCCTGCATCAGATACTTGCCGACAAGTCGAGCTATCCGAAGCTCGATTTCACCATGCAGTACAATGAAAGCGATTTCGATTTCATCTCGCGGCTCAGCGAAAAATTCGGCATCTTCTACATGTTCGATCAAAGCGGCGATCAGGAGGTCGTCCAGTTCTGCGACCGCAAGGAGCATTTCCGCCGCGTGTCGGGACGCAAGCTGACCGAGGAGCTGCCGTTTCGTGGCGAAGCCCAGATCCGCAGCCAGGGCGACTTTGCTATCCGCTCCTTCAAGGGCACCTACAAGGTTGCGGCCGGATCGATCCATCGCCGGGAATTCAACGATGAAACGCCGACGGTCGATCTCTCCGTTTCCCATTCAGCGACCTATTCCGGCCAGGGCATCGACGTGCGCTACGGCGAGAATTACCGAACGGTCGGCGAAGGCAATTTCCTGGCGACGCGGCGGATGGAGCAGGTGGCCGCCGAACGGCTGACATTTGTCGGTGAAAGCAATATTCCGCTGCTCCGGCCCGGAATAATCTTCAAGCTTGTCGATCATCCGATCGCCGAACTCGAAGCCTATTACGTCATCACCCATGCCGAGCATGAGATGACCGAGCCCACGCCGCTCGGCTTCAGCTCAACGGACAAAAAGAGCGAGCCCTATCGCAACCGCTTCACCTGCATTCCCTTCAATACTCAATACCGTCCGCCGCTTTTGACGCCGAAACCCGTCGTCAACGGCTTCCTGATCGGCTTCGTCGACGGCGAAGGCAGCTCCAAGCGGGCAGAACTCGATCAGTACGGCCGCTACCGCATCCGCATCATGGACGAGGAGAGCGGCCTTTCCGGCGGCAAGGCCAGCTATCTGGTGCGCAAGGCCGAGCCCTATGGCGGCGGTGACGGCTTCGGCTCGCATTCGACGCTGAATGTCGGCACGGAAGTTATCCTTGGTTTCCTGCATGGCGACCCGGACCGGCCGGTCATCATGGGTGCCTTTTCCAATGCCCACTTTTCCAATCCCGTCACACAAACCAACAGCAATGTCGCTCATCGCACGCGCACCGCATCCGGCATCATCCTGCAGATGTGCGACGGCGCCGCCAGCTGACGATAGCCAAAGGACACGGCAATGACCGACGCATCCTCCTCTTCGGTTTCAGTCTCCGATACTTCCGGTACGGCTTACCAGAACTCCTCCACCTATCTCTTCGTCCCCGGCGCATTGGGCAAGGATTCCACTGTCGCGACCGACGACAGCAGCACGCCAGGCTCCTATTTCCGGCTTGGCAGCTATTCGGACATGGAGACCGGCGCACAGAAAAATGGCGCCAATCGTGCGCTGTTTTTTCCCAGAGATCATGTCAAGGACGAGACATCAAACGGAAGTCAGAGCGTCGGGAAGGGTATCCTGCTTGCCTGCAACGGCCGACTGCTGATGCGCAGCTCCGACCAGACCTATCTGCATAGCACGGGCTCGATCAATATCGACACTGAGGACAAGCTGAATGTCCATGCGGACAAGGATATCCTCGTCACCTCGAATGAGACGATAACGATCCAGAATGCTCAGTCGAAAGCCATCACGATCATCGCCGGCAACGGTCAAGGGAACCTGACGACCAAAGGTCTGCAGGCCACCATCGAGATCAACGGCAACGAATTCAAATCCACCACCTCGGACAGTTTCAGCTACTACCGATGCAACGTCTACACCTATAAGCTCGGCGGCATGGTCGACGTGACGCTGGGCGGCAAGTTTTCCTATTGGCTGGGCGACGCACTAAGCATCACGACCTCTATCGACCTGACGATCTCGCTCAGCATCGCCATGACCCTCTACGTCGTCAAGGTCGACATAGGCCTCATAAAGGTGGACTTCGTCCGCAACAAATACGAAATGAAAGAAGGCAAGTTCGTCGCGGCCAAGGCCAACTTCTTCATCTTCGGAGCCAAGGCGGAAACAACCGTCACAAAGGCCGACGAAACTGCGGTCAGCAACGAAACCAAGGCCGTCGATTCAGGGGATGCAGGTGTGCAGACCTGGGTCAAGGGCGTGGTTTCGAAGGTCAGCGGACCGGACTCCGAAATATCCGAAATCAAAAGCACCATGTGACGCAATGCCGGAAAACCGGATGGGGAAATAGCATGACAGGACCCATGACGAGCCGATCGACGGTTCAGCATGCCGCGACAAAACTGCCGCCGGCCGCCTCCAACGGATTGATCCGCGGCACGGTGAAAACTCTGATGACCGCTACTGAGGCAGGCGTCGAGACCGACGCAGGAGAGAGCGTTCTTGCCCGGCAAGCGGCAAGCTGCCTGCTAGCGCCGGCGATCGGCGATCGCGTCCTTCTCTGCATGATCGGCAGCGAAACCTATGTCCTTGCCGTCCTTGAACGGGAAAGCCAGCACGCGGCCGAAATTTCCGTTCCCGGAGCCCGCAAGGTTACCATCAGCGCCGGCGAAACGCTGGAGCTGAGTGCGCCCTCGATGAACCTCGCCGCGCGGCAATTGACCCTGCTCGCGCGCAACATGGCGCATGCGGGCCAGATTCTGACCAGCAATTTCAAGACCATCGTCGAAACCGTCATCGACAAGACGATCGGCGCCCGCAGCCTGACGACAAAAGCGGACGTACGAACCGCTGTCATTACCGAGGTGGAGACGCTGAATGCCGGCACGCTGGTGCAAAACATCGACACGGTCGCCACGCAAAACAGCGAGATCGCCCTTGTCACAGCCCAGCGTGATGTCAGGCTGGATGCGGAGCGCGTCAGTGTCGGCTGATCGGCCGGGTTCCCCCAACCCACCACTTTTCTCGCCGCGGACTGGTGCGGTTCGAGCTTCCATGGCATCGAAAAACTGCTCCATCTCTTTGTTCTTCCGCGATTCCGGCGAGAAAGCCGCGGCGCGGTTTTCGTGGAACTGCTCAGATGGTGCTGCGGAATGTTGCTGATCGACGAACGGCTCTCCGCCGCCAGAGGCCACCGGTCCGCCGGGCGCAATGATGACGCCAGTCTACTCTATGAGAGCGTGCTGGATGTCAGTCCCTCGAACATCCCCGCCCTCAAGGAACTCGCGGCGATCCGCCTAACGGAAGGCCGGCTGGACGAGGCGATGGATCTTGCCATGCGCGCTGCGTCACGGGTCAACGATGATTGCGAGGTTTTCGCGCTGCTTGCTAGGGTGGCGCTTCTATCGGACCGTTCGGATGTCGCGGCCGTCGCCATCGAGCAGGGCCTGACGCAGGATCCGCATCATCCCGAAATCAACAAGCTCAAAGCAGGCACATTGCTGCAGGGCGGCGATCAGAAGGCTGCCGAACGGTTGCTCATCGCAGCTTTGAGACATCATCCGAACGATGCCGGTCTGCTGACCGCGCTGTCGCAGATGTATCTGGACGACGGCCTGTCGGAGCCGGCGTTGGCCTACAGCCATAAGGCCCTCACCCAGAATCCGGACAATCCCGACCTGCTCGCACTCGTCGGCTCGCAGCTTTCCGTCCTCGGCAACCATGCCGAAGCCCTCCCTTACCTGGAGCGCGCCCATCTGCAGCAGCCTTCGAATGTTCCTCTTCTGAGCTACCTCGCCGAAACGCTTCTCAGTGTCGGTCAACTGACGGAAGCGCATCGCCTGGCCAAGCGTGTCGTCACCCTGATGCCGCACCTTCTCTCCGGCTGGCAGACTTATGTGAAGGTCATGGCCTACCGTGGCGACGCAGAAGCCGCGCTCGCCGAATTCGTTGCGATCGCCAAGCAGCACCCCGAAAAAATCGAGGCGGCGCTGACGCTTGCCGGCGCCTACAGAATTTCCGGCAATCCGGCTCAGGCGCTGCGCCTGCTGCAGCCGCTGGCGGCCAAATTCGCGACGCTGAGCCCGACACGCAAGATGTTGGCCACGGCTCTCATCCGCGATTGCTGCCTGACGCTGGGGCTCTTCGACAAGGTGGCGGCCACATTCCCGCAGACGGATCTGCATGCCATGCTCGGCCTGACGCAACATGGCGGGAAAAACGCCGAAAACGATGAGCTACCTGCGGCGCTTGCCGAAACGAGCCTGGTCATCGACGGCAATCTCTCCAGCCTCGATGCCATGGTCTTGCTGCGCTTCAACCTGTGCCCGCCGGAAACCGGCCCTCCGACGAGAGTGCTCGGGGCGTCAAGCCTTGCCGATATCGTCGCTCTCATGCCAGGCAAACGTTTCGAAGCCAATGACATGCCGGAGGCCGACGACAGGGATGACATCGTCCGCGCCCTGCCGCTCTCCTACACCCTGGCACTTCCCGAGGGCATGCGCGGCACTATGACCTCGACCGTACCCTATGCCAGAGCACCCGAGGAGAGGCGGGAAATCTGGCGCCGCTCGCTTGCCGGACTGCCACGGCCGTTAATTGCACTGGCGTGGGACGCAACGCGCCCGGGGCTGCTCCTTGACGACTACCGGACCGCCTTCAACGGTTTCCAGGGCACCCTCGTCAGCGTCATGTGGGACGAAGCGCGCCATCAACTTTCCGATTGGTCTCTCGTGATCGATGCCGGCGTTCATTTCACGTCGATGGCCGATCTTGCCGCTGTTATCGCCGAGACGGATGCGATCATCGGCCCGAACGGAGTTCCCCTGCATCTGGCCGGCGCCATGGGCGCGAAAGCCCTGCTGCTGACGCTACCGAACTGGCCGTGGTACTGGCATAACCAGGATGGCGTTTCATCCTGGTATCCTACCGTGAAGGTCCTCAAGACTGGGACCATCGGCAGCTGGGCCGCGGGGATCGAGGAAATTGCACCGGCGATCGGAGAATTCTGCCGCTCTCTGTGCGTCCCGTCCCTCGCATCGAACGGTCGTGATCCGACTAACCTTTCCGCAGCCGAGAGAGGCAAGCCATGACATCCTGGCGTCCGCCAACGCGTGAACCCGATGCGCTTCGCGCCGCCCTTCACGATTATCTTCGCAATCGCACAGCGCAGGTGTTCCTCAGCAAGGCCGCGACGCTGCAATCGCTGGGCCGCGCGGAGGTGGTCATGAGCAATGGCCGCAACCTTGCCATCGACCTTCGCATATCGCCCGTCGACATCACGAAATTCGCCGATCGCGCCACAATCGTCTTTGCCGTCGAGGGGCATGCCGCCGAGAACGGTACAGGCTACGAAGTCAACGGGCGGATCGTCCTTGACCGCAAGACGCTGGCATACCTCTCGATCGAGGTCAGCCCGACGGTCATCAACGGCGGCGTGCGTGCCGGCTAGGTTCGGGCTTGCTTGGAAACATTGTTGCCGAATCTCGCGGCGGTTGGGCGAGAACGAAAGCGTATTTTACGGTAGTTTACACATTGAATTCTCGCGCGAAGGCAAGCGGTTGGCCAGTCCTGAAATTTGGCAGCGCAAGCGCGGCGTTTGGACAGACGGCGTGCAATTCATATCGATGCGCAATGCAGGCGTGTCTGCGACGACGTTACCGTAACATAACCGTAACTTACTTCCGTGCGCGTTAGCTTTCGGGCAGGTTTTGCCGGCACGCCGATCCCGGCGTTGAAATCTCCATGGGGGACAAGAATGTCGAGGAGAAGCAATCTTTTCGCGGCGGTTGCGCTTGCCTGCATTGTGCACGGCGGGCTCGTGCAGGCCCAGACCATGAGCTATGCGGATGCGATCACGAAACTGGCGGGCGACTGCGGTTCCGACATCCACAAATTCTGCAGCGGTCTGAACCTCGGTGGCGGCCGCATCGCCGATTGTCTCCAGCAGAACGCCGCGAAGGTGTCGCCGACCTGCAAGGCCTCGGTCGCCAGCGTCGTCCAGTCGATCAGCCTGCGCGAGCAGGCGCAGGCGGCCTATAGCGACGTCTGCAGGTTCGACATTGCCCAGCGCTGCAGAGGCATCAAGGGCGACGGCAATATTCTCGCCTGCCTCGTCAAGAACAAGCTGACCACCGACAAGTGCAGCCAGGCAATCACCGATGCAGGCTGGAGGTAAAACCATGATCGCGCGTTCCTTCAAGACACTCGCAGTTCTCCTTGCCGTCTCCATGGTGCCGGCAGGCCTCGCCGTCGCCCAGCAGGTATCCCAGCAACGGATCATTTCGGGGCTCGGCAAACTCAAGGCGAACGCCCAAGCCGTCGATGTCGAACTGTTGCGCCAGGAGGCGATGAAAGGGGCGGGCCAGCCGATGTCGGCGCTGCCCAATTGGAGCAGGATCGGCCAGCTGCCGCAGATGGTCGTCGAGATCAATTTCGAAAATGACTCGGTCGCCATCGAGCCGGAATCCTATCGCACCCTCGGATTGATCGCCGACGCCCTGCACCATCCCAATCTTTGGGCCTACAAGTTTCTGGTGATCGGTCATTCCAGCTCGACCGGCGACGCGAAACATAATCTCGAGCTCAGCGATCAGCGCGCCGCAGCCATCAAGGAAGCGCTGGGAACCACCTTCGCCGTCGATCCGCAACGGCTCTATGCCGTCGGTGTCGGCGAGGCTTTCCCGATCCCAGGCTCCAACACAGAAGCCGCAGCCAACAGGCGCGTGCAACTCGTCAATCTCGGCGTCTTCACTCAAAAAAAGTGAGGCAAGAACCGTCCAGCACTTGGGCAACATGGGAATGACTGCAGCCGGGACGGGCATATCTCAATCGACGACCTGTACCGAAGAACCGCGCAGGCGCGAACTTGAGTGTTACACATGGGAGCCACCCTCCTCTAGAGCAATTCCAGGAAAAGTGCGAAGCAGTTTTCCGTCCGGAATTGCGTAAAAACAAAGGGATAGAGCGGGACGGCGATTCCGTGAAACGCTGAACCGCTCTAGGTCGGACGAAACTGTCTTCAGCATCTGAACGACCGGACTGCGAGCAATTGCCAGGAAGGCCAAAATAGGGAAGGACGTGAGATTCATATGACGACCCTAAACCAAGCCGTCGATCGCCATCTGCCTGCATCAACGGGCATGGATTTTATGGAACAGCGAAAACCTACCTCAAGCACTGCTTTTAAGGTAAGGGCTGGCCAGGGCATCTACTGCGAAGGCCAACGCGCGAATGTGATCTACCAGGTCCAATCGGGTGCGGTTCGCGTCTACCGGCTCATGCAAAACGGCCAGCGCCACATCCTCTCCTTCTATGGGCCGGAGGAATGGTTCGGCCTCCAGGATGGACCCTTCCATGACGATTTCGCGGAAGCTATTTGCGATTGTCAGCTGCAGCCGTTCTCTATCGGCGGCTTACCAACGCTGCCGGTGAACCTGTTGGGCATCGCACTGACCAGCCTCGCTTACGCGAACTCACGGCAACTTATGATTGTCCGCCAGAGCGCGCTCGAGCGTGTCGCCGTCTTCATGAAAGAAATGGCTGATCGCCATCCCGGCGTAAACGAATTCGAGCTTGTTATGTCGCGCGCCGATATCGCCGATTATCTGGGACTGACAGTCGAGTCGGTCGCGCGCTCGTTCACCAAACTGCGGACAAGCGGAATTATCCGCCTTCACGGACGAGGCCAACGCTATGTTCGTATCGTCAATGCCGACGCTCTTGCAGCGCTTAGCATGTAGGATTCGAGCCGGCCTATCTGACGCCGCATCGAACCGCGACATCGCCCCTCCCACGTCGCCGAGGCCAATTTGCTCGGCGGGGAGATTTTCCGCAGCATCGGGCGCGCAATCCTTACGCTCGCGCTCCCGCACCCTTCCTTGGAGGTGACTACCAATGGCTCGCCTATCTATAATCAGAGCGTCCAAACCGGTGGCTGTAATGGCGGCCACGGCCTACCTGTCGCTTAACCTGTCGGTTTCGGCAGCCTACGCGCAGCGCGGCCCGTTTGACGACTTCCCGATCGTCATCACCTGTGAACAGAAGGGCACGCAGCACGCCTTCTACCTCTCGAGGGTGACACAGGACGGTACAGCGACCTACATCGCTTCAGAAAGGATTGCAGGGACTATTTCGCTCGGCGGCCAGGCAAAGGCCGTCGGCGGTCCCGCGGGAGGAAACTGTGTAGGCAAAACCCTTCAGGAACTCCGTGCCTCGGGCCAGGCCTATGATCTCCGACGTTAGCCGCTCAATCAAGCGGCCCCAATCAACCAGAGCAGCGTTGCGATAACGACATGCGCAAAGTCAAGTGTCTAAGGCGCAAGGAGCGAAAGTGAAAGATCGCGACACGCTTTGGAACTCACGCTCGAAATGCAAGATGCCGGTCCACTGATCGGTGTTGGCTGTGTCCCAGTTCGTGTACGAGATTTCAGCTGGATTGGCATGGCAGGAGACGCAGACATTGCCGGTCGCGGCAAAAAAATCGATCACGATTTTCGGATGGGCCTCGGCAAATCTCAACAGCGGCGAAATGATGCCGTTGTCAACTTGCCAATCTTTCCTGTGATTTGCCGACTGTCTCCCGAAAGGTAGCAAAGAATTCGGCCGCTAGTTTCTTGGCCGTGGAATCGATCAGGCGCGCGCCAAGCTGGGCGATTTTTCCACCCACGTCAGCCTTCACCACGTAACTGAGAACCGTGACGTCCAGTCCTTCGGAGTGCAGTTGCACGTCGGCTCCGCCCTTGGCAAAACCAACGACACCGCCTTTGCCCTCGCCTGCAATGCGATAAGAATTCGGTGGATTGAGATTGGTCAGTTGCACGGCACCTTCAAACCGGGCCTTGATTGGACCGATCTTAAGCGAAACGGTTGCCGTCATATCGGTATCGGACATCTTTTCCAGCCTCTCGCAGCCGGGAATGCATTGGCGCAGGATGTCGGGGTCGTTGAGCGCCTGCCAGACGGTTTTCAAGGGCGCGTCAATCCGCTCGCTGCCTGTCATATCCATATCAGAACTCCTCTTTCATGATGATTGGCGGCCGGCAGGCTGGCGTTGCCCATGCCTGCGCCGTTCGATGATCTCGGCAAGAATCGAGAGTGCTATCTCTTCCGGCGTAATCGCCCCGAGATCGAGCCCGGCCGGAGCCTTGATCCTGGCCAGCGCGGCGGCGTCGATGCCGTCGGCGGCAAGCTTTGCCTTGAGCACCGCTATTTTCCGCCGGCTGCCGACAAAGCCGAGATAGGCGGCATCTGCCTTCAGTGCCGCTCTCAGCGCTGCTTCGTCGCCTTTGCTCTGTGTCGAAACGACGATGTAGCAGTGCGCAGAATAGGTCTCCGGAATATCGAATCCCTCAACAAGCAGATCGGCGTTCGGTCTCTCGGTAAAATCGGCCGGCGGAGCTGCAGCGGTTATGTGAAATCCAAAGTACCGCGCAAGATCGGCCAATGCGATCGCGACCGGACTTGCCCCCAGGATTACGAGGGACGGGCGCGGCAGTACCGGTTCGACAAAGATGTCCATCGTACCCTTGCTCGGACACGTATTCTTGGCGAAGCGGATGCCCTCGCGACTTTCGCCCGGCTGGACGCCCAGTTCGGCGAGAAGATTTTCAGGCTGAACCGAGACAAGTCGCGACTCGCCATCGAGCAGCGCATCCTGTGCGGCCTTCAGGACCGCGCCGCGGGCGCAGCCGCCGCCGATCCACCCGGCCGCAATCGTACCGTCGGGCCGGATCACGGCCTTGGCTCCGGCTTTCGCGGCCGTCACCGAAACCGTGCGGACGACGGTCGCGAGCACGAAGGCTTCGTCCGCGGACCGCATTCTTGATACCAACTCCATCACATCGACATGGGCGGTCATGACATCCCTGCCTCAGAGTTTGGCCAGATAGGGTTCGAGTGCCGCCAGGCTCTCCAAGGAATGGGCAGGCGCATGCAAGTCCACATAAGGCAATGCCGCCTTGATACCTGAGGCTTCCGGCGTATAACCGTCCCAGCCCATCATTGGGTTGAGCCATACGATCCGTCGGCAGCGACGCGCGAGCGCCGCCATTTCCCGGCCGAGCAATGCCGCATCGCCGGTCTCGTAGCCGTCGGAGACGATCATCACGCAGGTCCGCGAATGGATCACCCGTTCGGCATAGGCGCGATTGAAAGTTTGCAGGCATTCGCCGATCCGCGTGCCACCGCCGGCGCCCTGCACCATCATCGACAGCCGATCGAGCGCACGGGCGGCATCCCGCTCCTTCATCGCGTCGGAGACATGGGCAAGCTGCGTGTGGAAAAGAAAGGCTTCCGCCTCGCGAAAGGCGTCGAGAACGCCGTGCATGAAGCGCAGGAAAATGCCGGTATACATGCTCATCGAGCCGGAAGCGTCGAGCAGCATGACGAGCCGCAACGGCTTTGTCTTACGCCGGCGCCGCACAGGATTGATCGGAACGCCGCCATGGCTGACATTGCGATGGATGGTACGCCTGAGGTCGAGGCGATACCCCTTGCGGCGGGCCACATCCCGGCGGGTCAAACGGACGCGCATGGCGGCGGCAAGCCGGGCGGCGATCATATGTGCTTTTTCTATAGCGTCCGGATCGGACAGTTTGCGGAAATCCGTCTGTTGAAGGCTTTCGACCCGCGATGCACCCTCCATACGGCCTTCGCTCCCGCCTGCCCGATCGTCCGTCTCATCCGATTTCGGCAATTGATCGCCAAGGGCCGGCCCACTCCTGGCATCATCGGCTGCGGCTTGAGCTTGTGAACTGCCGGACGGCTTGGATGCATCCGAGACGATCGCACGGGAGCGCAGATGCTTGCCGAGCCAGAAGGCGTCGAATACCCCGTCGAATCGGTCCCAATCGGCCTTGCGGGCACAAAAGAGATGCTTGAAAGCCGAACGCAGCAAGTCGGGTCTGGTCGCCATCTCCGTCTGCATCAGCGACGCGGCGTCCTGACCTTCCTTCAATCCGACGGCGAATGCATTATCCCGAAGCGTGCGCAGGAAAGCGGCGAGCCTCTTCGCAACCAGGCGCGAAAATTCGTTCATGTCGTCCGCAGTCAGAAGCGTATCGCAGCAGCTCATGCGACCCTCCCAAGCAGGCGCTCCGTCACCTCGCGACTGATCCGCACGCGATCCTCCCGCGTCTTCAAAAGACACATCAGCGTCTCATGGACGGTCTCGGGCTCCGCATGCAGGTCGACAATATCAAGGCCGACGAGTACGGCTGCCCAATCGAGCGTTTCCGCCACGCCGGGCACCTTCCGCAGATCCTCTTTGCGGATCTTTTCGACCAAACGAGCAACCTGCAGCGCCAATGATGCACCGGCGCCGGCTACCCGAGCCATGATGATGCGCGCCTCGCGGTCGACATCCGGATAGTCGACATAGTGATACAGGCAGCGTCGGCGCAGCGCATCGGAGAGCTCGCGTGTCCCGTTCGAGGTCAGGACCACATGCGGTATGGACGTGGCTCGCACCGTCCCGAGCTCAGGAATGGATATCTGAAAATCTGACAGCAATTCCAACAGGAAAGCTTCGAACTCCTCGTCGGCGCGATCAATCTCGTCGACAAGCAGGACAGGCGGACGCGGGCGTCGGATCGCCGCCAACAGCGGTCTTTCAAGAAGATAGTCCTCGGAAAATATCCCACGCTCGATCTCGGCGGCGTCCATGCCCTGCCGCGCCTGGATGGCCAGCAATTGCCGCTGATAGTTCCATTCATAAAGCGCCGCGGACTGGTCGAGGCCTTCATAACATTGCAGCCGGATTAGTTCCGTCTCATGCGCGATCGCGAGCGCCTTGGCCACTTCCGTCTTGCCGACGCCGGCCTCTCCCTCCAGCAGTAAAGGCCGGCCGAGCATCTGCATGAGGGCGATGGCGGTCGCAAGATTACGATCAGCGATATAGCCGGCCGCAACAAGCCGCTCAGTGATCACCTGGCGTGGTAGAACCTCGCCCCGTTTCGCCCCCTCTCCGTTTCCGGAGAGGAGGCCGTTTTTATCGTGGGAATCAGATCGTGTGGAGGACATGAGACGCGGTTCCGGTCAGGCGATCGCCCCGAGACGTTTCGCCGCCTGCCAGTTGCGCCAGAAGTCATGCGGCATCTGGATGTGCGTCGAGCCGAGAAACGAGAAGGCATCGTTGACAGCATTGGAAAAGGCGGGAACACCGCCGACGTTCGGGCTTTCTCCGACACCCTTGGCGCCGATCGGGTGATGGGGCGAAGGCGTCACGGTAAAATCCGTTTCCCAATGGGGCGTTTCGACCGCCGTCGGCATGAAGAAGTCCATGAAAGAGCCGGTTACGACGTTGCCGTCATTATCGTAACGGATCTCCTGGCCCATAGCGATCGCAAAGGCTTCGGTCAGCCCGCCATGCACTTGTCCTTCAATGATCATCGGATTGATGCGGGTGCCGCAATCGTCCAGTGCATAGAAGCGGCGCACCTTGTAGACACCGGTATCGACATCAATATCCATGACGCAGAGATAGGCGCCGAAAGGATAGGTCATATTCGGCGGGTCGTAATAGCTGACCGCCTCCAGCCCAGGCTCCAATCCTGGCGGCGGCGCGTTGTAAGCGGCCCAGCAAATATCCTTCATCGACTTGAACTTCTCCGGCAGGCCCTTCACCCGGAAGCCGTCGATATCCCATTCGAGATCGTCCTCATGGATCTCGAGCATATAGGCGGCAATCATCTGCGCCTTGGCCCTGATCTTGCGCGCCGCCATGGCGATCGCCGCCCCTGCAACGGGGGTCGAGCGGGAACCATAGGTGCCGAGGCCGTAGGGCGCGGTATCGGTATTGCCTTCCTCGACCGTAATATCGTCGGCCGGGATGCCGAGTTCCGTGGCGATGATCTGCGCCCAGGTCGTCTCATGGCCCTGGCCCTGGCTCTTCGTTCCCATGCGGGCAATGCCGGAGCCGGTTGGATGCAGGCGGATTTCGCAACTGTCGAACATAGCGATGCCGAGAATATCGCAATTCTTTGACGGTCCGGCGCCAACGATTTCGGTGAAGAAGGAAACGCCGAGCCCCATGATCTCGCGAGTTTCGCCGCGCTTGAAGGCGTCGCGTTTTTCGGCCTGCTCACGACGGAGGCCGGCGTAATCGACCGTCTCCATCATTTTCTTCATAGCGGTGTGGTAATCGCCGGAGTCATATTCCCATCCGAGCGCCGAATGATACGGAAACTGTTCGGGCCGAATGAAGTTCTTCAACCTAAGTTCCACCGGATCCATGCCAAGCTTCTGGGCAAGGATGTCCATCGCCCGCTCGATGCAATAGGCCGCCTCGGTCACCCGGAAAGAGCAGCGATAAGCGACGCCACCGGGCGCCTTGTTGGTATAGACACCGTCGACCGCCAGATGCGCCGTCGGAAAGTCATAGGAGCCGGTGACGATGTTGAAGAAGCCGGCCGGCCATTTGGACGGATCGGCGCAGGCGTCGAAGGCGCCGTGATCGGCAAGCACATGCACACGCAGGCCGGTGACCTTCCCTTCCTTCGTCGCGGCGATTTCGGCGGTCATGTGATAATCGCGGGCAAAGGAGGTACTGGTCAGGTTCTCGATCCGGTCCTCGACCCATTTCACCGGCTTGCCGGTGACGATCGATGCGACGGCGGAGCAGATATAGCCCGGATACGCGCCGACCTTGTTGCCGAAGCCCCCGCCGATATCCGGGGAGATCACATGGATCTTGTGTTCCGGGATCTTGGAGATCAACGCAACAACCGTACGGATGACATGCGGCGCCTGGAATGTGCCCCAAATCGTCAGCTCACCTTTGACCTTATCGAAGGAGCAAAGGCATTGGCAGGTTTCGAGCGGCGACGGATGCGTGCGGTGATAGGAGATCAGCTCCTTGATCGTCACCTCCGCTTTGCGGAAAGCCGCGTCTGTCAGGTCCTTGTCGCCGACCGTCCATTCGAAGATGTGGTTGGGATGCTTGCGCGGCCCGTGCGCCCCGTCTTTCTTGTCCTTGATGTCTTCGCGCAGAACAGGTGCATCCGGGTCCATCGAATGGAAGGGATCGATCAGAACCGGCAATGCCTCATATTCGACTTCGACAGCATTGATGCCATCGTCTGCGGCGTAGCGGTCGGTTGCGACGACGAACGCGACTTCCTGGTTCTGAAACAGCACCTTGCCATCGGCAAGCACCATCTGGACGTCGCCGGCCAGCGTCGGCATCCAGGCGAGATTGACGCCCTTGAGGTCTTCCGCCGTCAGCACGGCGAGAACGCCCGGCACCTTCAGCGCCTTGTCCTTGTCGATCGATTTGATGCGAGCGTGCGGATACGGCGAGCGGACGAAATCCCCGTGCAGCATACCGGGCAGCTTGACGTCATCGACGTAATTGCCCTTGCCCTGGGTGAAGCGAATGTCCTCCACCCGCTTGCGTTTGCAGCCCATGCCCTCAAGCTTCGCTTCGCGCTGCTCGCGCGTGACGGTCATCTCGTTCATTCTGCCGCCTCCTTGAATTCAACGCCGTTGATTTTTGCGGCGGCATATTGGATGGCCTTGACGATGTTCTGGTAACCCGTGCAGCGACACAGATTGCCAGCGATGCCAAAGCGGATTTCTTCCTCGGTGGGGTTCGGATTTTCCTGCAGCAGCCTGTGGGCGCGCACGATCATGCCCGGCGTGCAGAAGCCGCATTGCAGGCCGTGCATCTGGCGAAAGCCTTCCTGAAGAGCCGACAACGTGCCATCGGGATTGGCGATTCCTTCGATCGTGGTGATCTGCGATCCCTGCGCCTGCACCGCAAAGACGGTGCAGCTCTTGACCGACATGCCGTCGAGATCGACGGTGCAAGCACCGCAATGGGTGGTCTCGCAGCCGATATGGGTGCCGGTCAGGGCCAAGTTTTCGCGGATGAAATGAACGAGCAGCATTCGCGGCTCGACAAGGCCCTCCACCTCGGCACCGTTCACCGTCATTGTCACATGAGTTTTCGCCATTGTTGCCTCCTCACACGGCGCGGTCCGCGGCGCGCTTCAACGCCCGCATGACCATGATGCCGCCCACATGCTTGCGGTATTCGACAGGTCCTCGCCCATCCGTTGCCGGCTGCATGATCTGCCGCGCGAGCTCGCCGGCCTTCTGCAGGGTTGCCTCGTCGAGGCTCGTCCCGATCACGGCGGCGGCGGCGTCTTCGGCAAGCAACGCCGTTTCCGACAGATTGGTCAGGCCGATGCGACAGGTTTCGACCTTGCCGCCCGAGAGGGTGAGCATCACGGCCGCAGCCGCGGTCGCATAGTCCCCGACCTTGCGCTTCAGCTTCTCGTAGGCATAGCCGTGACCTTGTACCGGTTGCGGAATGACGATCTCGGTCAGCAACTCTCCGGGCTCCAGAGCGGTGAAATAGGCGCCCTGATAGAAGTCGGTCGCGGGGACATCGCGCACGCCGCCAGGCCCTTCGAGGCGGTAGTGCGCATTGAGGGTCAGCATCAGCGCCGGCATGTCGTTGCCGGGATCGCCGTTTGCGACATTGCCGCCGATCGTGCCGCGATAGCGCACCTGCGGATCGGCGATCAGCAGCGCCGTCTCCCTAAGGATAGGCAGAAGGGTTGTGATTTCCGGCGAGACCACAAGGTCGTGCTGCGTTGTCATCGCACCGATGATGATGTCGCCGCCCTTGTGCTTGATACCTCTGAGGCTCGCAATACCGTGAAGGTCGATGAGATGCTCGGGCGAAGCAAGCCTCAGCTTCATCATCGGGATGAGGCTATGCCCTCCCGCAAGCGGCCTGGCTTCATCGCCAAGCGTGGAAAGAAGTCTGATCGCATCGGCGACTGTTTCCGGCCGATGGAAATCGAATGCGCCCGGTATCATGATCTTCCTCCCGTTCGATCGGAACACGACGCTTTAGGGGAGGATTTGCCCGGTCATCGGCGCTGGGCAAGCTGACCGGCGGAGATCAATCACCAAGGGCGGATTTTCGCACGAAAGGCGGTTTTCGGCGCACGATTTGCGTCAACCTGGCTGACTTATCTGGCTGCTCTCGCAGTCTCGCCCTTCGCAAGTCCGAGGCGGGCTTTCAGCTCTGCGATCTTCGCGCGACTCACCGGCACCAAATGAGGAGCGGGGCCATCCAACTCCACAACGGCGCCGTCGCCTTCCCTGCGCATGAAGGTTATAT
The DNA here is from genome assembly GCF_003627755.1 of Rhizobium jaguaris. Classification (NCBI taxonomy): domain Bacteria; kingdom Pseudomonadati; phylum Pseudomonadota; class Alphaproteobacteria; order Hyphomicrobiales; family Rhizobiaceae; genus Martinezella; species Martinezella jaguaris. The sequence goes on along the minus strand of NZ_CP032695.1, from coordinate 338,735 downwards.
GCGGGACCGCCACGATATGGCTGCGGTGAACGCGCATGAAGATGTCAGGAGCAAGCTGCGATTCCGCCTCCGAAATCGGCCAGGAGCACATGCGCTCGCGCTGGCCATCGTGGACGAGCGTATAGTGAGCATCGGCACGAATACTGCGGATCTCCGCCACATCGATGAACTGCATTCCGTTTGCCGCTTCGAGCGGCACGCGTGTCGCCACCGATCGTGGTACTGGCTGACCAAGACCCGCGAGCGGAGCAGCCTTCGTCCGCGCCCGGACGGCGACCGCCGCACCCTGCCGTTCTGACCCGGTCCCGCTGTCGTGAAGATCGGCGGTTGGGTCCAAGACGGCCACATTCGGACGCTGGCGTGCTTCCGGGACGAGAAACAGCAAAAAGCCGACCGCGATCAAGAAACACAGCAAAGCGACGATCAACGCCAGCACCTGTGGCGAGGCGGCAAGCCCATCCATCGCCATGATCTGATCCATGCCTTCCACGGCCCGAAAATGCATGCCGTACATGGCCGTATAATGCATACCAGAAACCGCGATACCAAAGGCAACCGCACTGAAAGCAAGCCGAAAGCCGCCATGGCGTGCTAGATAGATCCGAAGCCCGCCATAGGCAGTAACGACAGCGATGACGACGGAGAGCAGAACCATGCCAGGATCATGCTCGATACTAAAATGACCGGCGAGGCCGTGAATGCCGACATAGTGCATCGAGGCAACGCCGAGCCCAAGCAGCAGTGCCGAAGCCAGGATGCGCAAGCTGGATCGTTCGCCGATGCTGACAAAGAACAGTGAAATACCTACCACCAGTGCACAAATCAGAAACGACACGACGGTCGGAAACATGAGGTAGACGGCGTCAGGCGGAATCGGCGCCGCAAGCACACCGATAAAATGCATGGTCCAGATGCTGATGGCGAGAAATGCCGCCGCACCGGCAAGCAGCAGCCGGGGGCTGGCCTCCGGCGAACTGCGGATGCGGGCGGCCAGACCGAAGCCGGTGTAGCCACCCATGATCGCAACCGCCACTGAGAGCGTCACGAGAAATGGATCGTGCCCAGCGAACATGAACGTCTATGGTCGCGTCCTTTCCTCCACGGGCGCGGCCTCTCCTCAAATGAAGGTTATATCCGCGATCGCTGTATTGACAAGCAAGGATCACAATAAGGTCCGAGCCGACAAATTTGCAGACCATTGCCGGCAGCAATGCCGTCAACGAGAATACAGAGAGTGCATCGGTCTACGATGCCGTAACCGTTGTCACCCCACCTGTTAAATCCCGCCAGACTTGTTACTCCCACTCCTATCTGGCCTGATCCTAGTCTTCTGGCGATCATCAGAGAACCTTCTGATGGCGTAGTCAGCCTTATAGGAGCACGTCTTGAATATCGAAAACAAAACGGTCCTGATCACCGGAGCCAACCGCGGCATCGGCCGAGCCCTCGTCGATGAGATGTTGAGGCGCGGCGCAAAACGCATCTATGCCGGAACACGTAGCGATCAGCATCATGATGACGAACGCGTCATCTTCATCAGACTGGATGTCACAAACGAAGGCGACATTCGGCAGGCGGCCGAGAAAATTGAAGGCCTCGACATCCTGATCAACAATGCGGGGATCTTCGCGCCAGATGATTTTAGCGATTTCGAGATCATCAACCGCCATCTGGCTGTCAACTGCTTCGGCATGCTGAGGGTAACTCAGGCATTTTTGCCTAAACTGGTGCGGTCGAAAGGCGTCATCGTCAACAATCTCTCTTTGTCGGCGCTCGTTTCGGTCGCCTCGACGCCGGCTTACTCGATTTCGAAAGCTGCGGCACACAATGCCGCACAGGCTCTCAGAGCCCTTCTGGCAGCTCGCGGCGTCAAAGTGCACACCTGCTTCACGGGGCCGGTCGACACCGACATGACACGCGGTTTCGACGTTCCGAAATCGGAGGTTGGCCTGGTGGCAGCGGGAATCCTCGACGGCTTGGAAAGAGGCGAGGAGGACATCTTTCCCGATCCTTTCTCCGAACAGATTGCCGATGGTTGGCGGGCCGGTGTTGTAAAGGCGCTCGAGCAGCAATTCGCCGCTTTCGTGCCACCAACCGCTATGGACGAAGGCGGGTGTTGCCACCATTGACGTCTGGCATTGCAGGCGAATGGCTAGGCAACGCCGTTCGCCGTCAGGCGACCGTCCAATTGGCGAGCTAAAGGATCGTCCCTGGCCGCCCGTCACCGATGCGAAAGCATCCTCGGGTATGATCGCATATCATTTCGAGCATTGAGCTTCCGGGCCCGTCGGCGCACCAATAGGTCTATCGACCGCATTGGGAGGAAGACATGCGAAACGTTACAGTCGACAACATCTCAGACGTGGTTATCTCCGCACTTGCGGAGGAAATCTCGCCGCGCCGCCGTGAAATCCTGACGAGCCTCATCCATCATGCCCATAACTTCTGCAAGGAAGTGAAGATCACGCATGCAGAGTGGCTGGAAGCCTGCGAGTTCCTACGCCGGGCCGGCGACATCTCCGACGACAATCGCAACGAATTCATTCTTATCAGCGATATCCTCGGGATCGAGGTCCTGGTCGACATGATCGATCATCCGGTCACCGATGGCGAAAGCCGTTCAACCGTGCTCGGGCCCTTTTATCGGGAAAATCCGCCCGTCCTGCCAAATGGCGCTTCGATCATCCAGAAGGATTTTCCGGATCAGGAGACAGTCCTCGTCCAAGGACGCATTCACGGGACTGACGGTGCCCCGCTTGCCGGAGCCGTCATCGACGTCTGGGAGGACGCACCCAACGGCCTCTACGAGCAACAAGATCCCGACCAGCCGGATTATAATCTGCGCGGTCGCTTTCACACGGACGTCAACGGCCATTATTCGTTCGTCGGCATCCGTCCGGTGCCCTATCCAATCCCCTATGACGGGGCTGCGGGTGAACTGCTGAATTACATGGGGCATCACCCATGGCGGCCCGGCCATATTCACTTCATGATCAGCAAGGAAGGCTATCGCCCTCTCATCTCACAGATATTCGATTCCGAGACCAAGTATCTCGACAATGATTCCGTCTTCGCCGTGAAGACGGATCTGATTGGCGAACTGAAAAAGGCCCCTGCCGGCTCGAAAACAGATTTCGTCATGGAGTTCGACTTTGTCCTGAAACCTGCAGCCTTAGTGATGGCCGCGGAATAAGAACTCTGCCGCGCCATGGGTGCGGCTTCCTCCCCCGATGTTGGAGTGAAATTGGGTATGTCCCTTGCAGAACCAATCGCCCTGCTTGATGAGACCGCGTCCTGGCGCGATCTCGCCATCCGCAGTGTGACCTCATCGATCATCGATGCCCCCACGCTGCGCAGGCATAAGCTCTCAAACACCGAGATCTCGTGCCAGAATTTCGTTCTGGTGCGTGTAATGCTCGAAAACGGTGTCGAGGGCTATGGCGAGGCGTCAACCTTGGGGGGCCCGCGCTGGGCCGAAGAGAGCGTCGAGTCGATCAAGTCGGTGATCGACGCCTATCTCGCCCCCGCCCTGGTCGGCCGTCCGGCATCCTGTTTCGAAGACAATGCGATCCGCCTAAGCAAGGCTGCAAGCAGAAACAATGCCGCCAAAGCGGCGATCGAGGCGGCAACCTTCGACGCGGTCGGCAAATCGCTCGGATTACCCGCCACGGCACTTCTCGGGGGCTCGGTGCGGACAAGCTTTTCAGTGATCTGGGCGCTGGCATCTGGAGACGCGGATCAGGAGATCGTGGAAGCCAAGGCTAAACTCGAGCGTGCGGAACACCGCCGCTTCAAGATCAAGATGGGCTTTGCCGACCCTAGAATGGACATAGAGCGTCTTCGGAAGATCCGAAGCGCGCTCGGGGCCGATGTCGAGATCATCGTTGACGTCAACCAAGCCTGGAGCGAGGCGACCGCCATACGTTGGTTGCCGGCATTGGAGGAGCTCGATGTCAGCCTCATCGAGCAGCCGCTTCCGGCCGCACAGATGGAGCAGTTGGCGCGCATCGCCGCCCGTACCCCGATCCCCGTCATGGTCGATGAAGCGGTGTTTACAACAGCCGATATCGCGCGAGCGGGATCTTTCGGAGCTGGAAGCGTGATTTCGCTGAAGCTCGTCAAGAGCGGCGGCCTGCTGGAACTCAAGCGCGCCGCTGCGGTCGCGAGCGCTTTTGGCATGGAGCTTTATGGCGGCTGCTTGCTCGAAAGCGGCATTGGCGCTGCCGCGCACCTCGCGGTCTTCTCGACATTGCCGAAAATGGAGTGGGGCACGGAGCATTTCGGTCCGAAAATCCTTGTCAATGACCTGGTGCTGTCAGGTCCGACATATCGCAATTTCGAAGTTCACCTGCCGGAAGGTCCCGGTCTGGGTCTCATTCTCGATGAGGACCGGATCAAACATTTGACGCGAACTGGAGCCTGAACCGTGGAAAGTGCGGCGCATTACCTTGCCAAAATGGAACACATCGCAAAGCGGCTCGAAAGCAAGCCGCACCTTCTGCGCATGGGCTGCCTATTAAGCGAAACGGTACTCATCGAAATCGGCGAGGAGTGCTTTTACCTGACCTTCCATCGGGGCCATATCGAAAAGATCGCGCAGGGCCGCAATCGCAAGATACCATGGCGCTTCGCGATCCGCATGGACGCCGATGCGCTCGAGCGCTTCTGGCAGAAACTGCCGGCGCCGGGTTTCCATGACATTTTCGGCCTGGTCAAGCTTGGGCGCGCGCGTATTGACGGGGATATTCTGAACCTTGTGAAAAACCTGCGTTTCTTCAAGGAAATCCTGGCTATTCCGCGGGAGGAGCAGACAGCATGACCGCTACCATAGATCCCATCGTCGGGCGCTATCTCAACATTGAAATCGGCGGCCGGGCTCATCGCATCTATTTCGAGGAGTGCGGGCGCGGGCAGCCCGTCGTCTGCCTGCACACAGCGGGCGCCGACACGCGTCAATGGCGACACATCCTCGCCGACCCGCAATTTGGCGAGAACTACCGCTTCATTGCCTTCGATATGCCCTGGCACGGCAAATCGCTGCCGCCCGAGGGTTTCGAGACCGAGGAATATCTCCTGACCACGGATCACTATATCGAAACCGTGCTTGGTGTGATCGAAGGGCTTGGACTTGAAGACCTGATCCTGGTCGGCTGCTCCATGGGCGGGCGCATTGCGCTGCAGCTTGCAGCACTCCATCCCTCGCACTTTAAAGGCTTCGTGGCGATCGAAGCCTCTGATTTTCAGCCGGCGTGGTACGATATCGACTGGTTCCACCGCCCTGACGCCCATGGCGGTGAAATGGGGGCAGCGCTCGTTTCCGCCAACATCGCACCACATGCTCCAAGCGCCGAACGCTGGAATACGCTCTGGATGTTCATGCAATCCGGCCCGGGCGTCTTCCGCGGTGATCTCAGCTTTTATACCAAGGACGATAGCCTTATCGCCAATATCGGCAGGATCGATACGCGCCAAACACCCGTTCACATACTGTGCGGCGAATACGACCTCACCTGCACGCCCGAGGATGCGACGCGAACGCACAAGGCGATCCCCGGCTCCACTCTTGAGATTATGAGTGAACTCGGCCATTTTCCGATGAGCGAAAATCCGGCCCGCTTTCGCCCCTATTTTGAGCGGGCGCTGGACATCGTCATGAGAGGAAAATCCGCCGTTGGAACTGAAGCGGCTTAGATATTTCATTGCAGTCGCCGAAGAACTTCATTTCGGCAGGGCGGCGGCTCGCCTCGATATGGCCCAGCCGCCGCTCAGCCGCCAAATCAGCCAGCTTGAAAAGGAAATCGGCGCCCTCCTCTTCGACCGCAGCCGCAGCCAGATTCGGTTGACACAAGCCGGCCAGCTGTTGTTGGAGCGCACTCGCGAGGTCTTCGCGAACCTGGATAGCATTTTCTCGGAGGTCCGCCGCATCGGCAGCGGCAGCGAGGGGCGCCTTCGTATCGCCTTTGTGGGATCGTCTACGCACGGAATACTGCCGAACCTGATCAAATCGTACCGCTCTCACTATGCTGACGTTGATCTGGTGTTGTCGGCCATGAACAACGCCGAACTCAAGCGTGCGCTGATTCAGCGCGAAATCGATATCGCCATCGCTCGACCGTCCATCAAGGATGATGAGGTCAAGTCGGAGTTTCTCCACCAGGAACCTCTGATATTGGCTCTGCCGGACAATTCGCCATTCAACGCTCAAGCGGTGCCGAAGCTTGCCGATCTCAGCAACGAGACGTTCATACTCTATCCACACAACCCACGGCCGAGCTTCGCCGACTATGTACTGAAGATCTGCGATGAAGCTGGTCTTGACGCCGTAAGAACGGTCATGGCCATGGATTATCAGACAGCGATAGGTCTAGTTTCCGTCGGCGTCGGCGTATCGCTGGTGCCGGAATCGGTATCGACGACGCAGCGCGCCGGCGTCAGCTATCGGAAATATTCCGGTCCCAATCCAGGCACCACGCTCTCGGTGAATTACCGGCTGGACAATCGCTCGCCGCAGCTTCGCAATTTCCTGGACATCGCGCGCCGCTATGCGCGCGCGAGCGCGATCAAGCGCAGGGAGCCATGAGGATCGTCTGACCCAAAGCGGTCAGCACTCGCGTGATAAGAAAGTAACGTCGAACTTGACGACTTGATGCCCGAGCACATGTTTCCGGTAAGTGATCCCTTCGCACTCTTTCCATTTACCTGAACCGCATCGATCAAGAGCGCCACCGGCCGCCGGAACGGCGGGCCCTACCAGAAAGCCAAGCCATGTCATCTTCGATCTTCGTTCCCGAGCCGCTGAAATCGCTCCGTGTCACGCCGCTCTTCGCCGTCGAAATGAACATCGCAGCCGCCCAAAAAGTGGGAGCTGAAGCTGGCCCCAGCGTGGTCGGTATTGTGGGCGGCGGGCGTTTTGAGGGAAAACAGCTGAAGGGCCGGGTCCTCGAAGGAGGCAGCGACTGGCAGCAGGTCCTCGCCGACGGAACCGTGCGGCTGGATTGCCGCGTCGTGTTGGAAACGGATGACGGAGCTCTCATTGGCATGACGTACCAGGGAGTCCGGGCTGGACCGGCAGAAGTGCTCGCACGTCTTGCGCAAGGCGCGCCGGTGGAGGCGGACGAATATTATTTTCGCATCAATCCGATCTTCCAGACGGGCTCAGACGAATACGGTTGGTTGAACCGCATTGTGGCTGTTGGCACTGGCTATCGACCGCCGAGCGGGCCGATCTACAATATCTTCCAAGTCCTTTGACTGGCGAGCACAAGGAAACAAAGTCGACCGAACACAGCCATGGTACCTCGCGAACAAGCGCCCCAAGTTGGCGGCAGACGACCGTCCTGAAACTGACGACCACATCGAGCGGGGGTGACAAACCCATACAACTTTCCATTGCTCTCGAAGGATTTGCCCGAGGGCTCGAACGAATAAACACACTTTCTGCAAAGTAACGTCCAAGCTCGATGTCTTCGCTGGCGGACCTCAATGAAAGCGGGACGCGATCGCCTCGGTCGGCGTAGCCACGCGAACCGAGGCCAGGCCACTCCTGCGTCGCTATCGCCGGATACGCTTCCGCTCTAGGCTTCGGGGATGCGGGCCGCATGCCGGAGCACCAGCTGCCACCGACCATCCTTACGCACCCAGCCGAGCACGACTTGCACATGCAGGGTCGTGTTCATATCGACCTCGCCGCTCATCAGGGCGAAATCGTCGAAGAGCCGGATGATGCCGCCGGGGCGCGGCACGATACTTTCATAGCGATAGCGATTGGCTGCCACGCTGGCGAGATAGGTTGGACAACCCTCCACCAGCGCCGTCGAATGGACGAAGATAAGGTCGTCATGGAGCATGGTCTCCAGGGCCGCGGTATCCTTGCGGACCATCGCGGCGTAGAGCGCTCGTTCGGCCTCGCGGAGTTCCGATTCAACTGTCATGGGATAGGGAAACCTCATTTCACGTGGATGTCTTGTTTGGCGGCGATCTGCTTCCACTGATCGACCTCGTGCTGCATCAGATCCGTCGTCTCTTTGGGCGATGTCACCCAGGGCACGAAGCCGGCGCTGTTGCTGACTTGGGCATATTCCGGCGAATTGACCACGGCCTTCGTGTCGTCGGCAATCTTCTGGATGACCTCCGGCGACGTTCCGGCGCGAACGGCAATGCCGGTAAAGGCGCGAACCACGAGGCCGGGGACGATCTCGGAGGCCGCCGCAACATTGGGATATTGCTTGGCCCGGGCGGCGCCGAGGACGGAGATCAGCTTGAGCTGGCCGTTGTCGACATATTGTGTCAACCCGGTCAGCGGCGTGATGAACAGCGGCACGCGGCCGGACAGAACGTCGGGAAGTGCCGTGGCGCTGCCGGTATAGGCGACATGCTGCAGCTTGATGCCGGTCAGCGATTGCAGAAGAGCGCCGCCCATGTGGCCGGCGCTGGCAACGCCCGGCGAGGCGAATAGGATCGGCTGATCGGGATGCTTCTTCGCCTCAGCGATCAGTTCCTCAAGCGAGCTTGCCGGAAATTTCGGATTGGCGAAGATCGCCATCGGCGCGTCCATGAACATCGCCGCATAGGAGAAGTCCTTCATCGTATCGAAGGGCATGGATGAGCGGACGCCGGGATTGATCGAATGCGTCGTCGGAAAGACATCGAGCGTATAGCCGTCGGCTGGCTGGCCCAGCACATATTGCGCGGCGATGATGGTCGAGCCGCCCGTGCGGTTCTCCACCACGACCGGCTGTTTCCAGCGTGCCGACAGGCCTTGCGCGAGTGCGCGGGCGGCGATGTCGGACGATCCGCCGGCGGCGAGCGGCACGATGAGCTTCACCGGCCCTGTCGGCCAGCCGGCCGCCTGCGCTTCGGCGGCAACGGCCGCGAAAGCCAGCGCCGCCGCGCAGATTGCGCTCCATAGACTAGGTTTTTTCATGCTCCTCCTCCTTCTTCATCTATGCTCCTGCCGACCGTCGGCAACCCCGTTCAGACAGGAAAATCGGCATCCACCGCCACCTGATGCCACGCTTCCAGCTCGCGCAGCTGTGCCTTCAGCTCGTCCCGCAGCCGCCGGCTGGCATCGGCGCCGAGCACCAGGCGGAAGGGCGGCGCCTCCGCCAGCACTGCCTGGATGATGGCCTCGGCGGCACGGACGGGATCGCCAGGCTGATTGCCATCGATTCTGCTGTTTTCCCGGCGACGCAGGCCGGAGGTGGTCGCATAGTCGGCTATGGGCTCCTTGGACTGGCGCAGCGAGCGACCGGCGAAATCGGTGCGGAAGCCACCCGGCTCCACCAACATCACACCGATGCCGAGCGGCTGCAGCTCCTTGCGCAGCGCATCGGAAATGCCCTCGACGGCGAACTTGGTTCCGGCATAGAAGCCCGAGCCCGGCTGGGCGATACGGCCGGCAATTGATGAGAGATTGACGATGTGGCCGCGGCGGCGCGCGCGCATATGGGGCAGCACCGCCTGGGTGACGAAGGTCAAGCCAAAGACATTGGTCTCGAAGACGGTGCGGATCTCCTCCTCCTCGCCCTCCTCCACGGCGGAGCGATATCCATAGCCGGCATTGTTGACCAGGACGTCGATGCTGCCGAAGCGATCGATTGCCGCTGCGACCGCGCTGTCGATCGAACGCCTGTCCTTGACGTCCAGGGGCAACGCCAGGCATCGATCCGGGCTGATGGCGGCGATATCGGCAACGTCGGCCGGATTGCGCGCGGTGACGACGGCCTGCCAGCCGCGCGAGAGAATTTTGAGAGCGATCTCGCGGCCGAAGCCGGTGGAGCAACCCGTGATGAACCAAGTCGGCATGTCACACCTTTCGTTTTGATGCGGGGCCTTGAGGCTCCGGCAAGAGGACGTTTGGCCAAACCGCTATTCGGCCTCGACGAGGGAACTGTTAGGGGTGGCAGCGGTATCGCCCGCGCGCAAGCGCCGCAGCCAGAAGACGATCTGCAGAACCACCAGCAGGACGCAGAGACCGAGAATGACGGCGCTGATCGGGCTCAGGAATATCTTCGGATCGCCGTAGGAGACCAGCATCGCCCGCCGGAAATTCTCCTCGAAGCGCGGCCCCAACACGAAACCCAGCAGGATCGGCGCCGGATGGAAGCCGAGAAACAGGAGCAGGTAACCGGCAAGCCCGATGACCAGGGTCTCTCCGACCTGGAAGAGATCGTTATTGGCGCTGTAGACGCCGATGCAGATGAAGAAGAGCGCACAGGGATAGAGCAGCCGGTAGGGAATGGAGAGCAGCTTCACCCAGACGCCGATCAGCGGCACGTTCAGGATCACCAGCAGAATATTGCCGATCCAGAAGCTGGCGATCAGGCCCCAGAAAATATCGGGATGTTCGCTGACGAGCTGCGGCCCCGGGGTGATGCCGGCCATGATGAGTGCACCAAGCAACAAGGCCATGACGCCGTCGCCGGGAATCCCGAGGCTCATGGTCGGGATGAAATCGCCTTGGACGGAGGAGTGCGTTGAAGCCTCCGGGCAGGCAACGCCCTCGATGGCGCCATGGCCGAAGCGCTCCGGCGTGCGCGAGACCTTTTTCTCCAGCGCGTAGGAGACGAAGGAGGCGATGGTCGGACCGGTTCCCGGGATCAGCGAGCAGAGGCTGCCAATCAGTGTACCGCGGACCATCGGGAAAAATGCCTTCCTGAAATCGGCGCGCGACGGCTTCATATCGCGCATCCGGACGTTCGTGTAGCGGGTGTTGACTGGCGCCATGCGGTTGACGCTCTTGATGAACTCAGCGATGCCGAACAGACCAAGCGCGAGGGCGACGAGTTCGATGCCGTTATCGAGCGGCAGCAAGCCGAAATCGAAGCGGGCAATGCCGCTGTTGACGTCGGTGCCGACCATGCCGAGCAGCAGGCCTAACGTGGTCATGGCGATGCCCTTCAGCGCCGAGCCCTTGGCGAGCGTCGAGCCGGCAATCAGTCCGAGCAGCATGAGCGAACAGATCTCCGCCGGACCGAAATTCAGCGCGGCCCGCACCAGCATCGGCGCCAGGAATATCATTTCGGTAATGCCGAAGGAGGCGCCGACGAAGGAGGCGATGATGGTGACGCCGAGCGCAACTCCGCCCTTGCCCTGCTGGGTCATCGGAAAACCGTCGAGACAGGTGACGGCGTGAGGTGGATGGCAGGGCAGGTTCAAGAGGATCGAGCAGATCGCGCCACCATATTGGGCACCATAATAGATGCCGGCCAACATCAGGATCGTCGCCACCGGACTCATGCCGAAGGTGAGCGGCAGCAGGATCGAGATCGCAGCCATGACGCCCATTCCCGGCAGGACGCCGACGATGTTGCCGAGCAGGATGCCGAGGAAGCACATCAGCAGATTGTAGGGCTGCAATGCGACCACGAATCCCTGGCCGAGATCTGTCAGCGCCGTCATCATCACCGGAAACTCCGAAGCAGAGGAAGCCGGATCTGCAGGCCATAGTAAAAAACGGCAACGCCGAAGACGGTGACCCAGGCCGAGAGCAGCAGCGCATCCCGCAGCCGGTTGTTCCTGTCGCCCAGGGCCGAGATGAAGACGACTGCGAAGGTGGCGACGATCAGCCCGCCCTTCTCGGCCAGCATGACGAAGGCGACGATCGCGAGAACGATGGCAGCCAAGCCGCGCCAGTCCGGCCAATGGATGGTCTCAAGGGGGCCGCCAGAATGGTGTAGCTCTTCACCGAGCTGCGGAACCGCTCCATCCTTTTGCTTTGCCGCAATTCCGGGGGGTATTTTCCCCGTATTCGCTCCAGCGACGATAAAACCGAGGCCGTTAACGAGGATGAGCAATCCAAGGAGGACCAGAATACCGCCGAGGGCCACGGGCATGAAACCCGGTCCCATCTGGCTAAGGGTGCCGACATCGTAGGCCCAGCCGAAATAGGAAAAGGCGGATCCGACGACCATCATCAGAAGACCGCCGGCGACGTCACGACTGAACATGCCTGCCTCCTCCGGCTATTGCAAATCCGACTCCCGATGGCAGGCAAGGCTACTGAAATCCGAAAGGCGGTCTAATACCGATTTGGAACGGCAGCGATAGCTTCACGGTATCGTCATCGAGATTTCCGATGCGGGCCGACCCGGGCTCCAGCAGCCGGCGAGGCGACGTTCTGAAGCGATAGCAGCCAAGCCGCTGAGTTTACGGAGGAATTATGCCGTTGCGGGCGCGATCCATTTATAAAAACTACTGATCGGAACAGAAATCGGTATTGGACGCTATCGAACTTAACTGGTCTTCCTTTGTGTCACTGGCGCTGTCATGCGCTTGGCATTCATGGGAGATTCTTATGGCCGCGAACGAGCGACACAAGGGTAATGCGGGTTTTCTGTCCGACGACCGCATCGGCACCACGCCGAAGAAGATCGACACGTCGATCATCGAGCGGTTCCGCAAGCTGAACGACATTACCGGCACGATTTCCGACTATCTCGACGAGAAGGGCGTCCGCGGCGTGGTCGGCGCCTCCCTGCTCAAACCAACGATCGGCGACCGGACCATCGTCGGCCGTGCCGTGACGGTGCGCAACACGCCGCAACCCTTGGACGCGTACCGCTCCGTCAGCGAAAATGACAATCTGATGAGCGAAGTCGAGGCCATGCATCAAGCTGAACCCGGCGACGTGCTGGTGATCCAGGGCCTCTCGGATGTCTCCAACATGGGCGGCATCATGGCGACCGTCGCATCGCGGCAGGGAATTGTCGGCGCTGTTGTCGACGGCGGCGTTCGCGACGTCGGGCATTCCCGCAAGCTCAATTTCCCGATTTGGTCGAAAGACCTTACACCGATCACCGGCAAATGGCGCTGCGCCACGCAGGAGATCAACGGCGTCGTCAATATTATGGGTGTATCGGTTACACCGGGCGATCTCATCGTCGCCGATGAAACCGGCGTCTGCTTCGTGCCGCAGGATCTGATCCTCCCGGTTCTGGAGCTGTGCGAAGCCGCCGACGCCAAGGAGGCGAACTGGGTGAAACACCTCGATGAGGGGATGAGCATCCCCGACCTGGTGCAGAAGCTCTACCAGAATTTCCCGCACCAGAAGAACCAGCGGCAGGGCTGAGCGCCCCGCTGTAATCCGGGCTCCGATCAAAAAAGGAGAGAGCGGGATGCCGTCGCAAAACCGCAAGCGTTTTTCGACATCCCGCTCCAGGACGGCCAAGCAAATGACTTCCCTCAGCCGGCACAATGACATAGCATCATTGCTTACGCTTGGTCCCCTGCGTACGGGTTCGCATCGAATGGCAAATGGGAAGCCGCCGCATCCGCGGGATGCGGCATCGGACGACGAAGCACTGCTGGACGCCTTGGCGCTTCTTCCCGCCGAAGCAGCGCGCGACCCGAAACGTGACCGGATTGCGGGCCAGCGGCTGAATCTGACCCGGCTGCGCTATTTCGTGGCGGTCGCCGAGGATCTGCATTTCGGCCGCGCCGCGCAACGTCTCGGCATCTCGCAGCCGCCGCTCAGCCTGCATATCAAGGCCCGGGAGGAGCAGATCGGTGTCGAGCTCTTCACCCGCGTCAACCGCAAAGTCTTCCTGACGGCGCCCGGCCGCATACTGCATCAGCAGGCCGCCCGGCTGCTCGACCACGTACAGCGGGTCGACCACATCATGCAGGGCGTGGGCGCCGGCGAATACGGTGAACTCTTCGTCGGCTGCGTTCCGTCGGCCATGTACGACATCCTGCCGAAGATCATGCGGCACTATCGCAGCCTCTATCCCAAGGTCCATCTGGTCCTGAAGGAAGGGCACACGATGGACATCACCGAGGAGGTGGTGGAAGGCAGGCTCGACATCGGCCTCGTCTGGCGCAACGTCTCCGATCCGTCGCTCGGCATCCAGCCCATTGTACGGCAGCAATTCTCGGCGCTGGTTCCCGCCGACCACCGGCTTGCCGGCAAGGCGGAGCTATCGCTTCGCGAACTCGCCGAGGAACCGCTGATCCTGCCGCCGCGCCGCGTGTCGCCCTATCACTACGACCACATCATCTCCGCCTTCGGCAAGCAGGGGCTCAGCCCGCGTATCGAATATGAAGTACCGACGATCCTGTCGCAGATCGGCTTCGTCGCCTCCAGCTTCGGGGTGGCGATCTCGCCGAGCGTCGCCCGCCGCTTCGCCACGGACGGCGTGTGCGTCATTCCGATCGCCGAGGAAATGCCGCCGGTGATCCTTTCGATCGTCTGGAACAAGGAGCGCGATTCGCGTGCCGGCGAACAGTTTCGAGAGGCCGTGATCGGGCTCTTCAGTTCCGAAAGCTAAACAAGCGAAACACTGAAAGCTGCGGTTCGGCGGGGGGAGGCGTGCCGCGTCGATGCCGATGGCTTTCATCTTAGGGAGGTAGCGATGTTCATCACAGATAGCCAGATCCACCTTTTCCTGCCGGACACACCGGACCATCCTTGGCCCGCGGAAACGCGCGGCCTGGCACACGGCCAGCTGCAATATCTGCCGGAAGACATACTGCCGCAGATGGACGGCGCCGGCGTGCAGCGCGCCGTGCTGGTGCCGCCTAGCTGGTCGGGTGACGACAACGGACCCTGCCTTTCCTGGGCGGCACAATATCCGGGCCGTTTCGCGGTGATGGGGCGGTTCGACCTGCTCAATCCCGATCGCGGCCGGATCGAGACCTGGCTACAGCAGCCGCATATGCTCGGCGTGCGCTTCGCCGGTGCCCTCCATCGCGGCGAATGGCTCGACCTCGAACAGTTCGGCTGGTTCTGGGAAGCGATCGAACGCCTGCGCATCCCCGTCATGCTGCTGGCCGCCGGCGAGCGGATCGGACTCGTCAAGAAGATGCTGGAGAGATATCCCGACGCCATCGTCATCATGGACCATTTCGGCACGACGATCGGTGACCTCAACGAGATAGATCCCTGGGCCCATCAGGATCATGTTCTTGAGCTGGCTAAATTCCCGCATGTCTACGGCAAGCTGTCCGCCCTGCCCCTGAACACGCTGGAGGCCTATCCCTTCCCGTCGCAGACGAAATTCATCCGCAAAGCCTACGACGTCTTTGGCCCGAAGCGCCTCGCCTGGGGCACCGACGCCAGTCGCTTTCGCCGCTCGACCTACAGGCAAGCTGTCGACCACATGCTGCATACGATCGATTTCCTGACCGAGGGGGACAAGGAATGGATCATGAGCAAGACGATCGCTTCCGTCCTCAACTGGCCGGCCGCCGACGGCCGCTCAAGCTAAAGACCAATCAGACCGAATCCAGGGAGGATTATCATGGTCGCACAAGCTCTATCCATTGAAGACCGTCTGGCAATCAACGACTTGTTCATCCGCTACGCGACGTCGATGGACAATGGCGACGTCGAAGGCGTGGTCGGCTGTTATACGGAGGACGCGGTGCTGCTGGGATCCGCCACCGGTGACCATCGCGGTCACCAGGCCATCCGCGCTTTCGCCACTCGTTATGCCAATTTCCATGCCAGCGGCGCGCAACTGCGTCATTTCATCACCAATATCATCGTGACGCCCGAAGAGGGCGGCGCCAAAGTCACGGCCTATCTGCTGACGGGCTATACGCAAGACGGCCAGCACGAACGGCTGCGGCCGGGCCATTACATCTGCCACGTGGTGAAGACCGAAGGCGAATGGCTGTTC